>JBEBCC010000057.1:0-40896 GCA_041158125.1 Cyanobacteriota bacterium
TAGAGGTCGCGGGTGGCCTCCTGCTGGATCACATCGATCACGTCATCAACGGTGACGATCCCCACCAGCCGCTCCTCCCGATCCACCACCGGCACCGCCAGGAAGTCGTAGCGCTGGATCACCCGCGCCACCTCCTCCTGATCGGTGTCGGTGCCCACGCTCACCACCTCGCGGGTCATCACATCGCCGAGGCGCTCCTCCGGCTCGGCCACCACCAGATCCCGCAGCGACAGGATCCCGGTGAGATGGCGCGAGGCATCGGTCACGTAAAGGGCGTAGATCGTCTCCGTGTCACGGGCGCGACGACGGATGATCGTCAGCGCCTGGGCGACGCTGTGAAACTCCTTGAGGTCGATGAACTCGGTGGTCATCAACCGGCCGGCGGTCTCCGGCTCATAGCCCAGCAGCTGGGCGGTGACGCGCCGCTCAGCCGGGCTCAGCTCCGCCAGCAGCCGGCGCACCACCTTGGCGGGCAGCTCATCGAACAGGTTCACCCGGTCGTCGGGTGACATCTCCTCCACCAGCTCCAGCACCTCACTGGAGCGCAGCCGCTCCAGCAGCGTCTGCTGAACACTCGGCTCGAGGTATTCGTACACCTCGATCGCCTCATCCTTGGGCAGCAGGCGGAAGGCCAGGGCCTGCAGGGTGCGCGGCAGACCACCGATCGCCTCAGCGATGTCCACCTCCTGCACCGGCTGCAGCAGCAGCTTGACGCCGTCGTAATTGCCGGCCTCCAGCAGAGCCTTGAGCTGCTGGGCCAGCACCTCCGTGAGCACAGCACCATTGGCCAGCTTGGTGGTGCCGTTCTTGCCGGCACCAGCCTTGGACCCTGTGCTCGACCCGGCAGCGGTCGCCTCGCTCATCGACCCGGGGGCGGCGGCAGTTCGAGTGTATGGGCTGATGTCGCTAAGGTCCGGCCGTCCTCAATACCGGCTGTGGCAGCCGGACGACGCGATGGCCGTGAACGTGAGTGCCGTGCAGGTGAACAACGGCAGCGGTGAACCCCAGAGCCTCGGCGGCTTCGCTGGCCAGGTGCTGCTGATCGTGAACGTGGCCAGTCGCTGCGGCTTCACCCGCCAATACGCCGGCCTGCAGGCCCTGCAGGAGGCCTATGGCCCCCAGGGCTTCAGCGTGATCGCCTTCCCCTGCAACGACTTCGGCGCCCAGGAGCCCGGCAGCCTGGCCGAAATCCAGCAGTTCTGCTCCACCACCTACGGCGTCAGCTTCCCGGTGTTCAGCAAGGTGGCGATCAGCGCCGAGCCCTTCGCCACGCTGGTGCAGGCCGAACCCGCCGGCCCGGTGGCCTGGAACTTTGAAAAGTTCCTGATCGGCAAAGACGGCACGGTGGTGGGACGCTTCAAGAGCGGCGTGGAACCGGAAGGCTCCGAGCTGAAGGCCGCCATTGAAGCGGCGCTGGCGGCCTGAACCGGCAGCGGCCACTGGCTCAGCGCCCCGGCGGTCGGCGGCGCTGCGCCAGTGGCCAGCGGCGCTGCCCCCACAGCCGACGGCGCTGGCGATCCCGGAACAGCCAACGGCTGCAGAACAGACCGAAAGCAGCGCAGAGCAGACCGAACAACAGGCTGAGCGCCACCAACGCCAGAGCCTGCCCGGGCCGCGCCGCCACCAGCAGGCGGGCCACATCCAGCATCCAGCTGCTGAAGGTGGTGAGGCTGCCGCAGAAGCCGATGCCGAGGCAGAGCACCAGGGCGGTGCGGCGGGGAATCGGCCCCGCCAGGAAGCCCAGCAGAAACGAACCCAGCAGATTCACAATCAGGTTGGTGATCGCGTCTCCCCCCAAGGCGGGAGCCAGCTGCACCGCCGCCTGCCAGCGCAGCAGGGCACCGGGCACAGCGCCAGCCGCCACCAACAGCAGCTCACGCAGCTCGAAACCCAGGCGACGATCGGGCAGCTGCTTCATCGGCTCAGCCACCCAGCGACAGCCCCAGCATCACCGCCAGCAAGCCCACGAGCACCGAGCCCAGCAGCAGCGCCAGAGCCTGGCGCCTGGCACCATCCAGCCAGGCCTGCAGCAGCTCAACACTGAAGGTGGAGAAGGTGCTGAAACTACCGAGGAAACCCACGCCCAACAGCAGGCCGAGCGGCGGCCGCGGGCCGCAGGCCTGCTCCAGGGCGCTGATCAGACCGAGCGCAAAGCAGGCGCTGATGTTGACCGCGAAGGTGGCCCAGTGCTTGCGGGGCACCAACGGCACGAGATGATTCACCAGGCGGAAGCGCAGCCAGGCGCCCGGCACAGCACCGATGGCCACCAGCAGGGCGTCCTGCATCACCAGCTCAGACCGGTGGTGTGGTTGGCCATGGCATCAGGCCAGCAGCCAGCCCCGGCGGGCCGGGGCAGCAGCACCACCGCCACCTGTTTCGACCTGCAGCCAGCGCTCACCGCCAGCACCACGCCAGCTGCGCAGCACGCGCAGCGGCTGATCGGCGCTGAGCCGGGCGAGCACCGGCGCCTGCCGCTCGGGCGAAGCCTGAAGACTGCGCAGGCTGGTGGGCAACAGAGGCTCACCGGGCTGGCGGCGCCGCACCTCAGGCTGGCGGCGCTCCGCACCACCAGCGGGCAGGCTGACCGGGGCGATCAGGGCAAAGCCCAGCAATGCTGCCCAGCGCCAGGGCCCTCCCATCAGATGTCGAGCTGCGCCAGATCGAGCTCGGCGCTGTGGGTCTCAATGAATTCACGGCGGGGCGCCACCTTGTCCCCCATCAGAATCGTGAAGATGCGATCCGCCTCAGCGGCATCCTCAATCTCCACCCGCTTCATCGTGCGCGTGGTGGGATCCATGGTGGTTTCCCAGAGCTGCTGGGGCATCATTTCACCCAGACCCTTAAAACGCTGGATCGTGTAGTTGGCCTTTTCGCCGAAAGACGCAATCACCTTCTTGAGATCGCCCTCATTATAGCAATAGCTGTGGTTTTTACCGCGTTCTACCTTGTAGAGGGGAGGGCAGGCGATGTAAATGTAACCACCCTCCACCAACGCCTTCTGATAGCGATAGAAGAAGGTGAGCAACAGTGTGCGGATGTGGGCGCCGTCGACATCCGCATCAGTCATGATCACAATGCGGTGATAGCGCAAGTTCTTGGAATCAAACTCTTCACCCTTGATACCGAGGCCGAGGGCGGTGATCAGCGCCTGAATCTCCGTATTCTTATAGATCTTGGCGTCGTCAGTCTTCTCGATGTTCAGAATCTTGCCCCGCAGCGGCAGAATGGCCTGAAAGCGACGATCGCGGCCCTGCTTGGCGGAGCCACCGGCGGAATCACCCTCCACGATGTAAATCTCCGACTCGCCGGGATCCCGAGAGGAGCAATCCGCAAGCTTGCCGGGCAGAGTGGAGCTTTCCAGCACGCTCTTGCGGCGCACAAGCTCACGGGCGCGACGGGCGGCTTCGGCGGCGTTAAAAGCCTGGATCGCCTTCTCGAGGATCAGATCGATCACCGAGGGATTGAATTCCAGATATTCGCTCAGGGCTTCACCTACCAGCGAATCAACGATGCCGCGAACTTCCGTATTACCGAGCTTGGTCTTGGTCTGCCCCTCAAACTCTGGCTCTGGCACCTTCACCGAGAGAACAGCGGTGAGGCCCTCACGAATGTTCTCACCAGCCAGGTTTGCATCATTCTCCTTACGCTTGCCGCGCTTCTTGGCAAAGGCATTCAGCGTGCGGGTCAGCACCGTCTTGAGACCCTCGATGTGGGTGCCGCCGTCGACGGTGCGGATGTTATTAGCAAAGCCGAAGATATTGTCGGAATAGGCATCGACGCACCACTGCAGCGCCGCCTCTACCTGAACACCATCCTTCTCAGAATTTACATAAATGATTTCGGGATGCAGAGCGTCTTTCTCGGCATTCATATAGGCGACATATTCTTTGATGCCGCCTTCGTAGTGGTAGATCTCTTCGTGGGGCTGACCTTCGGCGTTACGAGCCGTTGGTCGCTCGTCGCGGAAGACAATGCGCACGCCACCGTTCAGATAGGCCAGCTCGCGCAAACGGGCTGACAACGTGTGGTAGTCGAACTCGATGCCGCCGCTGAAAATCTCGATGTCCGGCAGGAAGCGCACCGAGGTGCCGGTTCGGGCCGGATCGGCTGCGGGGGTGGAGGCAAGCGAGCCGATCGGGGCGCCGCGCTCAAAGCGCTGGCGGTGCTCCTGACCCTGGCGGTGCACCGTGACCTCCACCCACTCCGACAGGGCGTTGACCACGGACACGCCGACGCCGTGCAGACCACCAGACACCTTGTAACCACCGGCGCCGAACTTGCCGCCGGCGTGCAGCACGGTGAGCACCGTTTCCAGGGCGCTCTTGCCAGTGCGCGGGTGGATATCCGTGGGGATGCCGCGGCCGTTGTCGGTGACGGCGCAGCTGCCGTCCTCGTTGAGGACGACCAGGATTTCGTCGCAGTGGCCAGCGAGCGCTTCGTCCACCGAGTTGTCCACCACCTCGTAGACGAGGTGATGCAGGCCGCGCGGCCCGGTGGAGCCGATGTACATGCCGGGCCGCTTGCGCACCGGCTCCAGGCCTTCCAGCACCTGGATCTGCTCGGCGCCGTAGGCGGCCTGAACTTTCGTGGCTTCGCTCATGGGATACGGCGGGGCACGGCCCTGCCGACGAAAGGCCTGTTCGGACCCGCGGCAAAGGCTGGGGAGGCTCGCAGAGGCCGTGCCTGGAGGCCCAATCTACCACCGATGCAATAGAGAGGCTCCTGGAGGCCTCTGCGGTGATGTTTGCGACGGGGGTGCATCCGGTCGCTGGCGCCACTGGCGCCACACCCGTGCAGGACGGGCGCTGCCCGGGTGCGCAGGGGCGGTGCAGAGTGCGGCAATGCAGATCAGCGCCAGCCAAGCCGAACAACCCCTGGTGATCGTGCTGCTGGGTCCCACCGCCAGTGGCAAGACCGACCTCGGCATCGCCATCGCCCAGGCCCTGGACCTGGCGGTGTTGTCGGTGGATTCGCGCCAGCTCTACCGCGAGATGGACATCGGCACCGCCAAACCGACGGCGCTGCAGCGGGCGACCGTGCGCCACGAACTGCTCGACCTGCGCCCTCCCGACCAGCCGATCAACCTGCAGGAATTCCGCGCCGAGGCCGAACAGGCGATCAGCGCCGAGCACAGCCGCCGCGGCATCGCCCTGCTGGTGGGCGGCAGCGGCCTCTACCTCAAGGCGATCACGCAGGGGATGACACCGCCGGCGGTGCCACCCCAGCCGCCACTGCGCGCCCAGCTCGATGCCCTCGGCCAACCGCTCTGCCACGCCCTGCTGCAGGCGGCCGACCCCCAGGCGGCGTCGCGGATCATGCCCCGCGACGCCGTGCGCACCCAGCGGGCCCTGGAGGTGCTCTACGCCACCGGCCGACCACTGAGCGCCCAGCAGGGCTCAACAGCACCGCCATGGCGAGTGCTGGAGCTGGGGCTGAACCCACCGGATCTGCGCCAGCGCATCGCCCGGCGCAGCGAGGCCCTGTTCGCAGCAGGTCTGGTGGCAGAAACGCGGGGGCTGATGGAGCGCTACGGCGCCGCCTGCCCGCTCCTGGACACGATCGGCTACAGCGAAGCCAGAGCCGTGCTGGCAGGCGACCTGAGTGAGGCGGATGCGATCAGCCTGACCACACGCCGCACCCAGCAGTTCGCCAAACGCCAGCGCACCTGGTTCCGCCGCCAGCACAAACCCCTCTGGTTGGGAGCCGGCGCTGAGGGCCCCTGGCCGGGCGAATGCACGGATCCGCTGCACCAGGCCTTGTCGGCGGTCGGGCAGGTCCTAGGGTGAAGAGTGCACAGCACTGCCTGCAGTCCCGTTCCTGCGCCCTGCGTCCTCTCGCCCGCCTGAATGCCACCCCGTCCCCGTTTTGACCGCCGCGCCCCCGTCCGGGAGCTCCCCAACATCAACGAACGCATCAGTTACCCCCAGTTGCGGGTGGTGGATGCCGACGGCAGTCAGCTGGGGGTGATTTCAAGGGAACAAGCCCTTGAGGTGGCCCAGGACCGCGAACTCGACCTGGTGCTGGTGAGCGAGAAGGCCGACCCGCCGGTCTGCCGCATCATGGATTACGGCAAATACAAGTTCGAGCAGGAGAAAAAGGCCAAGGAAGCCAAGAAGAAATCGCATCAGACCGAGGTCAAGGAGGTCAAGATGCGCTACAAGATCGACCAGCACGACTACGACGTCCGCATCGGCCAGGCCGTGCGTTTCCTCAAGTCGGGCGACAAGGTGAAATGCACCGTGATCTTCCGCGGTCGCGAGATCCAGCACACCGCCCTGGCCGAGCAGCTGCTGATGCGCATGGCCAAGGATCTTGAGGAAAGCGCCGAAATCCAGCAAGAGCCCAAGCGCGAGGGCCGCAACATGATCATGTTCCTCAGCCCGCGCAAGACACCGCTGGCCAAGGAGAAGGAAGCGGCCGCCGCCGCCAGCAAGGCGGTGCGCACGATTGAAACCCCACGCCAGGCGGCCGCCAGCGCCGCTGCTGCCGCCCAGAACGAAGGCTGAAACTCAGCAGCCGGTGTCAGTGACACCGGCTGCGCAAAGCCCGACCGAGGCCGGCGACAACACCCCGACTCAGAGCTCGGCCGCGAACAGCTCCAGCATCGCTGCCCAACCGGCAGCGGCCGCCTGGGGCTGAAAATCGGCACGGGCCTCACACATGTAGCCATGACCGGCTCCGGCAGCCATCAGCAGGCGATGGCGCGCTGTGGTGCTGGTGGCCGGCACACCCCCATTGGCAGCGGTGAGCGCTGCATCAATGGCGGCGACCTCAGGGGCCGCAATCAACAGATCAGCATCACCGCAGAAGCACCACAGGCGACCGGGGATCTCCGGCACCACCGCCAGGGTGGCAGCCGCCCCCGGCTCCACCATCTGACCCTCGCCATCCACCGCAGCTCCCGGCCGGTAACTGGCAACGCGGGCCCCGTAGAAATCGCAGCTGGCGGCGATCACCGGCACGGTGGCCGCCAGCATCGCCAGGTGCCCCCCGAAGCAGAAGCCGACGCAGCCGAGAGGCCGATCAGCCAACCCATCAGCGGC
Source organism: Cyanobacteriota bacterium (assembly GCA_041158125.1). GTDB lineage: Bacteria > Cyanobacteriota > Cyanobacteriia > PCC-6307 > Cyanobiaceae > Vulcanococcus. Next base: position 7,044 of record JBEBCC010000057.1, read on the forward strand.
ATGGGAGGCCTGCAGCCAGGCGACAGCCGCCACCACATCGCTCAGCAGCTGATCAGCGCGGACGCGATCGCGATGCTCGCGGCCTGAGGCCAGACCAGCGGCGTCGTAACCCAGATCAAGCTGGGGCGCCGTACGCCAGAAGGTGTTAATCGCAAGAACCGCATAACCATGCTGGGCGAGGCGATCGGCCACGCTGCGCACCCAGGCGTTGACGCCGAACACCTCGGGCAACACCAGCACCGCCGCCCGCGGCCGCACAGCAGCGGCCGGCCTGGCCCACCAGGCAGACATCAGCGCCGGCTGCCCGGGGCCGGACTCAGGAACAGGAACGCTGACCCAATCAGCCTGGATCACCGGGGACGCGGAGGGACCACAGGTCACGGCACTGCTCAGGGAGGGCCCAGAGGGTCATGATCGCGCATGGGCGGAGCCAAGCCGCCCGGGCAGCACAGAGGCCCGCAGGCTGCTGCTCCGGCACAGCTGCAAGGCGGCAGATGTGCAGCAGTGCAGCGGCCATCAGGCAGGAACGGACCAGTTGGGGCCACCGTCACACTGGCCTATGCCAACGCTGCAATTGTCACCGGGCCCAAAGCTCCGTATGGTGACGCCCACAGCGTTGTGCCAATCCGGCGTGCGGTTCCACATCCAGCAGGACAGCGACATTCCGGCATCGAGCCAGCTGTACAACCAGATCTGCTTCGCGATCGCGGCTCGGCACTTCCCACCAGGACACCGATTGCCCAGCACCCGCCAGTTGGCGATGCAGACCGGCTTGCACCGCAACACGATCAGCAAGGTCTACCGCCAGCTTGAAAACGATGGCGTGGTGGAAGCGATGGCCGGCTCCGGGATCTACGTGCGCGATCAGCAGAATCCACGCGAGATCAAGCCGCCGCCGGGGCCACGCGGACGGCCGCTGCCTGACATCGATCGCGAGGTGCGCCAGAGCATCGACGGCCTGCTCAACGCCGGCTGCACCCTGCAGCAGGCCCGTGAGCTGCTCACCCGCGAGATCGACTGGCGCCTGCGCTGCGGCGCACGGGTGCTGGTGAGCACCCCGCGGGAGGACATCGGCGCTTCGATGCTGATCGCCGAGGAGCTCAGCCCCCATCTCGACGTGCAGGTGGAGGTGGTGCCGATGGAGGAGCTGGAGGCGGTGCTGGAGAGCTCCAGCAATGGCACGGTGGTGACCAGCCGCTACTTCCTGCAACCGGTGGAGGAGATCGCGCGGCGGCATGGGGTGCGCGCTGTAGCCGTCGACCTCAACGACTTCCGCCACGAGCTGGATCTGCTCAAGGATCTACGCGCGGGCAGCTGCGTCGGCCTGGTGAGCATCAGCCCGGGGATCCTCAGGGCCGCCGAGGTGATCCTGCACAGCATGCGCGGCAATGAGCTGCTGCTGATGACGGCCACCCCGGATGTGAGCAGCCGCCTGCTGGCGCTGCTACGGGCCGCCAGCCACGTGCTCTGCGACCGGCCCAGCCTGCCGCTGGTGGAGCAGAGCCTGCGCCAGAATCGCGCCCAGCTGATGCGCCTGCCTCAGGTGCACTGCGCCCAGAGCTACCTGGGAAACGCCACCATCGACCTGCTGCGCAAGGAGATCGGCCTGCTGGCGACCTGACGACACGCCAGACTCCCCCGATGCTCAAGGCCCTACGCGCCGACCTGGCACTGATCAAGGAGCGTGATCCGGCGGCGCGCAGCACGCTGGAGATCCTGCTCTGCTACCCGGGCGTGCACGCCGTCAGCCTGCACCGCCTCAGCCACCAGCTCTGGCAGCGGCGCTGGCCGCTGACACCGCTGCTGGCCCGGCTGCTCAGTCAGCTGGGCCGCTGGCTCACCGGCATCGAAATCCATCCCGGTGCCCGGATTGGTCATGGCGTGTTCATCGATCACGGCATGGGTGTGGTGATCGGTGAAACAGCCGTGGTGGGCAACAACTGCCTGCTTTACCAGGGCGTGACCCTGGGAGGCACCGGCAAGGACCACGGCAAGAGACACCCCACCCTGGCGGAGAACGTGGTGGTGGGAGCCGGCGCCAAGGTGCTGGGGGCGATCCACGTGGGGCCGAACACCCGCATTGGCGCCGGCTCCGTGGTGTTGCGCGATGTGGAGGCCGACAGCACGGTGGTGGGTATTCCCGGGCGGGTGATTCACCAGAGCGGTGTGCGCATCGATCCACTGGCCCACTCAGCCCTGCCGGATGCCGAAGCGCGGGTGATCCGCAATCTGATGGAACGGATTGATCAGCTCGAAAGCGAACTGGCCCGCACCCAGGCCTGTCTGCGGGAACTGGCAGCGGGCCGCCCCCTGCAGGAGCCCTGTCGTGGTGAAGCCCAGAACCTCAAGGACCGGGAGATCCTGGAGTTTCTGGGCGAGAACACGGGCGTCCGCGCGGACGCCTGAGGCCTGCTGCCGACAGCGGCTTCAGGCGGAGGTGGTGGCACCCGGCGCTGGTGCCGGCTGAAACATGAACATCGAATAAATCACATTGCGACGCATCTGCGTCATCATCTCCAGGAACATGTCGTAGCCCTCATTTTTGTATTCGATCAACGGGTCCTTCTGGCCGTAGCCACGCAGACCCACCGATTCACGCAAGGCATCCATCGCCTGCAGATGCTCACGCCAGAGCGTATCGATCTGCTGCAGGATGAAGAAACGCTCGGCCTCGCGCATCAGCCCAGGGCGTTGCTGCTCCACCTGTCCCTCCTTGATGTCATAGGCATTGCGCAACTGCTCCTGCAGGAATGCCTTGAGCTCCTCCACCGACAGACCACGCAGCTGCTCAGGCTTGAGATCATCGAGCAGATACACGAATTCCTGCACCTTGCTCACCAATCGCTGCAGGTCCCACTCCTCAGGCGGAAGATCAGGATTGACATAGGCCTCGACGATATCTTCCATCGTGCGTTCGCCATAACCCACCACCTGGGCCTTGAGTTCACGCCCCTCAAGCACACGCCGGCGCTCGGCATAGACAGCCTTGCGCTGATTATTCATCACTTCGTCATACTCGAACACCTGCTTACGGATATCGTAGTAATAGGTTTCCACCTTCTTCTGGGCACCCTCCAACGAGCGGGTGAGCATGCCGGATTCAATCGGCATGTCCTCCTCCACGCGGAAGGCATTCATCAGGCCGGCAACACGATCCCCACCGAAGATGCGCAGCAGGTTGTCCTCCAGGGACAGGAAGAAGCGGGTGGTTCCCGGATCGCCCTGACGACCAGCACGACCGCGCAGCTGGTTATCAACCCGGCGGGATTCGTGCCGTTCGGTGCCGATCACATGCAGGCCACCGGCCCCACGCACCCGCTGTTCCTCACTCTGAATCACCACGTCGTATTCAGACTTGACCCGGTTGATCAGAGCGCGCAACTGCTGGATCTGCGGGTCGTCGGTGGGGGCCTTCTCGGCCGCCTGCGCAATACGGTCCTCCAACTCCAGCTGGGTGAGCTGACGATCACCCCAGGCCTTGACGAGATCAGCCAGAAGCTCATGCAGCGACTGCTCCGTGGCGGCGCTGAGCGGGCAGGGATAAAGCTCACGCACGGCGCGGGCCTCGGCCGAGCTGCCGGCCGCAGGACCACGGCGCGGCGCCACCGGGCGGTGTTCATCCTCCGGCCGCACCAGCTTCGGCAGCAGCACCTCGCGCAGCTTGAGGCGAGCCATGTAATCAGCATTGCCGCCGAGGATGATGTCCGTGCCGCGACCAGCCATGTTGGTGGCGATGGTGACGGCACCGGCCCGACCAGCCTGGGCGATGATCTCGGCCTCCCGCTCCACGTTTTCGGGCTTGGCATTGAGCAGGTTGTGGGGGATATCCTGTTCAGCCAGCAGACTGCTCAGCAGCTCGGACTTCTCGACGCTGGTGGTACCCACCAGCACGGGCCGACCCTGATGGTGCACCTCGGCGGTTTCCAACGCCACTGCCCGCCACTTGGCAGCCTCATTTTTATAAACCTGATCAGTCCAATCTGCCCGAGAGCGGGTGCGATTAGTCGGAACTATCGTTACTTCCAGATTGTAGGTCTTCTCGAATTCCACCTCCTCTGTCTTGGCGGTACCGGTCATACCGGCCAAACGCGGATAGAGCAAAAAGAAATTCTGGTACGTAATCGAAGCAAGCGTCTGAGTTTCCGGCTGAATCGGCAGGCCTTCCTTGGCTTCGATTGCTTGATGCTGGCCATCACTCCAGCGGCGGCCGGGCATAACGCGGCCGGTAAACTCATCAACAATCACGGCATCCTGACCGCGCACGATGTAGTTCACATCCTTGGTGAACAGCTCCTTGGCCTTAAGGGCATTGTTGATGTAGTGAGCCCAGGGATCCTGCGGATCAAACAGATCACTGACCCCCAGCATCTGCTCAGCCTTGGCATAACCCTCATCGGTGAGCGTGCAATTGCGCTGCTTCTCATCAACCTCGTAGTCGCCCTCGGGATCAATGCCATCCTTGCCGAGTTCGGCAGCGCGTACCAGGGCAGCAGCCACTTCGGCAGCCCTCTGATATTTCTCTTGGGGGCGCTCCACCTGGCCGGAGATAATCAACGGCGTGCGGGCTTCATCAATTAGGATTGAATCAACCTCATCAATCACGCAGTAGTGGAAATCACGCTGCACCACCTCAGCGATGTCGGACGCCATATTATCGCGCAGGTAATCAAAGCCCAGCTCCGAATTGGTGGCGTAAGTGATATCACAGGCGTAATTGCTGCGGCGGGTGGCTGGATCCATATCCTGCTGAATCAGACCCACCGACAGGCCGAGGAAGCGATGCACCTGCCCCATCCACTCGGCATAGCGGCGGGCCAGGTAGTCGTTCACCGTGACCACGTGCACGCCGCGGCCGGTAAGGGCATTGAGGTAAGCGGGCAGGGTGGCGACGAGGGTCTTGCCCTCGCCGGTCTTCATCTCGGCGATCTGGCCGTCGTGGAGCACCATGCCGCCGATCAGCTGCACATCAAAGTGGCGCATGCCCAGCACGCGCTTGCCCGCTTCGCGAACCACGGCGAAGGCCTGGGGCAGCAGCTCATCCAGGAGCTTGCGCTCGCGTTCGAGGGTGCTCTCCAGGCTCAGGCCTCGGCTGCGGCACTCCGCCTGCAGATCAGCAAGCTTCTGGCGGAACTCGGCGGTGAGACCCCGCAGCTCCTCGTCGCTGAGGGCCGCGACCTCCTCCTCCAGCAGACTGATGTCAGAAACGATCGGCTGGTAGCGCTTCAGCTTGCGGGCATTGGGGTCACCCAGCAGCAGCTTGAGCATGGAAGGGGCCAGATCGCAGTGGGGGCAGCCTACTGAGGGCGCCGGACGATCCAGGCGACGGGACGCCCAAGCGCGAGGATCAGGGCAGGACCGACGGGACGGAGGAGCCCTGTGAGCGGCAGCACAACAGCGACGGCTCCGCCGGCGGAAGCCAACAGGGCGGAACCGCTCCGGCTGATCCGTCATCGTCGTAGCGGCCTGAGGCTGCGCTGCTGGCCGGGACAACTCCATCAGCTGCAGGATCTGCTGGATGCGCACAGCTTCTGGGCGCGCGGGCGCACGGCGGCCCAGCTCGGCCAGATGCTGCGAGGCAGTCAGGCCGTGGTGAGCGCCTGGCGGGGCAACCGGCTGGTGGGTTTCGGGCGCGCCAACAGCGACGGAGTCTTCCGCGCCGTGCTCTGGGACGTGGTGGTGGCCGCTGATGAGCAGGGCCGCGGTCTCGGGCGCCGCCTGGTGGAAACCCTGCTGACCGATCCGGCCCTGAAGGGTGTGGAGCGGATCTATCTGATGACCACCAACAGCGCCGGCTTCTACACACAGCTGGGCTTCAGCTCCGGCAGCCCTCAGAATCTGATGGTTCGCGAGCGTTAAGGCTACCGCCGCTCACAACCAGCGAGTGCAAGCGACAAAGCCAACCATCACGCGGCGACAGCAACAAAAACGACTAAAAACAGCTAGCCCTCAGCAGGGGTATCCCTTGGGGGATGGACAGGAATCAAGCGGATGAAGAGATTCGAACTCTCGACCCTCTCCTTGGCAAGGAGATGCTCTACCACTGAGCTACATCCGCACACCGAACTGGCTCGAACCAGGGGTGAGGCCGGCTTCGCCGCCGACCAGATGAGCATGCACCATCAAGGGGCCCTCGGTCAAATCAGCCCCTGCGCAGACGCCGACACCGATGGCTGCACCCCCAGGCGCTGCCCTTGGTAGCCGGCCCGACGACAAACGGCGTGACACCAGTCCAGATGATCCAGGTACCACGCCACCGTGGTCGTCAGGGCGGATTCAAAGCTGTGGCAGGGCTGCCAACCAAGCTCGCTGCTGATCCGGGCGGGGTCGATGGCATACCGCCGATCGTGGCCTGGACGATCGGGCACAGGCGTGATCCAGCGCGCGTGCGGTGCCGTGGCGGGCCGCAGCTGATCCAGCACGGCGCAGATCGCCTCCACAACCTGCCGGTTGCTGCGCTCGCCATGGCCACCCACGCAGTAGCTGCGGCCCAGCTCACCGCAGCTGGCGGCCAGCAGCAGCGCATCCACGTGATCCTCCACATAGAGCCAGTCGCGCACGTTGGCGCCATCGCCGTAGAGGGGGATCGGCTCAGCGGCAACGGCCTTGAGAATCACCACCGGGATCAACTTCTCAGGGAACTGCCAGGGACCGAAATTGTTGGAACAGTTGGTGAGCACCACCGGCAGGCCATAGGTGTGGTGCCAGGCGTTCACCAGATGGTCGCTGGCGGCCTTGCTGGCGGAGTAGGGCGAACGGGGGTCGTAGGCGGTGGTTTCCGCGAAGCGCCCTGTTGCCCCCAGCGAGCCGAACACTTCATCGGTGGAGATGTGATGCAGACGGAAACGGTCCTGGCGCTCGGCCGGCAGCTGATCCCAGTGCTGCCGCACCGCCTGCAGCAGATTGAAGGTGCCGATCACATTGCTGTGCAGGAAGGCGGCCGGAGCCTCGATCGAGCGATCCACATGGCTCTCCGCCGCCAGATGCAGCACCAGATCGGGATCCGCCTGGTGCACCGCCGCCAGGGTGGCTTCCGCATCAGCCAGATCAACACGCAGCAGCTGGTGGCGCTGCGCGCCGGCTGCGGTGGTGCTCACGAACCGAGGGTCCTGCAGCACCGTCTCGATGCCGGTGAGGTCGCTGGCGTAGCCCAACTTGTCGAGGTTGAAAACCAGAGCGTCGGTCTGGCTCAGGAGACGCCGCACCAACGCCCCACCGATGAACCCGGCACCGCCGGTGACCAGGATGCGGCGACATTCAGCCAGCAAGGCAACTGGGGCGGTCGCGGTGACGCTGGGAGGCATGGGCTCAGGCAAGGATCACAAGCAGACAGGACAGACGGCCTCAACGCAGCAGGCTTAACCACTGGCGCAGCGCCTGGCGCCAGTGGTGGGGCTGCAGATCCAGAAACCGGCGCGTCTGTGAGCAATCAAGCAGGGAATAGCTGGGCCGCTGCGCCGGGGTTGGGTAGTCGGCAGTGGTGATCGGCTGCACGCTCGCCCCCTGCCTGAGCAGACCCAGCTCCACAGCCAGTTCACCAACCGCCACGGCCACGTCGTACCAGCTGGCGGCACCGGCATCGCTCCAGTGCAGGATCCGCGGCCGCGGTGAGGGAACGGAAGGGTCACAACAGCGCTGCAGAACCCGCCAACAGGCCGCCGCCAGGCTGAGGGTGCTGGTGGGGCAGCCAACCTGATCGGCAACCACCCGGAGCGGCTGATCGGAGCCAGCGTGCTCACGGTGCAGGCGCAGCATCGTCTGCGCGAAATTGCGACCCACCGGACCCATCAACCAGCTGGTCCGCAGGATCAGGCCGCGGGCTGCACCGTTCCCTTCAGCCCCCAGACGCGCCAGCACAGCCTGCTCAGCCGCAGCCTTGCTGGCGCCGTACACGCCCAGGGGATCGCAGGGCTGCTCCGGCCGGTAAGGCGAACCCTGGCGACCGCTGAACACGAAATCCGTGCTCAGCTGCAGCAATCCCCCAGCGACCGGCGAGGACCGCTCGGCGAGAGCCTCGGCAAACGCCCGCGGAGCACCGGCATTCACCGCCCAGGCCTCGGCTGCATCAACCTCAGCCCTGTCCACGGCGGTATACGCACCGGCATTGAGCACCCAGTCCGGGCGGTGCACAGCGATGGCGGCACGGCAAGCAGCAGGATCAGCCAGATCCAGAGGGATCAGCCCCTCTCCACCGGAACGGCTGCTGGCAATCAGCTCAACGCCTGGCGGACACTGCTGCCGCAGGATCTGGCCAAGCTGGCCGGCTGCACCGGTGAGCAGAACCCTCATCCAAACACCTCGCCACGGTGTGAAAGAACAGCAAGCTCCGGAGCGTGTGCATCCTTGGCAGCCAGCAGCGGCTCAACACCACGCAACAACTCCAGGGGCCAGGCAATCGCCAGATCAGGATCGTCCCAGCGCAACGAGCGCTCACACGCATGCGACCAGAAATCCGTGGTCTTGTACAGCACTTCGGCGTGGTCGCTGAGGGTGAGAAAACCATGGGCAAAACCCTCAGGCAACCAGAGCTGCTGATGGTTCTCAGCGCTGAGGCGCGCCGCCACCCACTGACCAAAACTGCGGGATGAACGGCGCAGATCCACAGCCACATCAAAGATTTCGCCCACCACACAGCGCACCAGCTTCGCCTGGGCATGGGGCGGCAGCTGATAGTGCAGACCCCGCAACACACCACGGCTGGAGCGGGAATGATTGTCCTGCACGAAGTCGACAGGCTGCTGACCATGCGCGCGCAGAAGCTGTTGCCAGGATCGCGCGTTCCAACTTTCATAAAAGAAACCCCGTGGATCGCCGAACAACTGCGGAGTCAGCAACAAGGGCCCCTGCAAGGCCAGAGGAGCAACGGAAATGCTCATGGGCGGTTAGATGTCATTGTGCCGATGAGCAGACCCTGGTCCACTTCACTGAGAAGCCGCAGCAGATAATCGCCATAGCCACTCTTCTGCAGCGGTTCCGCCAATGTGGCGAGCTGATCATCACTGATCCAGCCCAGCCGCCAGGCCACCTCCTCAGGACAGCCGACCTTCAGCGCCTGGCGCTGTTCGAGGGTGCGGATATAAGCACCAGCTTCATGAAGCGAATCACAGGTGCCCGTATCAAGCCAGGCCATGCCGCGCCCCATCAGCTCCACATGCAAGCAGCCCTCGTCAAGATACTGACGGTTGAGATCCGTGATCTCAAGTTCACCACGCGCTGATGGTCGTATAGATCTGGCACGTTCCACCACCGAAGCATCATAGAAATACAGGCCAGTGATGGCATGGCGCGATCGAGGACGCTTCGGCTTTTCCTCAATGCTGAGAACACGCCCATCCGCTGCGAACTCCACCACGCCATAGCGCTCTGGATCACGCACCGGATAAGCGAACACCGTGGCGCCATCAGCTCGGTCGTTGCTTAACTGCAACTGGGGAACAAGATCATGGCCGTGAAAGAGATTGTCGCCAAGGATCAATGCAGCTGGCGCACCATCCAGGAAATCAGCGCCGATCAGAAAGGCCTGAGCCAGGCCATCCGGATTCGGCTGGATCGCATAGGCAATCGACATTCCCCAGCGCTTGCCATCCCCGAGGAGGCGCCGAAAGGCAGCCTGATCATGGGGGGTGGTGATGATGAGCAGATCGCGAATTCCCGCCAGCATCAGCGTGCTGAGCGGGTAATAGATCATCGGCTTGTCATAAACCGGCAACAGCTGCTTGCTCACCGCCTGGGTGATCGGATGCAGCCGTGTGCCGCTGCCGCCGGCCAGGATGATTCCCTTGCGCATGATCGTGGCCGGTTCAGGCCGGAAGCACTGCCATCAGACTGCCCATTTCAATTGCCTCCAGGCCATAGCTCCAGCCCAGGTTGCTCTTGATGCCAGCACGTTCAAGGGCCTGCTGCATCGTATCGGTGGTGAGCACACCGAAGATCACCGGCACGCCGGTGTCGCGACTCACGGCAGCCACACCCTTGCTCACCTCCGCCACTACCACATCGAAATGGGGGGTATCGCCACGAATGACGGCCCCGAGGGTGATCACCACCTGATAGCGGCCACTGGCGGCAAGCTTCTGGGCCACCAGCGGAATCTCAAAACTACCCGGCACCCAGGCGGTATCGACCTGCGCACTGGTCGGGCTGACGTCAATGCCATGGCGCGACAGGCAATCGAGACAACCGCTCAGCAGCTTGGCGGTGACGAGATCATTGAAGCGTGCCACGACAATGGCCACGCGCAGGCTGGATGCCCCGGAAAACTGCCCTTCAAAGACGGCCAACGATGCAGCGACGCAGGAAACTCCAAGCCTAGGCCGGGCTGAACGCCAGATCGCCGCAACTGCAGATCAGCGCTGGGAGCCAACCTCAGAACAATCAGCCGTCAGAGCACGGATGAAGAACAGGAACGCGCCGATCAGCCACGGCAGCAAGGCCGGCGGAGAGATCAGCGCGCCAACGCGGCTTGACGTTGTGGCCTCAGGCCACGAAGAAGCTCATGCCCCAGTTCACCAGCACCAGGGCGACCCACGCCAGGCCACCCAGCAGGATCAGACGGTTGGAGTTGCCGGTGGTGTCGTTGCTGGCGTACAGAACGGGCACAGCCACAATCAACGCGAACGACAGCACCACCAGGGCCAGAACGGTGAGGGTGTTGAGGATCGTCATGGATCAGCGGCGGCGCCGGCCGGTCAGTCTGCGGATTCTCACACGCAGCTCCGGCGCCGGCGGCACCCGACGCGGGCTTGCTTCACAAGTTGTGGCGCGCACCCGGTGGGCGGCACTGACACGGCGTAGCCCGAGGGGGGCGATCGAGGTCCCAGGGGGTCACACCTACGATCAAACCCCCACCTGATCCCCTGTGGCCGCCCGCAGCAAGCAGCAGCCGGAGCTGAGCCTGCAGGGCAGCCTGTTCGGGGCGGAACCGGAGCCGCAACCATTCGGCCCAACCGACCACAGCGGGCCGAGCGACGAGGCCGAGCAGGACACGGTGCTTGCGGCGGCAGCCAGACGGCCACGCCAGCGACAGCGCAGCCGCCGACCCGAGGCTGAGAAGCCCACCGGAGTGGAGGCAGACAGCGAGACCCCAGCGACTGCCACAACCGAGGCCGAGAGCAGGCACGCCAGCGACGGGGAGCACGACAACGACCTGCCCGCCTGGCATCACCACAGCCTGGTGGACGCAGCCCAGCTGACGCCGATGCTGCGCCACTACGTGGAACTCAAAGCAGCCCATCCGGAACGGGTGCTGCTCTACCGCCTCGGCGATTTCTACGAGTGCTTCTTCGAGGACGCGATCCAGCTCTCGCGCCTGCTCGAGCTGACCCTCACCGGCAAGGAGGGCGGCAAGGCGATCGGCAGGGTGCCGATGGCGGGCATCCCCCACCACGCCGCCGAGCGTTACTGCACGGAACTGGTGCGCCGCGGCCTGAGCGTGGCCCTCTGCGATCAGGTTGAAACCACACCCGCCAAGGGGGCACTGCTGAAACGGGAGATCACCCGTGTACTCACCCCCGGCACGGTGCTGGAGGAGGGGATGCTCACGGCCCGCCGCAACAACTGGCTCTGCGCTGTGGTCTGCGCTGAAGAAGGGGCACCGGACGGCTCCGCCGCCCGCTGGGGCCTGGCCATCGCCGATGTGAGCACCGGCGAATTCCGCGTCACCGAACGGCAGGGGAGCGATGCGCTCCATCAGGAGCTGCTGCAGGTGGAGGCAGCGGAGGTGCTCTGGCCAGCGGCTGAGGCTGCAGCCTCAGCCGAGGCGACACCGCCCTGGTGCCCGGATGGCCGGCGGCTGACGCCACTGCCGCGCACGCCCTTCGCCAGTGAGGAGGCGCGCCGCACCCTGCTGCAGCGCTTTCGGCTGGCCAGCCTGGCTGGGCTGGGGCTGACAGAGATGCCCCTGGGCCTGCGGGCCGCCGGCGGGCTGCTGCGCTATCTCGACGACACCCAACCCGGCAGCGCCATCCCACTGGAGCTGCCCAGCACCTGGCAGGCGGGCGATGCGCTTGTGCTCGATGCCGCCACCCGCCGCAACCTCGAACTGACCCGCACCCAGATGGGCGGCGGCCTGCACGGGTCGCTGCTCTGGGCCATCGATCGCACGATGACCGCCATGGGCGGCCGCTGCCTGCGCCGCTGGATCGAAGCGCCTCTGCTGGATCGCAACGCAATCGTGGCCCGCCAGGACGGCATCGCCGACCTGGTGAACGGCAGCAGGGCCCGGCGGTTACGCCTGGCCCTGCGCCGGCTGCTGCGGCCGATGGGCGATCTGGAGCGCCTGGCGGGACGGGCGGGTGCCGGCACCGCCTCGGCCCGCGACCTGGTCGCCCTGGCCGATGGTCTGGAACGACTGCCGCAGCTGGCGGCCCTGGTGAGCGGCGCTCAAGCGCAGAGCCCACCGCTGACAGCCGTCGCCAACCCCTGGCCCGACCTGGACAACCTGGCCGCTGAGCTGCGTCACCATCTGCTCGACAGCCCGCCACTCAGTCTCAGCGAAGGAGGCCTGATCCATGACGGCGTCGACCAGCAACTCGACGGGCTGCGCAATCAGCTCGACGACCAGGAGGCCTGGCTGAGCGAGCAGGAGCAGGCAGAGCGCCGCGCCAGCGGCATCAGCAGCCTGAAGCTGCAATACCACCGCACCTTCGGTTATTTCCTGGCGGTGAGCCGCGCCAAGGCCACGGCGGTGCCGGAGCACTGGATCCGCCGCCAGACCCTCGCCAACGAGGAGCGCTTCATCACACCGGAGCTCAAGGCCCGCGAAGGCCGGATCCTGCAGCTGCGCGCCCGGGCCGCCCAGCGTGAATACGAGCTGTTCTGCCAACTGCGCAGTCGCGTGGGCGCGCAGGCCAGTGAAATCCGAGCTGCCGCCCGACTGGTGGCCGAGCTGGATGCGATCGCTTCCCTGGCGGAGGTGGCAGCCACTGGCGGCTACTGCCGCCCGGAGATCACCGATCCGGAGGGTCCAGAAAGCCGGCTGCTGGCGATTGAAGGCGGCCGCCACCCGGTGGTGGAACAGCTCCTGGTGAACGAACCGTTCACACCCAACGACATCCTGATGGGCAGCGACGAGGGCGATGGCCAGCGGAGCCACGGCCAGCGACCCGATCTGATCGTGCTCACCGGTCCGAACGCCAGCGGTAAGAGCTGCTACCTCCGGCAGACGGGTCTGCTGCAGTTGATGGCCCAGATCGGCAGCTGGCTTCCGGCCCGCTCAGCACGGCTGGGGCTGACTGACCGGATCTTCACCCGCGTCGGCGCGGGCGATGACCTGGCCGCCGGCCAATCCACCTTCATGGTGGAGATGGCTGAGACGGCCAATATCCTGCACCACGCCAGCGAGCGCTCCCTGGTGCTGCTGGATGAGATCGGCCGCGGCACCGCCACCTTCGACGGCCTCTCGATCGCCTGGGCCGTGGCCGAATACCTGGCGGGCGAGCTGCGCGCCCGCAGCATCTTCGCCACCCACTACCACGAGCTCAACGAGCTGGCAGGCCAGCTCAGCAACGTGGCCAATGCCCAGGTGCTGGTGGAGGAGACCGGCAGCGAACTGCGCTTCCTGCATCGGGTGGTACCCGGCGGCGCCAGCCGCAGCTACGGCATCGAAGCGGCCCGCCTGGCCGGTGTGCCACCGGTGGTGGTGCAACGGGCCCGGCAGGTGCTCAGCCGCATCGAGGCCAACAGCCACGTCAGCGTGGCTGCCGCCAGCATCGCCGCCTGAAGCGGCAGCCCTAGCCGGCCTGGACGCGATCGAGCCAGGCGCGACGCAGCAGAGCATTGACGGCCGCGGCCACCAGGCCAGCGCCGCCGCGGCTGCCATCGAGCCGGATCTGCGGCAGGCCGCTGGCGGCGAGGTGACGCTTGCTCTCAGCCACACCGACAAAACCCACCGGCATGCCGATCACCAGGGCCGGGGGCGGACAGGCGGCGCTGGCCACCTGCTCCAGCACCACCTCCAGGGCCGTCGGGGCGCTGCCGATCAGCACCACAGCGCCGGGATACTCGGCCATGGCGCGCTGCATCCCCGCTGCGGCACGGGTGCTGCCGGCGGGCGCCATGGCCGGTGCCCAGCTGAGCACGCTGTGCACGCCATTGGCGAAGGTGCGCCGGGCCATCGGCGCCACCGCCGCCGCCGCCATGGCCGTATCGGTGAGGATCGGCACTCCCGCCGCCAAGGCAGCCATGGCCGGCTGACAGACCGCCGGCGGCAGCACCAGATCGGCGGGCAGGCTGAGATCGCCACTGCTGTGCACCAGCCGCTCGATCACATCCCGCTCCGGGCCATCCAGCGCCCAGACGCCGTACAGGCCCGTGGGCTCAAGGGCCGCACGAATCAGGCGGATGCTCTCGGTGAAGATCGGGTGATCGAAAGCGGTGATGGGGAACCCTGGCGCAGAGGAGCATTCTCCCGGCTCCACTGGCCTGACGAAACCAGCCCACTGGGTCGGCGCCGACCAGACCCCAGCGCTGCGGCCGAGCCAGACCAGACCGGACCGGACCGGACCGGACCGGACCGGACCGAAACTGAACCGCAACCGCCGGTCGCTTCCCGGCGCCACCCCCGCCGCCGATGCCCATCCATCTCTACTGGGGCGATGACGAGGCAGCCCGCAACCGGGCCGTGGAAGCCCTGATCACCGACCGCACAGATCCGGCCTGGCAAAGCATCAACCTCAGCCGTCTGGATGGGTCAGACCCGACCCAGGCAGCCCAGGCTCTGGCGGAAGCGCGCACGCCGCCCTTCGGCGCTGGCGATCGGGTGGTGCTGCTGCAGCGCAGCCCGTTCTGCAGCCAATGCCCGGCGGACCTGGCGGAGCAACTGGACAACAGCCTGGAGCTGATACCGGACAGCTGCCATCTGCTTCTGGTGAGCGCAGGCAAACCGGACGCCCGTCTGCGTACCACCAAGGCCCTGCAGAAGCTGGTGAAATCGGGTGCGGCGACGGAGAAAAGCTTCCCGCTGCCGGCGATCTGGGATGGAGCCGGCCAGGTGGAGCTGGTGCAGCGCACCGCCCGTGAACTCAGCCTGAAGCTGGAGCCGGCGGCGGCGGAAGCGCTGAGCGAGGCCATCGGCAGCGACAGCGCCCGCCTGGCCAGTGAACTGGAGAAGCTGGCGCTCTACGCAGGCGCCGAGACCGGTATCAGCTCCGCCACAGCGCAGCCGATGATCACCGCGGCGGCGGTGTCGGCCCTGGTGGGCAGCCACGCCACCAATGCCCTACAGGTGGGTGATGCCCTGCTGGCCGGGCGACCCGCTGAGGCGATCGCCCTGGTGGAGGCCCTGCTGGCGGCGAACGAACCCGCCCTGCGCATCGTGGCCACATTGAGCGGCCAGATTCGCGGTTGGTTGTGGGTGAGCCTGCTGGACCGCCAGGGGGAGCAGGACGTGAACGCCATCGCCAAGGCCGCCGGCATCGGCAACCCCAAGCGGATTTATGTGATGCGCAAACAGATCCGCGGGCGCCAGCCCTCCCACTTCCTGCAGTTGCTCAGCCAGCTGCTGGAGGTGGAGAGCGCCCTCAAGCGGGGCAGTGATCCCGGCGATGCCTTCCGCGATGGTTTTCTGCTGGTGAGCTGAACCCACGGCGGGCAAGGCCGAGGCGGATAATCCCTCAGATCCCAGTCCGCCGCCGCGCAGCAGCCGGCGTCCCCCCTGCCATGGCTCTGCTGGTTCAGAAGTTCGGGGGCACTTCCGTGGCCGATGTGGAACGGATCCAGGCGGTGGCCCGGCGCATCGCCGCCAGCCGCCAGGCCGGCAACGATCTGGTGATCGTGGTGTCGGCCATGGGGCACACCACCGATGAGCTCACCGGCCTGGCCCGCGCCATCAGCGGCAACCCACCCCAGCGGGAGATGGACATGCTGCTGGCCACCGGCGAGCAGGTGTCGATCGCACTGCTGGCGATGGCGCTCAACGCCCTGGGGGTGCCGGCCGTATCGATGACCGGCCCACAGGTGGGCATCCTCACGGAATCGGCCCACGGCCGCGCCCGCATCCTCGACGTGCGCACCGATCGGCTGCAGCGCCTGCTGGGCGACGGCAACGTCGTGGTGGTGGCCGGCTTCCAGGGCACCAGCAACGGGCTGAGCGGCGTGCCGGAGATCACCACCCTCGGCCGCGGCGGCTCCGACACCTCGGCCGTGGCCCTGGCGGCGGCCCTGGGTGCTGATGCCTGCGAGATCTACACCGATGTACCGGGGGTGCTGACCACCGACCCCCGCAAGGTGGCCGATGCCCAGCTGATGGAGACGATCACCTGCAACGAGATGCTGGAACTGGCCAGCCTCGGTGCGGCGGTGCTGCATCCGCGGGCCGTGGAGATTGCCCGCAACTACGGCGTACCGCTGGTGGTGCGCTCCAGCTGGAGTGATGCACCCGGCACGCTGCTCACCAGCGATGCCGCCAGCCGCCGCGGCAGCGGCGAGGGACTGGAGCTGGGCAAGCCGGTGGATGGCGCCGAGCTGGACACCGACCAGGCCGTCCTGGCCCTGGCGCATGTGCCCGACCGCCCCGGCGTGGCAGCCCAGCTGTTTGAGGCCCTCTCAGCCGCTGGGTTGAACGTGGATCTGATCGTGCAGGCCACCCATGAAGCCGATCCGCACTGCAGCGGCAGCAACTGCTCCTTCACCAACGACATCGCCTTCACCGTGGCCGATGCCGAGCTGGACCGGGCCCAGTTGGTCTGTCGCGAACTGCTGGCGACGATGGGAGCAGCGGCGACCGGCGCCACCCTCAGCGCCGAGGGCGGCATGGCCAAGCTGAGCATCTCCGGCGCGGGGATCATGGGCCGACCGGGCATAGCCGCCCGCCTGTTCGACACGCTCGCCAAACAGGGCATCAACCTGCGCCTGATCGCCACCAGTGAGGTGAAGGTGAGCTGCCTGGTGGCGGGCCATCAGGGCAGCAAGGCACTGCAGGCCGCAGCCAGCTGCTTTGAGCTGAGCGAACGGCAGCTACGCCACAATCCGCCGCCGGCGGGAGCGGGCGAACCTGAAGTGCGCGGTATCGCCCTCGACCGCGATCAAGCCCAGGTTTCTGTGCGCCACGTCCCCGACAAGCCCGGCACGGCCGCTGCCGTGTGCCGCACCCTGGCCGATGCCGGCATCAGCCTGGATGCCATCGTTCAATCGGAGCGTCTGCACGGCAGCGGGGAACACCAGAGCCGAGACATGGGCTTTTGCCTCAAGCGCGATGATCTGGAACGGGCCCGCGCCGCCCTCCAACCCTTGCTGAATCAGTGGCCGGGCGCCAGCTTCGAAGAAGGCATGGCGATCGCCCGGGTGAGCGCCGTGGGGGCTGGCATGCCCTGTACCGCCGGCACTGCCGCACGGATGTTCCGCTCCCTGGCAGAAGCCGGCGTGAACATCGAGATGATCGCCACCAGCGAGATCCGCACCAGCTGCGTGGTGCCAGAAGCTGATGGGGTGAAAGCGCTGCAGGTGGTGCACGCCGCCTTCGGCCTGGGCGGCGCCGTTCAACACCAAGCTCAGGGCACCGAGGCGCCTGACTAATGCATATCAAAGTCTGCATTCCCCACTACTTCAAAGAACACAAAAACCCAATTGATAACCCAAAAGGCTATGGGTCTCTTCGCAGTGGCTCAAAATTAGCTCGCTCAATCGCTTTCTCGCAATGCATCAATAAACTGATTAACCTGCAGAGAAAGGGTAAAGTTTTTCAACTTAACCACCACAAGAGAAAAATCGATACAAAGACAATATCTGGACCTGATTTAACTATCGACATATTTATATGCACAGACGGAAAAAATTACCTAAGCGATATTATTAACATGAACTCTCAATTCATAAATCATATCATAATAAAATCTGAAAATCCAAGGGACTTACCACTTCATGCCAGAGACTATCTCTTGCAGTACACAGGGGATTACGATCTTTTTACCTACATGGAAGATGATATACTGATACATGATGCACAATTCTTTGATAAGCAGTTCTGGTTCACAATTAACACTGGCGACAACCTCATTCTTATGCCTCACAGGTACGAAATAGTTCCAGATAGAAGCGCGAATTTTTTATTAGTTGACGGGCCTCTTCCACCAGATTTTATTGAGCTTTTCCAGGAATCTAGAAAAAATGTTGAGACTGGCAAGTTCAAGGGGATAGTTCCCGTGTCTTTCGATCAAACAAATAACCCCCACTCTGGCACGTTCACAATATCAAGAAACCAGAAAATTTTTCTTGATTCCCAGGAATTACCAGTCGAGGGCTTTGTCAGCCAACTAGAAACAGCCGCAACACTGACAGTCTTGAAATACTTCAAAGTATTAAAACCCTCCATCGAAAACTGGGATTTCCTAACCGTCGAACATGGCCACGCTTCTTTTTTAAATTATATCAAACAACTACCACACGAAGATCTCGAAGATTCGTCAGCAACGATCTAGACCGTTGCAGCAATCCCCTTGGGTTCGAGCATCAGCTTGCTGCCACTCACGCTCTCATCCATTTCGATCGGATAAGCACCATCGAAACAGGCGGTGCAGAAGTGGCCGCTGTTGGCCTGGGCCGCCTCCACCATGCCCTGCTTGCTCAGGTAGGCGAGCGAATCGACGCCGAGATGGGCGGCAATCTCGGCCAGGGTGAGCCGCGCGGCGATCAGCTGGTCCTGGGTGTCGGTATCGATGCCGTAGAAGCAAGGATGGGTCACCGGCGGTGAGCTGATGCGCATGTGCACCTCGGTGGCCCCGGCATCGCGGATGGCAGCCACCAGCTTGCGGCTGGTGGTACCGCGAACGATCGAGTCGTCGATCACCACCACTCGCTTTCCGGCCAGCACATCGGGGAGTGGGTTGAGCTTGACGCGGATGCCCGCCTCTCGCATCGCCTGGGTGGGCTGGATGAAGGTGCGGCCCACGTAACGGTTCTTGATCAGACCATCACCGAAGGGGATACCGCTCAGCTGCGAGTAGCCGATCGCGGCCGGGATGCCGGAATCGGGCACACCGATCACAATGTCGGCCTCCACAGGGGTTTCGCGGGCGAGGGCTTCACCGATCCGCACGCGGTAGCTGTAGAGCGACTCGCCGAAGAAGCGACTATCGGGCCGAGCGAAATAGATCATCTCGAACACGCACAACTTGGCGGGTTCACTGATCCAGGCACTGCGGCTGGGGGTTGGATCATCCAGGCGGAAGTGAATGATCTCGCCGGGTTCCACATCGCCGTCGTAGGCGGCACCGATGATGTCGAGCCCGCAGGTCTCGCTGCTCACCACCCACTGGGCCTGATCCGGCTCGCCCATGTGGCCGAACACCAGCGGGCGGATGCCATGGCCGTCGCGCAGAGCAAACAACCCCTCGGGGGTGCCGATCACCAGGCTGAAGGCACCGCGGCAGCGCTCGGCGGCGGTGCGGATGGCTGCATCCCAGTCGAGCCCACCGTTAACGGCGTGTTGGATCGCGAAGGCGATCAGCTCCGAATCGGTGGTGGAGGTGAACTCCACCTCAGGGGTATCGGCGGCGATGGCCTGACGAAGCTCGGCTGCGTTCACCAGGTTGCCGTTGTGGGCGAACGCGAAGGCGCCCAGGCGGGTGTTGAGCACCACCGGCTGGGCGTTGCAGGCCTTGCTGCTGCCGGTGGTGGAATACCGGTTGTGGCCGATGGCGAGGTGACCGGGCAGGCGCTCAAGCACGTCCTGGTCGAACACCTGACTCACCAGACCCATGTCCTTGTGCAGGCGCACCTGCAGCCGCCCGTCCTGGGGACCATCGAACACTGCGATGCCAGCGGATTCCTGACCGCGGTGCTGCAGAGCGTAGAGGCCGAAGTAGGTGAGGTTGGCCACCGGCTGGTCGGCGGCCAGCACCGCGAACACACCACAGGCTTCCTCGGGTTTATCCGGCCGTTCCGCCAGCACGGACGGAGCGGCTGCAGGAGCAGAGGCTGAGGTGGTGGCTGTTGCGGTGGGATCGACGCCGGGCTGTCGTTGGCTCACAGCAGGTCCCACCTTTTGATTTGCTTCAACATTGTGCCTCAGGGGTTGTCGGCGGCCCGGGAACCGGCCGCGGCTCAGGCGGTGGGGGGAAGATCCACACCCATGCGGCGCGGGATCGCCTGCTCGAAGCGCTCGGCCAGCTGAGCCACGGGAACCTGCAGCAGGCGGTGACCGGCCTGGCTGATCGAGAGCTCAGCTTCATCTTCCACCACGCCGAGGCACTGGGCCGGCACCGAGCCGGGGGCGGCAGCGTTGGCGGCATCGAGAGCCTCCTGCCAGGCCACGGTGTGGGCCGGGGCCACACTCACCAGGATGCGGGCACCGCCCTCGGCAAACAGCAGCCGATCGAGGCGGGCGGTGCCGGCGGGAATCTCCAGGTGGGCACCCAGGCCGGAGGCCATGCAGCACTCGGCCGCGGCCACGGCCAGGCCGCCGTCGCTGAGGTCGTGGGCGGAGCGCACCAGGCCGGCGCCCATCGCCTGGCGCAGGAAGCCCTGAACCGAGCGCTCCAGCGCCAGATCGATCTCGGGCGGGCGGCCGGTGACGGCTCCGTGAATCCGCTCCAGATAGCTGCTGCCGGCCAGGCCCAGGCGCGGATCGGCGGGAGTCTCTCCACCCTCCAGCGGCACCCCCAGCAGCCAGATCAGATCGCCGGCCTCGCGCCAGGCCTGACCGCGCACCTGGGCCAGATCGTGCACCAGGCCCACCATGCCCACCACCGGCGTGGGGTGGATCGGCTGCATGCGGCCATCGGGCAGGCGGGTCTCGTTGTAGAGGGACACGTTGCCGCCGGTGACGGGCGTGTCGAGCGCCGAGCAGGCGGCCGAGAGGCCGCGGCAGGCCATGGCCAGCTGCCAGTAGCCGGTGGGTGTTTCCGGCGAGGGGAAGTTGAGGTTGTCGGTGACGGCCAGGGGCTCGGCCCCGACGCAGCTCAGGTTGCGGGCCGCCTCGGCCACCGCGGCCATGCCGCCGCGCTCCGGATCGAGGGCCACCCAGCGGTTGGGGCAATCCACCACCGCCGCCACGCCGCGGGTCGCCTGCGCCAGCGAACCCTCGCCCTGCTGGGGCCGCAGCCGCACCACGGCCGCATCGGCGCCGCCGGGGGGCACCACGGTGTTGGCCTGCACCTGGTGGTCGTACTGGCGGTACACCCAGCGCTTGGAGGCGATGGTGGGGTCGTCGAGCAGCTCGAGCAGGGCCTCGTTCCAGCTGGTGGGCTGGCCGCCGCGGGCGCCGGCTGCGGGGGTGATGCCGGTGGTGCTGGCGACGGGCAGCTCAGCCTCACTCCAGCGCCAGTGGGCCTGAATCTCCGCCGGGGGCGCACTGATCAGCTCGTGGCGGTTGATCGGGGTGTCGTCGGCCAGGGCGCTGGCGGGCACCTCAGCGGCCACCTCGCCGTTCTGGAGCACGCGCACGATGTTGTCTTCCAGCACGCGACCCACCACGGCCGCCTGCAGGCCCCAGCGGGTGAAGCGATCCATCAGCGCCTGCTCGCGGCCGGGCTTGACCACGAACAGCATCCGCTCCTGGGATTCCGAGAGCAGGAACTCATAGGGGGTCATGCCGGCCTCGCGGGCGGGCACGCGATCGAGATCGAGTTCGATGCCCAGGCCGCCCTTGGCGGCCATCTCCGAACAGCTGCAGGTGAGGCCGGCGGCGCCCATGTCCTGCGCAGCCACCACATCGCCGGTCTGGAACGCTTCGAGGCAGGCCTCGATCAGGCCCTTCTCCAGGAAGGGGTCACCCACCTGCACAGCGGGGCGATCATCCAGGGAGGCCGCGGTGAGCTCAGCTGAGGCGAAGCTGGCGCCGCCCATACCATCGCGGCCGGTGGTGCTGCCCACGTACACCACGGGATAGCCCACGCCCTCGGCGCCGGAGCAGACGATCTGCTCGGTTTCCATCAGCCCGAGGGCCATGGCGTTCACCAGCGGGTTGCCGGAGTAGCTGGGGTCGAACGCCACCTCACCGCCCACGGTGGGCACGCCCACGCAGTTGCCGTAGTGGGCGATGCCGGCCACCACGCCCTCCATCAGGCCCACGTTGCGCTCGTCCTCCAACGGGCCGAAACGCAGGGCGTTGAGCAGGGCGATCGGCCGGGCACCCATGGTGAAGATGTCGCGCAGGATGCCGCCCACGCCGGTGGCTGCCCCCTGAAACGGCTCCACCGCTGAGGGGTGGTTGTGGCTCTCGATCTTGAAGGCCAGGCGCTGGCCCTCACCCAGATCCACCACCCCGGCGTTCTCGCCCGGACCCACCAGGATGCGCGGGCCGGTGGTGGGAAAGCCCTGCAGCAGCGGCCTGGAGTTGCGGTAGCAGCAATGCTCCGACCACATCACCCCGAACATGCCCAGCTCGGCCCGG
Organism: Cyanobacteriota bacterium; assembly: GCA_041158125.1. Classification (GTDB taxonomy): domain Bacteria; phylum Cyanobacteriota; class Cyanobacteriia; order PCC-6307; family Cyanobiaceae; genus Vulcanococcus. The sequence continues at coordinate 29,368 of JBEBCC010000057.1, forward strand.
TTGGGGGCACGGCCAAGGCGGCGGCAGATCTCGTCGTAGTCGGCCTGGCTGAGGTTCTCCTTCCTGAGGGCGTCGGGAACGGAATAAGCGGGGGCGGCGTACTCGGGAGCGGCGACCACGGACTCTCGGGCGGGCTGAATGTCACCAGTCTTGCCGAGCGACTCACCCCTGTCCGGCGCGCCCGCCGGTGTCTGGTTCAGAACCAGGGATCCTGGTCTGGATCGCCCCGTCGAGAGGACGCAGATTCAGCGGTCTTGCGGCGCCGCCGCTCAGCACCGCCGTCGGCGGCATCGCTCCAGGCACCGCTGCTGGACTCCGTCTCCGGCCAGTCGTCCCATGCTTCAGCGCCCTTCACGTGGTCCGGCTCCTCAGCGGAATCCCAGGGGGCCTCCTCCAGCCAACCCTCCAGGCGCTCCTCAAAGCGATCGCCCACCTGCTGCACCTGATCGCGCAGGCGAACGCTTTCCTCCTGCATCTGGTCGCGCCAGCGGCGTGAGCGACGCAGCCATTCCTGGCGCACACTGGCGCGGGCCAGGGGCAGATCATCGAGCCCCTCCAGGACGGTGATCACCTGGCCGGGCTGCTGATCGACGATGCGCTCGGGGCTGAGGCGCCAACGGCTGCTGCCCGGCAGCCGCGGATCACTGCGAGCCACCAGGTAATGCAGGATGCGGCCGCTTCTGAGCTCCACGGCTGCATCAGCCACGCCGCCGAGCACGCGACCAGCGCGCCCCAGCAGCGTGGCACCGATCAGTGTGGGCAGCCGATCCACCGTGGCTTGGTCGGTGGGACAGCCATCCCCTTGCACAAAGAGCTCCTGCTCCGCCAGGCCGCGCAGCTGATCGAGTCGCCAGGCCTGGCGGCGGTCTCCAAAATTGGATGGCCGACTGATCCAACCGAGCAGCCGGTGCACCGGCGGATGCATCCAGGCATCGGCACCGGGGCCGTGATCAAGGCCCTGATCACAGCGCACGCGCCGACGCAGCAAGTCGCTGAGAAGAAACTGCTCAGGAAGGCTCACGAAACCAGTCTGCCGCTGGGGAAGGTCACTGGCGGATCTGCACCGGCATCACCAGGTAAGTGAAGGCGGGATCATCCTGAGGGGCGAGCACCACAGGCGTGGTGGGTGCATTGCAACGCAGCTCAACCCGCTCCGAGCCCATGGCCTTGAGGCCCTCGAGCACGTAGCGCACGTTGAAGGCGATCTGGATCGCATCACCGCTGACATCGGCGGCCAGGGACTCAGAACCGCTGCCCACATCCTGAGCGTCGGCGCTGATGGCCAACTGGCCGGCCGCCGGATCGCTGCTGAGCTTCACCACGTTGTTGTGCTGATCAGCCAACACCGCCACGCGCTCCAGGGCGCCCACCAGGGCGCGGCGATCCAGCGTGAGCGTGCGGGCAAAGCTTTCGGGGATCAACTGGCGGTAGTTCGGGTAGGTGCCATCAAGGCTGCGACTGGTCAGCACCTGGTCAGCCCACTGGAAGACCACCTGGCCGCGATCGCAGAACAGGCTCACGGCATCGGCACCACCACGGCCGGAGAGAAGGCGCTCCAGCTCCCGCAGGGAGCGGGCCGGCACCGTGACGTCGAGCAACAGGGGGGGCTCATCGCCTGTTTCGGCCGCGGTTGCGCTGCTGCCACCACTGTTCTGCAAGCGCAGCACCGCCAGGCGATGGCCATCGGTGGCGGCGCATTCCAGACCCTGCTCATCAAGGCCGAGGTGAACGCCGGTGAGCAATTGCTTGGCCTCATCACCGCTGCTGGCGAACAGCGTGCCCCGCAGACCCTTGACCAGCACGTCCGGATCGAGGCGGATCGGGGTACTGCTCTGGGCCAGGGGAAGCTCCGGGAAGTCATCAGCCGGCATACCCCGCATCTGATAGCTGCCGGAGGCGCTGGTGAGCTCCACCTGCTCGCTGCCGTCTTCACAGCTGAGGCTGATCGGGCTGTCGGCTGGCATGCGGGCCACGATTTCACCGAACAGACGCGCTGGCAGGGTGATCGCCCCACTGCTGTGCACAGAGGCGGACAGGCTGGTCTGGATGCCGAGGCTGAGGTCGAAACCGGTGAGGCTGAGGCGACCGGTGCCGGCATCAGCGGTGAGCAGCACGTTGGCAAGCACCGGGTGGGTGGGTCGCCCTGCCACGGCGCGGCTCACCAGCTGAAGGCTGGCATTGAGTTCGGCCTGGGAGCAGACCAGCTTCATGGCAGGGCGGAAGGGACCTCCACGCTTCCACACAGCGCTCCAATGCGCAACGGGCCGATCGGTGATTCCCCAGGCCTTTCCCCAGCCGACTGCTTAACGGATCAAGAGATTCAAGAAGAGAAAATCCAAATCCGTAGTCGTAGAGGTTGGGGAAATCAGGAGGAACTGAGCAAACCCCAGTCTGTGACAGGGATTTTCGTCCACATCCTTGCGGAAAACGCCAGCGGAATTCTGGCTTGAATCGCGTTTTCCTGAGATTCCCGCGGTTGGGGAAAACAAGGCCTTGATCAGGGCCTCGGGACTGCTCCTGTTTTCCCTGTCTACGCCCAGGGTTTTCCACTGGTTGTGGACAGACACTTAGGGGATTGGCAGGTGCCTGGCCGCGGCGTTCGGGCACAAAAAAACCGCTGAGGGGAGCCTCAGCGGACGGGGGAGTGACCAGGGCAACGCTGGCCTGCTTGTAGCCGCCTGTCTCAGCGGCAGGTCTGGTGCTCTAGAAGCCCATCACACGCGCCACCGTGGCGGTATCCGGCTCCAGGCCGGTGTGGAACTTCGAATCGTTGTGCTCGATGGCGGTGGTTGGATCCTTGAGGCCGTTGCCAGTGAGTACGCACACCACCGTGGCGCCGGCGGGCACCTCCTCGCGGCGCTTGATCAGGCCGGCCACCGAGGCGGCGCTGGCGGGCTCGCAGAACACCCCCTCACCGCTGCCCAGCAGCTTGTAAGCCTCGATGATCTCGGCGTCGGTGACGGCCATGAAGTCGCCGCCACTCTCGCTGCGCACCTTGAGGGCATTATCCCGGTTCACCGGATTGCCGATCCGGATGGCCGTGGCAATGGTGTCGGGCTGCTCCACGGTGTGGCCCAGCACCAGCGGCGCTGAGCCGGCGGCCTGGAAGCCCATCATCCGCGGCAGTCGGCGGCTGTGGCCGGCGTTGCGGTACTCGTTGAAGCCCATCCAGTAGGCGGTGATGTTGCCGGCGTTGCCCACGGGAATGCACAGCCAGTCGGGAGCTTCGCCCAGGGCATCCACCACCTCGAAGGCGGCCGTCTTCTGCCCCTGCAGGCGGTAGGGGTTCACCGAGTTCACCAGGGTGATCGGGTACTGGTTGGCGACCTCCTGAACAATCGCCAGGGCTCGGTCGAAGTTGCCCTTCACGGCCAGCACCTCGGCGCCGTAGAGCAGTGCCTGGGCCAGCTTGCCCTGGGCCACATAGCCATCGGGAATCAGCACGAACGCCCGCATGCCACCCCGGCGGGCATAGGCGGCGGCGGCGGCCGAGGTGTTGCCGGTGCTGGCGCAGATCACGGCCTCCGAGCCGGCCTCCCGGGCTTTGGAGATGGCCATGGTCATGCCCCGATCCTTGAAGGAGCCGGTGGGGTTGAGGCCGTCGTATTTGAGAAACACCTTCACGCCGCGGCCGATGCGCTCGGCGATCACGGGCGCAGGGATCAGCGGGGTGGCACCTTCACGCAGGGTGATCACCGGGGTTCTGTCGCTCACCGGCAGCCACTGGCGGTAGCCCTCGATCAGACCCGGCCAGTCCTGCATGGCCGGCCGGGCCTGTCCCAGTCGCCGGCGGAGGGAGGACAGCAGGGGCACGGGCGGCAGAAACGGTCTGAGAGCGAATCTACGGGGCGGGTTTCTCGCGGTTGCTGCCCGCGGTTCCGCTGTCGGCCTCGCCGCGCAGGCCGTCGAGGGGCGAATCGGTGAAGTAGGTCACCAGTTGACTGATCGAACTGGCCTTCTGCATCACCGCCAGCAGTGCCGGGATGTTCACCTCCAGCTCATCCACCGGGTAGGCCTTCAGGAAGCCCACGGCGTTGAGCTTGCCGTTGCCGGCCACCAGGCCGTTGATCACCCCGGCCCTCAAGGCAGGGATCCCGACCCGGCTCGCCTTGAGTGGGTAGATGATCTGGGCCACGCGGGCCAGCAGCGCTTCGCCGATGCGGGTGTTCAGCAGCCGGCTGGTGAGCACCACGGGCAGGTTGAGCTCGGAGCGCAGCAACTTGGCCGCCTGGGCGGGCTTCTGCTTCGCGAAGGCCATCACATCCGCCAGCAGGCCGCGCGCCTGGCCCGTGTTGGCCAGGTATTCAAGATCTGCCACTGGAATCGAGCGCCGGAAGGCGCCGCTCACGAACACCAGGTTCTCGGCGGCCTGAGCTGTTGATGGCAGCAGCGGGATCGCCAGAAGTCCTGCGCCTGCCAGGGCGGCAACCAGGCGCTGGCGCTTGCGTGGGGCCATGGCGGGCGGCGGGGGGATGGCGTTGCGAAACCCTAGGCGCGTCCGGGCGTTGCTCCGGGGCCCACGAGCACATCGCGCAGCAGCCGCACCATGCCGCGTTCGGCCAGACCGCGGGCAAGATCGGCTGCCATCCGCCGCAGCTCATCCTCTTGCAGCAGGCGTGGGATGCGGCGCAGCAGCAGCTGCGGCTCGAAACCGGGCAGCTGGCGCAGGATGGCCACAAGCCGCTGGATCGGCTCCAGCGAGAGCAGTTCCACATCGCTGCTGAGCACGGGTTCCCGCTGGCGCAGCCCGGGCGGCAGCAGGCGCTGTGGCAGCCGCTGGCTCAGCCGCAGCGCGGTCTGCCAGCCGAGGGCATCCATCTGGTTCACCACTGCCTCCACCAGCTGGCTGCGCAGCAGGCCGGCGTTGGCGGAGAACAGGAAATCGAGCACCTGATCCAGCAGACCCTCCAGATCGAGCTGCGCGCCACTGGCGGCACTGCTGATCAGGTTGTCGAGCCGCTGCCAGCGGAAGATTTCACCATCAAACAGCATTTCACGCAGGCTGTTGCGCAGCTGAGGATCAGGATCTTCCATCAGGCGCCTGGCGAAGTAGGGATAAGCAGCTCCCAGAATTTTGAAGTCTGGATCGACACTGAGAGCGATTCCCTCAAGTGTTACCAGGGAACGGATAATCAGGGCGTAATAGGGCGGAACACGGAAGGGGAAGCGATACATCACGCCCGATAGGTCATCGGTGACAGCCTTGAAATCCATGCGGCTGACGCCCATCTCCAGGGCCTGGCCGAACACCTGCTCAAAGGCCGGTACGATCGGTTCAAGGTTCACATCTTCGGCCAGAAAGCCAAGGCTGACGAAGTCTTTGGAGAGTTTGCCGAAGTTGCGGTTCACGAGATGAACCACCGCTTGGATCAGGCCCGTGCGAGCTTCGCGGCTCACCTCGCTCATCATGCCGAAATCGAGATAGGCGAGACGGCCATCCTGCAGTGCAAGCAGGTTGCCGGGATGGGGGTCTGCATGGAAAAAGCCGTGTTCCAGCAGCTGCTGCAGGCTGCAGTTCACGCCAACGCTCACCATGTCATCCGGGTCGATGCCCAGCTGGCGAACGGCTTCGAGATTGGTGAGCTTGACGCCATCAATCCACTCCATCGTCAACACCCGCCGCGCGGTGGCATGGCGGTAGATGCGCGGCACGGCAATGCGTGGGTTGTGGGCGTGCAGGGCCGCGAACGTTTCGGCGTTGGTGGCTTCGTTGCAGTAGTCCATCTCCTCGAAGACACGCCGACCAAGTTCATCGATCAGCGCGACGAGATCGGAGCGGATCAAACGCACGTTGCGGTTCAACCAGGCGGCTATGTTGCGGACGATGTAGAGATCAAGGGTGATCTGCTCGCGCAGGCCGGGCCGTTGCACCTTCACCGCCACTTTCTCGCCGCCGATCAGCACGCCGCGATGCACCTGCCCCAGGGAAGCGGCTGAGATCGGCTCCCGTTCCAGCTCGGTAAAGATCGAGTGGATCGGTGCGCCGAGATCCTCTTCGATGCAGGCCATCGCCAGGGCTGGTTCGAAGCCGGGCAGTTGATCCTGCAGCTGGGCAAGCTCCTCCAGCAGCAGTGGCGGCACGATGTCTGGCCGGGTCGAGAGGGCCTGGCCGGCTTTGATGAAGGCGGGCCCGAGCGAGGCCACCAGATCGGCCGCTTCGCGGGCGCGGCTGCGGGCGTGGGCCGGATCCGCCAGACGGCGCGTCAGCCAGTCGATGGCAACGCTGAGCAGGTAGAGGCCGATCGGCACCAGCGTCTGCCAGAGCCGGCGCAGCAGCCGTTGCGGATGGCCGGCATAGATCCGGGTGATCGCCGCTGGGTCGTATTCCAGCAATCCGGCGGCTTCCAGAAAATCGCTCAGCTCTCCGCTGCGGTGCTGGCCGGCTGCGGTTCCAGCGCTGGTGGCGGGTTCAGCGGTGGCCGGCGTGCTGTCGCTCGGCGGCAGCGGCTCCTCGGGCAGCGGTTGCGGTGGGTGCGGCTGATCGGTCGCCGCGCCAAGCACCGATGAGCGCATCGCGGCCATGGCCTGTTCAGCGGCGGTGAGGGGCATCGGCGCTGGGCTCGGGCCATCGGTGTGCCGATGATTCTGGCGGGCTGCCGTCGTTGCCGTTGCTGTTGATCACAGCCTGGGCATCTGCCTGTTGCTGCGGCGGATTCAAGTGATAAGGCCTGCTGCAACGACCCAGGGGCCGTGCCGGCTGGATGGCTGGCCACCCCCTGTTGCAGCCCACCCAGAACCGCTACCGTTGAGCGGTACATCTGTTCTAGCTGGAGGGCTGGGTGCTCACGGGTCTGCGGCTGGAGAACATCGCCCTGATTGAGCAACTGGAGCTGGCTTTCGGTGCCGGATTCACGGTGCTCACCGGCGAGACCGGCGCTGGCAAGTCGCTGCTGCTCGATGCTCTCGATGCTCTGCTCGGCGGCGCCGAGGGCGGTCGCGGCGCCCGGCTGCTGCGGCCCCAGGCTGAGCGTGCTCTGATCGAGGCCAGTTTCAGCCTCACGCCACAACTGCGGGCCTGGCTGCAGGCTCAGCAGCTGGATCCTCACGAGGATGAGCTGCTGCTCTGCCGGGAGTGGCGCCGCTCACCCGAGCGCTTGATCAGTCGCAATCGCCTGAATGGCGTCGCCATCAGCCGTGCCCAGGTGCTGGAGCTGCGGCCCCTGTTGTTGGATCTCACCGTGCAGGGCCAGACCCAGCAGCTGGCCCGGCCCGGCCAGCAGCGCCGCTGGCTGGATCGATTTGCCGGTGAATCGATCCAGCCGCTGTTGGAGCAGGCCCGCCAGGGCTGGCGCATCTGGCGACAGGTGGCGGCGGAACTGGCCGAGGCCCGTGCCGATCATCAGCGCAGCGAGCGCGAACGGGAGCGCCAGGAGCAGTTGTTGGAGGATCTGGAGGCGGCCGCTCTCGAGGATCCGAACGAACGACAGCAGCTGCAGGCTGAACAGGATCGCCTGGCCCATGGCGTGCGCCTCCAGGAGGGGGTGATGAGCCTGCAGGGCCGTCTGCAGCTGGGCGCCGACGCGGCACCTGCGGTGTTGGATCACCTGGCGGTCTGTGAGCAGGAGCTGCAGCAGATGGCGGGTCTGGATGGTTCGTTGCAGCCCCTGTTGGACACCTGTGTCGCCGCCCGGGCGGCGGTGCAGGATCTCAGCCGCGATCTCGATCGCTATGGCGCGGCTCTGGAGAGTGATCCCGCCAGCCTGGCGGAGTTGCAGCAGCGCATGGCCGAACTCAAGGCGCTGGAGCGGCGCCATGGTCTCGATCTGGCTGCTCTGATTGACCTGCGCGACAGCCTGCGCCAGCAGCTGGCTCCGGGTGCGGCTGCGGCGTCACTCCAGGCGCTGGAGCTGGCTGAGTGCCAGGCCCGCGCTGAGCGCGATCGTGTCAACGCCGCCCTCAGCCAGGCCCGCCGTCTTGCGGCCTCCAGCCTGGAGGAGCAGCTGATGGAGGCGTTGCGGCCGATGGGTCTGGCTGCGGTCCGTTTCGCGGTGGCGATTGAGCCGGCTTCCCCGGGCGAGGAGGGAGCCGATGCGGTGCAGTTTCTGTTTTCCGCCAATCCGGGCCAGACGCCGGCACCTCTGGCGGAGGTGGCTTCGGGCGGTGAGATGTCGCGCTTCCTGCTGGCGCTTAAAACCTGCCTGGCCGCTGCTGATGCACACGTGACCCTGTTGTTCGATGAGATCGACACAGGTGTGAGTGGGCGGGTCAGTGGTGCCATGGCGGCGTTGCTGCAGCGCCTCGCTCAGCAGCGTCAGGTGTTCTGCGTCACCCACCAGCCCCTGCTGGCCGCCGCCGCTGATCATCACTTCCGCGTGTCTAAGGAGGTGCTGAAGGGCGTCACCCACACGCGAGTGTCCCAACTGCAGGACACTCAGGCCCGGCAGGCGGAGCTGGTGGAACTGGCCGGTGGCGATACCGGCGCCGCGCGCCGCTATGCCGCCAGTCTGCTGGAGCGGGTGGCGTAGCCAAGGCTGATGACTCGCTCATTCCCCGTAGAATCAGCCGTTCCCGAGTCGGCTGCATGCCCCGCGCCCTCGCCCAGAGCGTGTCCGAGAAGGCGGCGCTGCAAGCCCTGAATGGCGGATCGCTCGAGGATGTGATCCGGGTGCGTGGCGCCCGTCAGCACAACCTCAAGAACGTTGACGTCACCATCCCGCGCAACCGTCTGGTGGTGTTCACGGGGGTGAGCGGCAGCGGCAAGAGTTCCCTGGCCTTCGACACGATCTTCGCCGAGGGTCAGCGCCGCTACGTCGAAAGTTTGTCGGCGTATGCGCGTCAATTCCTCGGGCAGGTCGACAAGCCGGATGTCGACGCGATTGAGGGGTTGTCGCCGGCGATCTCGATCGATCAGAAGTCCACCAGCCACAACCCCCGCTCCACCGTCGGCACGGTCACCGAGATCCAGGACTATCTGCGCCTGCTGTTCGGCCGCGCTGGTGAACCCCATTGCCCCGAGTGCGACCGTTCGATCCGCCCCCAGTCGATCGACGAGATGGTCGACAAGATTCTGCAGCTGCCGGAGGGCACCCGCTACCAGCTGTTGGCGCCGGTGGTGCGCGGCAAGAAGGGAAGCCACGTCAAGCTGCTCTCCGGCCTGGTAGCCGAGGGCTTCGCCCGAGTGCGCATCAACGGCGAGGTGCGCGAGCTGGCCGACAACATCGAGCTCGACAAGAACCAGTCCCACAACATCGAGGTGGTTGTCGATCGCCTGGTCTCCCGCGATGGCATCCAGGAACGGCTCACCGATTCACTGCGCACGGCCCTCAAGCGCGGCGATGGCCTGGCCCTGGTGGAGGTGGTCCCGAAGGCCGGTGAGGAGTTGCCGGAGACGATCGAGCGCGAACGGCTCTATTCCGAGAACTTCGCCTGCCCGGTGCATGGCGCTGTGATGGAGGAGCTGTCGCCGCGGCTGTTCTCGTTCAACAGCCCCTATGGCGCCTGCCCCGATTGCCATGGCATCGGCCACCTGCGCCGCTTCACTGCCGAGCGGGTGATCCCCGATCCCTGCCTGCCGGTGTATGCCGCCGTGGCCCCCTGGGCCGAGAAGGACAACGCCTACTACTTCTCGTTGCTCTATTCGGTTGGTGAGGCCTTCGGCTTCGAGATCAAGACCCCCTGGAATGAGCTCAAGCCTGAACAGCACGCGGTGCTGCTGCATGGCTCAGAGGAGCCGATCCCGATCCAGGCCGACAGTCGCTATCGCAAAGCGCAGACCTACCTGCGCCCGTTCGAGGGCATCCTGCCGATCCTGGAGCGACAGCTGCGTGATGCCAGCGGCGAATCGGTGCGCCAGAAGCTGGAGAAGTTCCTGGAGCTGGTGCCCTGCGCCAGTTGCCATGGTTTGCGGCTCAAGCCCGAGGCCCTGGCGGTGCGGGTGGGTCCTTATCGGATCCATGAGCTCACCAGCACCAGCGTCGGCGAGAGCCTGCGCCGGATCGAGGAGTTGATGGGGGTGGGTGCCAGTGAGGGCGCTGAGCCGCTGCTCAGTGCCCGCCAGATCCAGATCGGTGATCTGGTGCTGCGCGAGATCCGCCTGCGCCTGAAGTTCCTGCTGGATGTAGGCCTCGATTACCTCAGCCTCGATCGTCCGGCGATGACACTCAGCGGTGGCGAAGCGCAGCGCATCCGCCTGGCCACCCAGATCGGCGCCGGTCTCACCGGTGTGCTGTATGTGCTGGATGAACCGAGCATCGGCCTGCACCAGCGCGACAACGACCGTCTGCTCAGCACCCTGATCAAGCTGCGCGACCTCGGCAACACGCTGATCGTCGTTGAACACGACGAGGACACGATTCGCGTTGCCGATCACATCGTCGACATCGGTCCCGGCGCTGGCGTGCATGGCGGCCACATCGTTGCTGAGGGTGATCTCGATACCCTGCTCAACGCTGAGGAGTCGCTCACCGGTGCTTACCTCAGTGGTCGCCGTGCCATCCCCACACCGGCGGAGCGGCGCAGCAGCGGTAGCCGCAAGCTGACGCTGGTGGGCTGTGAGCGCAACAATCTCAGGGGTTTTGACGTGGAGTTCCCGCTTGGACGCCTGGTGTGTGTCACCGGAGTGAGCGGCAGCGGCAAGAGCACGATGGTCAACGAGCTGCTGCATCCGGCGCTGGAGCACAAGCTGGGGATGAAGGTGCCGTTTCCGGCCGGTGTGCAGGAGCTGAAGGGCATCAAGGCGATCGACAAGGTGATCGTGATCGACCAGTCGCCGATCGGCCGCACACCCCGCTCCAATCCCGCCACCTACACCGGCGCTTTTGATCCGATTCGCCAGGTGTTCGCCGCCACGGTGGAGGCCAAGGCTCGCGGCTACCAGGTGGGCCAGTTCAGTTTCAACGTCAAGGGTGGACGTTGCGAGGCCTGCAGCGGTCAGGGGGTGAACGTGATCGAGATGAACTTCCTGCCGGACGTCTACGTGCAGTGCGACGTCTGCAAGGGTGCCCGCTACAACCGGGAGACATTGCAGGTGAAATACAAGGGCCACACCATCGCTGATGTGCTGGAGATGACGGTGGAGCAGGCCTGCGAGGTGTTCAGCGCCATCCCCCAGGCGGCCGATCGTCTGCGCACCCTTGTGGATGTGGGCCTTGGCTACGTGAAGCTGGGTCAGCCCGCTCCCACCCTTTCAGGCGGTGAAGCCCAGCGGGTGAAGTTGGCCACCGAGCTCTCCAAGCGCGCCACTGGCAAGACGCTCTATCTGATCGATGAACCCACCACCGGCCTCAGCTTCTACGACGTGCACAAGCTGATGGAGGTGATTCAGCGGCTGGTCGACAAGGGCAATTCGGTGCTGGTGATCGAGCACAACCTCGATGTGATCCGCTGCTCCGACTGGATCATCGATCTCGGCCCGGAAGGCGGCGACAAGGGCGGCGAGATCGTGGTGTGCGGCACCCCGGAGGAGGTGGCGGCCCATCCCACCAGCCACACAGGCCGCTATCTCAAGCAGGTGCTGGCGCAGCATCCGCCGCAGCCGGTGGCGGCCTGAGGCTGAACCACAACTGAGCCGCGTTCATCCCGCTCTGCCCT
>JBEBCC010000058.1:0-10785 GCA_041158125.1 Cyanobacteriota bacterium
CTGGATCGAGGCGTTTCTGGTGTCGCATCGATCGGTGCGCTCGGCTGAGCACCGCCAACCTGTCCCCGCATGAGCCTCAGCGCTGCAGCAGCCAGCGCAGCAGCGACAGGCCGATGATCAGTCCGATGCCGGTGTTCCAGAGCCAGGACGGGCGCTCGGCCAACCGCTGCAGCCAAACCGGTAGCTGATCGCGCCACTGCTCCATTGCCAGCACCGCCAATAGCAGCAGCAGCAGGGGGATGCCGATCGCCAGTACGAGTTCACGGAGCATCGGCACCTCTCCTCTGCCTGAACCGTATCCAGCCCCAGATGCCGCGGCAGCCAACCCCTCGAACCCGTGCTAGTGCAGATGTACGCATCTGGAGGTTTCATGGGCATCCCTCTCCCCCGGCCAGCGGCCCTGGCAGCCCGGCTTGAAACCCCGATCGAGGAGTGGCCCTATCTCGACGGACAGGTGCTGCTCAAGACCCGCAGCCGCAAGGTCTGCATGACCTGCCACTGGTTTCGCCACCAGGCCAGCGTCAGCTGTATCCCGCTGCACACCTGTCAGCTGCACCAAGGGCTGATCGCCCACGGCGAGCACCTCACCAGCCGCTGCCAGGGCTGGACCGATGACATGACGCGCAGCCGCGGCTGGGCGCCGGAGGTGGCTTGAACGGCCGATGAACGTGACGGACAGACCCGGCCGACCGCCGCTCTCCCCGCAGGAGGGCTGGATCAGTGATGGCCGTCAGGTCCTGCATTTCAAGCCGCTCCGCTACGACCGCTGGAGCCAGGCTCTGGAGGTGACGCTTGGGGAGTTGATTCCCGGGGAGGCGGCACCACTGCTGAAACGCCGTAAGGAGCTGACGCGGGAGCAGGCGATGAAGCTTTGGGCCCAGAAGTGCCGGGCGGGTTGGCGGGCCTGTCCACCTCAGTGGATCCCACCGCAGCCGCCCAGGGCTTCAGTGAAACCACCGCATCCGGATCGGCCCGCCCGCATGGGGATACCCGTGATCACCCCGTGCTTCTGAACCCGTTCTGTCCGTTCAGCACAGCAAAGGTGCTCGCCCTCAAGGCCACCGTGCTGCTGCTGCTCACCCTGCTGATCAAGGCCAGGGTGCAGATTGCGGCTGGGTCAGCACTGGGCATCGCCCTGTTGTTGCTGCAGACCCTGGTGTTCCTGGCCATCAGCGGTGGCTTGGTGCTGGCGGCTGGTGGAGCAGCGGTCTATGCCACGCAGCGGCGCCGGCCGGCAGCAGCCTGAGCCCGAGCCATGGCCGTTGAAGTCGCCCTGGCCATGCTGCAGCGGGATGGCCGCTGGCTGATGCAGCTGCGCGACGAGATCCCCAACATCGTCGCGCCCGGCTGCTGGGGACTCTTTGGCGGGCACCTCGATCCGGGCGAAACGCCGGAGCAGGCACTGCGGCGGGAGCTGCTGGAGGAAATCAGCTGGCAGCCCCTCGCTGTGGAGCTGGTGATGGTGCATCACATCCACCGGCGCACGGCCCATGTGTATCGAGGAGAGCTGTCCGTGCCGCTGGAGCAGCTGCAGCTGCTGGAGGGCCAGGACCTGGGCCTGGTGAGCCCGGAGGAACTCCTGTCGGGATCGCTCTGGAGCACCAAGCTCGCAGTCCATCGCCCCCTGGCCGATGGACTGCTGGCGGTGATGCAGCACGTGATCACCATTCAGGGGTGAACACAACAAAGCCCGGAGCGATAGCCCCGGGCATTTGCTTGCTCAGCCGTGGTGCCAGATCCCGGCGTCGACAGAAAAAGGAACACAACCAAATCGTGCCGCCAATGAAGGTCACGCCCGGCCCTGAGTTTCAGTGCCGATGCCGATGGTGGGCATCGCTGACGTGCGGATGGCCATGCTCCAGCACCCGATGACGGTGCTCATGGGCATGCCAGAAGGGGCGATCGGCGGGGAGCCCCTCCAGGTCCTCGGGCGCGTGCTCGTGCTCGTGATGGGCATCGCCACCGCGTGGATCGTGGCGGTGGCGGTGGGCATGATGCAAAGCCTCATGGCGATCAACGTGACTGTGCTGCTCGCGCAGCAGCAGCACGACGCCGGCGGCCATCAGCCCCGCAGCCAGCAGCAAGGTCGCTGACAGGGTCTCCCGCAGAACGATGACCGAAAACAGCGCTCCCAGGAACGGAGCGGTGGAAAACAGCACGGCCTCGCGGGCGGCTCCTAGGTCGCGTAGGGCCAGAAGATCGAGCCAGATCGAGATGCCGTAGCCCAGGGCGCCGATGCCCAGCAGGGCCAGGGTGAGCGGCAGTGGCGGGAAGGCATGCCCCAGCAACGAGGCCAAGAGCACCATGGGCAGTGACGCCCCCGCCGCCTTGGCGGTGGCGATCTGGATGGGATCGCGCAGGCTCAGGCGCAGGCTGAGGTTGTTGTCGATGCCCCAGGCGAGGGTGGCCAGGGCGAGCAGGGCGACGCCGAGGGCATTGGCTCCGCTGAGTGATCCCTGCGAAAGCACCACAGCACCAACGATCGTGAGCAGGGCCGAGACCAGTCCTCTTCGGCCCAGGTGCTCACGCCCCAGCAGCACGGCGATGGCCAGGGTGAACACCGCCTCGAGGTTGAGCAGCAGCGAACTAGTGGCAGCCGGCAAGTGGGCCAAACCCAGCACGAGCGCGACTGGACCAACCACGCCACCCAGCAAGGTGAGCGCGGCAAGGGCCGGCCAGTCTTCACGGCGGATCGGGGTTTCAGCCCGGGTCCCGCGAACCAACCGCACCGCCAGCAAGGCCAGGGTGGCGCCGGCGTAGAGCAGGCCCGCGATGCTCAGGGCCGAGCCTGAGCCGGTGAGGGTGCTGATCAGCGGCGCGCTGCAGCCGAACAGCACGGCGGCACCGAGGCCGGCGAACTGCCCTGGACGCTCCGTTCTCATGCCTCAGAGATGGCCTTGGGCAGCAACCAGCCGCCGAAACGGGCATAAAGGGCCGGCAGGACCAGCAGGGTGAGGATGGTGGAGGTGATCAAGCCACCGAGCACCACAATCGCCAGCGGTTGCAGGATCTCGTTGCCTGCCCCGAAGGCCAAAGCCAGGGGCAGCGTGCCGAGGGCAGAGGTGAGGGCCGTCATCAAGATCGCATTGAGACGCTGCAGGCTGCCAGCGCGGATCACCTCCTTGAGCTCCATGCCTTCCGCATGGCGGCGGTTGTAGTTATCCACTAGCAGCAGGCCATTGCGGACCGCCACCCCGAACAGGGTGATGAAGCCGATCAGGGAGGCCACCGAGAGAACCCCTCCGGTGAGCAGGATGGCCACCAGACCCCCGACAAGAGCCAGCGGCAGATTGATCAGGATCGCGAGCGTGGCCGGTAGTGATTTCACTGCCACGAACATCAACACGGCGATCACCACCATGGCCAACAGGCTGTAGAGCAGCAGGTTGGTGGTGGCCCGCTCCTCGGACTCAAACTGGCCGCCGTAGCGGATCAGATAGCCGCTTGGCAGTTTGATCGTGCTGTCGATGGTGTTCTGAATGTCGGCGACAACCGTGCCCAGCGGCCGGCCGCTGACGTTGGTGGACACCACGATCAACCGCGACACGTCTTCACGGTTGACCACATTGGCCCCCAGGCCATAGTCGATGCGGGCCAAGCTTCCCAGCGGCAGCATGGTGCCGGCGGGGGTGGCGATCGGTAGCGCTCGCAGGGCATCGAGACTGTTGCGGGAGTCTTCGGGAAGCATCACCACCACATCGGTGCGCTCGGTGCCGTCGCTCACCACCTGGCCCACCGTCTTGCCATTGAGGGCGATCTCCACCGCATCGGCAAGCTGCTGCATCGTCAGCCCGTTGGCAGTGGCGGTCTGGCGATCGAAGGCAATCTGCACCTGCTGGATCGGCAACTGGGGTTCTAGCTGCAGATCCACCACTCCCTGGATCGGCTCGATCGCATCGCGCACCTGCTCGCCGATCCTGCGCAGCTCCGCCAGATCGGGGCCGTAGATCTTGATGGCGATCGCACTGCGGACCCCTGAGAGCACCTCATCCATCCGGTGGGAGATGAAACCGCCGATGTTTGGAGCAACCCCGGGCAGCTGCAGGAAGGCGTTGCGTAGTTCGGCAATGGCAGCAGGGCGATCCTTCATCGCCTCGTCGCTCAATTCCACATCCACATGGGCCAGGTTCACGCCTGCTCCATCGGCATCACCAGGGGCCCGGCCGGTTCGCACCTGCACCCACTCGAACAAAGAGCTGGCCTTGAGGGTCTTGGAGAGAACCAGGCCGGCGCGGTTGGTCATCTCCAATGACACTCCGGGATAAAGCACCATCGAGTTCACCAAAGATTTCTCACGGAACTCCGGTAGAAACACACGTCCGAGGCTCGGCAAGATGGCACAGGCCACCACAACGAATGCCAGAGCAGCGGCCAGGACGCGCTTGGGCGACAACAGCGAGAACTCCAGCAATGGTCTGTAGGCCCGCTCGGCCCAAGTGGCCACCCAGGTGTTCTCGGCTGGAAGGCGTGTGTTTGCCAGCAGGATGGCGCAGAGCGCTGGCGTAAGCGTCAGTGCCACCAGGCTGGAGGCCGCGATCGAGAACAAGTAGGCCAGGCCCATGGGCGCAAAGATCCGCCCTTCCACCCCCGAGAGGCTGAAGATCGGGGCGAACACCACCACGATGATCACGGAGGAAAGGATCACCGGCTGGCGTACCTCCACGGAGGTTTCGAACACCACCTGCAGGGGATTCCTTGGCTGGGCGGCCACCTGGTTGCGGCGTAAACCGGAGTAGCAGTTCTCCATGTCGACGATGGCGTCGTCGACCACCGAGCCGATGGCGACCACCAGGCCACCGAGGGTCATGGTGTTGATCTCCAGCCCAAAGGCGCGCATCAGCATCAGGCCGATCACCAGCGACAGAGGGATGGCACTGAGGGTGATCACGGCGGTGCGCCAGTTCATCAGGAACAGCACCATCACCACGGACACAATCAGGATCCCTTCGATCAGGGACGCACTGACGTTCTTGATGGCCGTGTCAATGAAATTGGCCTGCCGGAAGGTGCGCTTCACCTGAATGTCAGCCGGCAGGGTCTTACTGAGGGCGGCGATCCGCTCCTCAACCTCACGGGTCACCCGTGGCGTGTCGATATCGGGCTGTTTGTTGATCATCAGCACCACTGCCGGCTTGCCGTTGAAGCTGCCATCACCGCGCTTCAGGGCGCTGGCCAGACGCACGTCGGCGACATCACCGAGGCGCAACGCCTGGCCTTGGCTATTGGTCACCACGGAATCAGCGAGATCCTCACTACTGCCCGCCTGGCCGCTGGCGCGGATCAGCTTCTCCTGCCCGCCGGCGATCAGAAAACCGCCCGGGGCATTGGCACTGGCGGCCGCCGCCGCCTCAGCCACGGCCTGCAACGACACCTGGCGGGCCTGGAGTCGCTGAGGATCGATCTGGATCTGCTGCTGGGCCTCCTCACCGCCGTAGAGGGTCACCTGGGAGACACCGGGAACTTCCAGGATCTGGTTGTTGAAGGTGGTGGCGACGATCCGGCGCAACTGCATCGGCGTGGTCGGGCCGCCGCCCTTCAACGTGAAGGCGTACTGCAGGATCGTGCCCAGCGGCGACACCAACGGCGAGATGGCCGGGGCGCTGGCATTGGCGGGCAGCTCCGCCTCGATCTGTTGCAGGCGTTCCGCCACCGATTGCCGCGCCCGATTGATGTCGGCGCTCTGATCGAAAACCACCTGCACCATCGAGAGCCCCACCTTCGAGGAGGAGCGCACCGTTTCCACTCCCGGCAGGCCATTGACGGCTGATTCGATCGGCACGGTGATGCGCTGTTCCACCTCTTCCGGTGCCAGACCATCGGCTGTGGTCTGCACATCCACCTGGGGAGGGGCGAACTGGGGGAACACATCCAGGGGCATCCGGCTGAGGATCGACAGGCCCCAGAGAGTGATCAGCACGGCGGCCACAACCACCAGCCAGCGCCTGGCGATCGAGGTCCGCCGCGTCTGATTGAGCAGGCGTTCCAGCATGGGAAAGGGTTGGGAGGCGGAGAGAGCGAAAGGATCGGGGGTTAGTTCTTCTTGCCCAGCCGGGAGACCAGAACCCCAGCACCAACCGCGATCACCACAGCACCGGCCCCGATCACCAGGGGGTTGAGGCCTCCGGCGGCCGTTGGCGTGGCTTGGGTCGCAGAGGCATCAGAGGATGCAGCAGGGGCAGCCGCATTAGCTGCGTCGGCGCTCTGGCTCTTCTTCGATTCGGCGTAGAGCGAGAGGGCTCCCTGAGTAACCACCGCGTCTCCAGGCGCGATGCTGCCATCGGTGATGGCGATCTGATCGCCTTGGCTGGCACCGGTCTGGAGGAACACCGGGTCATAGGTGGTGCCGCTTTTCACGAAGGCCAGGGGCTTGCCATCCGCATCCACCACCGCAGCAACCGGAATGACGACCACGCCGCCGGCTTCCGTGGCAGGAGCGGTGGTGATCCCCAGCATGGAATCGATCTCGGCGCTGGCCTTCACCTGGCGCACGTTCCCCTGCTGCTGAAACTCATCGCCATGACCCACGTGGGCCATGGCCGGGCTGAACCCACCCAGGGCCAGAGTTCCGAGGCTGAGGCCGCCGGCCAGAAGAAGAGCGCGCATGCTGCTGCTGCCGCAAGGGCAGAACAAGAACCCGCAGAGGATGCCGGTGTCGCGATGAAAAACAGGTGAAATCGCCTGCGCCCACTAGCATCCGCCGGTCTCAGATTCCACCTGATGCCGCTGCGGATCCTGCTGGTGGAAGACGAGCAGGAGCTAGCCGGCGCCGTGCAGACCGTGCTGCAGCACCAGGGCCACGTGGTGGACCATTGCAGCGATGGGCTGGCGGGCTGGACGCTGCTCAGCGGTGAGCTGGCCCGCTATGAGCTGGCGATCGTGGACTGGATGCTGCCGGGGCTGAGCGGCCCTGAGCTCTGCCGCCGCGCCCGCGCCGCCGGTCTTGACCTGCCCGTGCTGTTGCTCACGGCCCGGACCGAGACGGCCGATCGGGTGGAGGGGCTCGATGCCGGCGCCGATGACTACCTGAGCAAACCCTTCGCGATGGAGGAACTGCTGGCGCGGGTGCGGGCCCTGCAACGCCGCCAGCCCAGGTACCGCGAGCCCGTGTTGGAGGTGGGGCCCTACCGGTTCGATCCCCAGTCCGGCCAGCTGCAGGTCAGCTCGTCCGATGGTGTGGTGACGATCCCTCTGGCTGGCAAGGAGCGGCAGCTGATGGCCTATTTCCTGGAGCACCCTGAGCGGATCATCCCCGGCTCGCAACTGCGTCACCAGCTCTGGGATCTGCATCAGGATCCGGTGAGCAATGTGGTGGCGGCCCAGGTGCGGCTGCTGCGTCGAAAACTGGCGGCCCATGGCCTGGCCTCCCCGATCGAAACGGTGCCGAGCCGCGGCTATCGCTTCCTGGCACAGCTCCCTGACGAGCCATGAGCCCCAACCGCTCACCGGCTCCGGCACTGCTGTGGCGAGCTCGGCTGCGCCTGGCTGCCCTCTCGCTGCTGGTGATGGGCGCGATTCTGTACGGCGCCGGTTTCGCCATGGCGCGCCTGCTGCTGCAGGAGCGGGAAGCCGCCCTGCGCCGCGAACTGCAGACCGTTGCCGGCACCCTGCACGACAGCCTCAAACCCAGCCTGCCGCCAGTGGCCGTGCCGTCTGCGGCATTGGCGGCGGTGCTCCCGGGCCTGTGTCTGGTGGGTCAGGCCTGTCCGGCCGCTGATGCTCTGATCGAGCGCCATGCCATCAGCGCCGCCGATCCGGCCCGTTTCCAGCTGCGGATCTTCAATGCCCGTGGCCAGCTGCTGGCCGCCTCGCCTGGCGCCCTAGGGCCTGCCCGGCCGGAGCCGGTGTGGCGAGAGCAGCGTTTGCCTGGGGGTGAGCGGTTGTTGAGCTACGCAATCCATCTGCACCGGGCCCACGGCAGCGGTGAGCAGGACTGGGGCACCCTGCAGATCAGCCGCAGCCTGGCACCCCTTGATGCTGAGGCCAGCCGGCTTTGGTGGCTGGGCCACGGCGTGTTCGCTCTGGCGATGGCAGGAATGGCCCTGGCCAGCTGGTGGCTGGCGGGCCTGGCGATGGCGCCCCTGCTGGAGGCTTACCGCCGGCAGGAGCAGTTCAGTGCTGATGTCGCCCATGAGCTGCGCACGCCGCTGGCCAACCTGCTGGCGCTGGTGGAGGCTGAACGCAGCGGGTTGGGCCACTCGAGTACAGGCCCTGATGGGGCATGGACCTCCGCAGCAGTCCTTGATCGAATGCTGAACCAGGGCTGCCGATTGCAACAGCTGATCGCCGATCTGCTGCTGCTCGCCAGCCTGGAGCGGCCCGCCAACGGCAGCCACCGGCGACTCTGCAACCTCGCGGAGATCTGCGCGGACGTACTGGAGGACTTCAGCGAAGCGGCCGCCGCGGAGACGGTGACCCTGCAAGCGGCGATCGAGGTTGGCGACGCCACCGTTCTGGGGGTGGAATCGGAACTGAGCCGCCTGCTGATCAATCTGCTGAGCAATGCCGTGCAGCACAGCCCGGCTGGCGGCACGGTGCGGGTGGGCCTGCAGCGGCGCGGCCGGGAGATTCAGTTGTCCGTTCAGGACAGCGGTTCTGGTATCCCAGCGGAGGAGCAGGGGCGGATCTTTGAGCGGTTCCATCGCCTCGATCCCGCCCGCAGTCGTCAGCAGGGAGGTACAGGTCTGGGATTGGCCATCGCCCAGGCCATCGCCCGTCGCCATGGCGGGCTGATCCGCGTGGAGTCGACCCCGGGTGAAGGTGCAACGTTTTCGCTACGGGTTTCTGCTGTGAGGCGTTTGCCTTGATCCGCTACCGCCTCATCAACCCGAACGCCGTTCTGAGCCTCAGCCGACGATCACCAGCAGCCCTGTGGCCCATGTGCGGTATCAGGGCTTCACGGTGCCCACGCTGGCCAGGCTGAAAGCAGCGGCTCAGCGGTGGTGCTTATGGCCTGGAACGCAGTGCTGGCACCAGCAGCATTGACCTGTTGGGTTCTGGCGGGCGCCGGCGCGCCGTTGTCTGCCATGCCGCCAGGTGTTGATCGGGGCGCCATGCCGATGGGCCAGCGTTCCGCCGATGCCCACTTCATCGTGATGATGATTCCCCACCACGAGGGGGCCATCGCCATGGCGGAGCTGGCCCTGCAGCGCTCCAGGCGACCGGAGATCCGTGGCCTTGCGGAGAGGATCCGCACCAGTCAGAGCCAGGAGAATGCCCAGATGCGCCGCTGGTATCGCCAGTGGTATGGCAGCGACGTGCCCACCTGGCCGGGTCAGGGGATGGGCATGAGGGGCGGCATGGGAATGGGCGCTATGGGCATGGGAATGCCCGGCTTCAGCACCAGCCTCGATTCCCTCCGCACGGCTCCCGACTTCGATCGGGCCTTTCTCGAGCAAATGATTGCCCACCACCACATGGGCGTGATGATGGCTTCCCATGCCCAATGGGGCACCGTCCATCCCGAGCTGCGGGAGCTGGAGGCGGCGATGGTGCGGGTGCAGCGCGAGGAGATCGAGCAGATGGCGCGCTGGTATCAGCAGTGGTTCGGCACTCCGAACCGCTGAAGCCGCCAGGGATTTCCCCAGACCGCCCCAGTCAGGTGGCGAACGCCCAGCTCAGCGGTCGGCGGCGACCAGCACGGGAGTGGGAGCAACCGGCGTACGGCCCCCACAGGCTTCCCAGCTGTTGAGCAGGGCAAACAGCTCAGATTGCAGGTCTTGCATCGCTGTGATCTTCTCGCCAATTTCACCGGCCTTGCTGCGGATCAGCGCCTTCAGGTCGCTGCAGGTGCAGATGCCCGAGCGCCGCGCCTCGAGGATCTGCCGGACATCCGGCAGCGGGAGATCCATGGCTCGCAGGGTGCGGATCAGGGCCAGTTCCGAGAACACCCCGTCATCGAAGAGCCGGTAGCCGCCCTCGCTGCGGCTGATCGGCTGGATCAGCCCTTCATCGCAGTAGAAGCGGATCGTCTTGACGGTGAGACCGGAGCGGTTGGCCACCTCGCCGATCTTGAGGGACTGGGCAAGCACCACTTGACTCTCCACCAAGGGGAGAGTGCACGATAAGGCTGATCTGTTGGCTGCGTTCCCTCGATGCGCTCTGCTACCGCCGTTTTGGCGCTGCTCGGCCTGCTGGGAGCCACGGTCCCGGCACTGGCTCAGCTGGATCCCCACCACGGCCACCATCAGCACCACCAGATGGGGGCTCCAGCCCCCGCATCAATGCCCGCCGCTGCACCCGTTGATCACGGCGCTCATAACCACGAGGTCGGCCCGGCCGGGCGCACCTATGACCTGCGCTGGCTCGACGGGATGGTCCAGCACCACACCGGCGCCCTGCGGATGAGCGCGTTCGTGTTCGACATCGGCCAGCCAGGCGTAGGTGCGCTGGCCAAGCAGATCTGGCGCGACCAGGCCCAGGAGATCAAGGCGATGGGCCAGTGGCGAAAAGCCTGGTATCCCGAGGCGCCCGTCTATTCCGTGTCCTTGAAGACCGGTGGCGATCCCGACAGCATGGAAGGCCTGGAGCGGATGAGCGCCGCGCACATCCAGGCGATGCAGATGATGGGCTCCACGCCCACACGAGACACCCGCGTCACCTGGTTTCTCGAAGGGATGATTGCCCACCATGGCGGGGCTCTGGTGATGGCACACGATGCACTCAAAAAGAGCACCAACACCACCATCCGGCGCCTTGCCCGCGACATCATCGTGGCCCAGCGGCGCGAAATCATCGAGCTGCGCCGCATGCTCAGGCATGACGGACTCAATAAACCCGAGTACCACC
>JBEBCC010000059.1:0-5349 GCA_041158125.1 Cyanobacteriota bacterium
CCGCAGGAGCCGTCTTAGGCCAGGAGCCACACCCCGATCGGGCACCAGCACCTCCGGCACGGCACCCACCAGGACCGGTGCCTCGGGGCAGAAGCCCAGGGCCAGGGGCAGCTCCCCCAGCGGCAGCAGTCGCATCGAGGCCGACGTGCCGTAGCCGCAGCCCCAGAGCTGGCGGCGATCGCGCACCAGGCCGAAGTCCTCCGAGAGGATCCGGTAGCGGCGGCTGCCCTTCTTGGCCTTGGCTAATCAGCCGGCTGGCTGAGCTGCAGCAGCCGGCTCGTCTGCACGGTGGTGCCGCAGAGCTCCAGCAGATCGAGCAGGCGGATGTCGTGCAGCAACGCCGGCAGGCGGTCGTGGGGGGCCTGGGCCAGCGACGGGATGTGCGGGGAAGCCATGGGGCGAATGCGGCGCTGGGAGCAGCCTCAGCAGCGCAGGTGCTTTCTTGGCTCCTGCTTCTGCGAAATAGCAAAGCCGCTCAGCAGACCCCAGTGATAGCCAAGATCTTCATCTGCTCTTTCGCATGGAGAGACTTGCCGTTGCATGCCGCTGCCGCCAGGCTTCGGCCCATGCCGGTTCCTCTGCCATGCCCTCGCCAGCGCCGCTGCGCTGCCACCTGCTGATCGGCCCGCCCGCCAGCGGCAAAACCACCCTGGCCGGCACTTTGGCCCAGCTCACCGGTGCCGTGGTGCTCTCCACCGATGTGATGCGCCAGGAGCTCTTTGGCGATGCCGCAGTGCAAGGGCCCTGGCGCGACATCGAGGCTCTGCTGCATCAGCGCATCCGTGAGTCGGTGGCGGCCGGTGTACCGGTGATCGTGGATGCCACCCACGCCCGCCGCCCCTGGCGCCTGGCGATCACCCAGGCCCTGCCGCTGCCGGGGCCGGTGGAATGGATCGGTTGGTGGCTTTACACCTCTCTCGGCACCTGCCTGCAGTGGAACCAGACCCGTCAGCGCCTGGTGCCCGAGCCGGTGATCCGCGAGATGGCAGCCGCATTGGCCGATCCAGTGTTTGGCCCGTCGCGCGCCGAGGGCTTTGCGGCGGTGGTGGCGGTGGTACCCACCCACCAGCGCGAGCTGGCGCCGTTGCTGCGTGAGGAGCTGACCCGCCTCAATCACCGCATCCGCTCGGCCCGCAACCGCGAGCGGCGGTTTGCCCTGCATGGCTACTCCCGCCTGCTGGATCTGGAGCGGCTGCTGCATCTGCTGCGGCTGCTGAGCACATACCCCGAACTCTCAGCGGCGGATCCAGCCACCAGAGCCGAGCTGGAGGCGATCGTGTCGCCCCTCCCGGATGGCGACCTGGCGGATCAGGCCGCCGCTTACCTGCGCCGGCTCCATGGCACGTGCTACGGCGATGCGGCAGCAATCCGGGGGGATCTGAGCTGGCTGGAGGCCAACGGCTTCTGCGCGGCCCAGCCATGCCAGGCGCCGATCCAGCCACCACCGGCCGGCGCTTTGCAGCAGGTGGATCGATGGCGGGGGGGTGTGCATGGCGGCTACCCGCCCCTGGGCGATGCGCCGGTGTTCCAGCGGGTATTCACCCTGTTGCGCCACCTGCTGCAGCACCCCTTCGATCGCGAAGCCGGTACGCCATTGCCGGAGCACCTGATCGAGCGCAGCGAAGCCATCCCCGGCGCCTACCTCCCCGGCGAGGCCGACACCCTGCGCAAGGACCTCGAGAAGCTGCTCACCCCCTACGGCTTCCGCTCACGCCACGACAACGTGCGCCACGGCTATGCGCTTGGCACGGCGCTGCTCTCGGCGCCGCGGTTGCGGGAGATCCACGGCGTGGTGAGCCAGGCCGCCGGCCGCCTGGCCGATCCCAGCGCCCAGGATCTGCTCGCTGAACTGGAGCAACGGCTCCGCTGGGGAGGCATTGCGGTGGAATCAGCAACGCCGGTGCGGGCGTTCGCCAACCGCTCGATCGTGAGCAGCGCTCTGGTGCGGCCCGATTCGCTGGCATCTGAGCGCCAGGCGGAAGCGCTGGAAACAGCGATCGTGGAGCGAAGGCGGATCGAGCTGGAGCGCTACGCCTCGGTGGGCTCCTTTGCCGACAGCCCCGCTGGCTCGTTCCGCGTGTGGCCACTGCAGCTGCTGTTCCACACCATCGGCTGGTACCTGGTGTTTGAGGACGACGCGATCGGCACCGGCGTGGGCCTGATCCGCTGCGAACGCCTCGATCGCCTTGCCCTACGCCGCAGCGAACGCGGCAACCGCCGCAGTGATGGCGCGCACAGCCAGGCGCTGCGGCGGTTGGACCTGTTGCTGCACCACAGCGGCGGCATCTACTTCGGCAACGATCTGAATGCTCAGCTACGGCTGGCCAGCCCCAATCCCCGCCTGCGGGCCCGGCAACTGATGACGCTGCGCTTCTGCTGCCAGGATTGGTGCTTTGCCTTCATCCGCGAAGGCCTGCAGCGCTACCCGATCGAGCACACCCGCTTCTCCAAGCCGCTGCCCGGTGACCACTGGTGGCACCACCCCAACGCCCCGCATGTGCTCGAACCCGGCTCACCGGCCGATACCCATCCCTACCCAGTGGAGCTGGATCTGCCGCCCTGGACCGTGGAGCACGACATCGACCTGCGCAACTGGCTGTTCGGTTTTGGCGCCGGCATCCGGATCGACAACCCGGTGACCCTGCGCGACGAGCACCGCCAGAAGCTGGCGACGGCGCTGGCGGTATATCAGACAGCCTGAAATAAGCGCACGATGATGAACGGCCAGCTGGTTGCAACAGCGGGCCCAGCTGGCTGACAGGCTGCCACCGGCGCCCCCACGATCGAAGCGATCCTGCAAGAAGGCGGCGACATCACGGTGGGCCGACGGCTGAGGCGATCCCGACAGAGCAGGGGCAAATGAGCAATGGTGTGGCGATTCATGGGGCGGGAGGTTCTAGCCGGGGCAGCGACACCCAGACTCTGACGAGCTCACACCCGCTTGCTGGATGAACAACAAACCGGCGGACCAGACAATTAGCCAGCTACACTTACCCTTATCTTGGTGTCATTGAAGTCCCAATCGGAACCCTGCCCGGCAAGCAGATCCTCGAAGCCAAAGATATTGTTGCCCAGCAATACAACATGCTGGCGACCATCACTGGCAGTCGATGCCCCAAAAGTGAACACCTCGCCCGTTTCACTGAGCATCACAGGAGCGTAATAACCAGATTGATTGCTCTCCAGCTTCCAGGTAATAGTTTGCCTGGATCGGCCATAGCCATGACTGCTACCTGAGCCGCGGTAGGGATCAATGAACGAACGGAGCACAGCGCTGCGGAAAGCAGCGCCATCCTTCTGGGCAACGCCGCCTACGCTGTAGGCGCCGGCAATAATTGGGTCGGGGTCAATCCTAACAAAGCCGAATCTGTTATGCATGCGACAATCAGTCGCAATATCAAGGGTCAACTCAAGGCCTGATACAGCGATATCAGTGAGATCAAGGATCGTGTCGCTGCTGCGGCGCTGCTTGCTTGCCAAGGCCAGATTCTCAGGCGAATTCAAGGCCAAAAAACTGCTGATATCAAGAATCAGATCAGCGTAGATGCCATCCAAATTGAAATCAAGACCAAGACGGAAGCCATTGGAAGTGTCATCAATAACAATGGCCGGACTGGAATCAACCTGACCAAGGCCATTGCAGTAGCGGAAAGCGAGAGAATTGCCGGAGGCCAAATACAAGACCAGCTCACTGGCGGGGCCGGATCCAACGGTGGCGCCGATATTACCATAAACAGCACCGGAGCTAGGGTCATAGAGCTCAAGATTACTTTGGACCAGGGAGTTGAAGGCAGCAACACTTAGCTTGACCCACAAACCTGAACCACCGAGCCCATCCACCTTCAATCCCTTAGCATCGCCGGTAACACTAAGCGTGGGCGTAGAAGATATCGTCGCCAGACCAAGCGGATCAACAATTTCACCATTAACAACCCCGTCGAAATCACCGATCGCCCCATCTTTTAAATAAAGCATGGCACCATCAACCCTGCCATTGCCGTTTCGATCCATCAACACACCGCCAAGGCCAGTCAGCGGGTCATAATTGAACAAGAAATACTCGAGAACATTATTCTTGCCCTTTCTTGCCTTATAAATCGCATTCCAGTCTTGCGCAGCCACAGACTCAGGGAAGACGAGCTCAACCTCTTGAATGGCATCTCGGAATCCATTAAGACTTCTATTGGTGAAAGCGCCAACATCCAAATTACTTACATCACCTTTCTCCGTGACAACTGGACTAAGAGAGAAGCTTAGAAGGTCCGATGTAGAGCTAACGCTAATCGCGGGATCAATGTTGGCGATGGACAGCTGCAGGCCCTGTGTGGATCCCGAATCAGCAGTGGCCCGATCAAAGACCAACTGATTATAGGCAAACAGACTACCATTAGTTGCCGGATCAGAAGTTTGATCAAAAGCACGATTCTCGATAACCAGACTACCAATCCCGTTCGAACCAGCAAAGGTCGCCACGGTCGCCTGCGTACTATCGTCAACGCCGTCGTTGTTGTTATCTTTGCCGATTTCAAAATCATCCGAGGCCCCATCTGAATCATCATCATTAGCCACGACGGTCATGTCGACACTTTGACCGGAAAGTGTATTACTATTAGGGCTTGCCGAAGAACCTGAATCGGCGACATCAAAACTGAGGGCCGAGCTGCCGTGGGCGCTGGCGATCGTTTTGTAGAAAAGCGCACCAAATTCACCAGAATTCAGGCTTGCATTGGCCACAACGGGCGTCGTACCATCAGCCTTGAAGAGGCCAATGAAGCTTGGAATCGTGAGGATAGTGAATGAAAGAGTCTGGCTTGCTTCATCGATTGCACCACCAACATCATAGACGGGAGCCGTACTCCAGAGGGGGACTGCCGTACTGTTGTTGCTGTCTTGCAGAACGCTGGTGAACACACCAGCGGTGGTCTGAACCGGCGAGTCGTTAATAGCCTGCACCGTGATAGCGATACCTTGCGTAGTAGTGCCGCCAAAATCATCACTGATCGTGACTTTGAAACTGTCACTGCCGTTGTAATCAGCCTTCGGGGTGTACGACCAGGCTCCTGATGCAGCATGGATGGAGGCAGAGCCATTGGCCGGCCCATCACCACTGGCAATGGAGAAGTAGGTGCCATCCGTCAGCCCCTCCACATCGGTAGCAGCCAGGGTGCCGGTGATCGCCGTGGCATCTTCAGTGCCCGATCCGCTGATATCACCACTGACAACAGCCTGATCATCCACGGCCGTCACCGTCAGGCTGATCGTTTGCGTTGTCGTGCCGCCAAGATCATCGCTGATCGTGACCTTGAAACTATCACTGCCGTTGTAATCAGCCTTCGGGGTGTACGACCA
>JBEBCC010000060.1:0-2750 GCA_041158125.1 Cyanobacteriota bacterium
TCACGGCGGTGGTGCCGGAGGCACCCCTGTTGGCGGTCGCCATCAGCTATCGGCTTGTGACGGCGACGGCCGATCTGCTGGCGGCGGCCACGGCCCGCCGGGACCTGGCGGCGATTCGCAACAGCACCTACTGTTGAGAACAGCGCCGCTGCTCCTTCGATGCCTGTTCCCTCGGCACCAGAGCTGCAGGCCGAGGCCCTGCGCAGCAGCCTGCACGGCCGCGGCCAACGGTTGACCCCCCAGCGGCAGCGGGTGTTGGCCCTGTTTGAGCGCACCGGCGAGGGGGCCCACCTCAGCGCCGAGGAGGTGCACCTGCGCCTGTTGCGGGCGGAGGAGCGGGTGTCGCTGGCCACGGTGTACCGCACCCTGCGGCTGCTGAGCTCCATGGAGCTGCTGCGGGAGCTGGAGCTGCCGGAGGGCGGCCGCCGCTTTGAGCTGGCCAGCCATGATCAGCACCGCGACCACCACCATCTGGTGTGCGTGCGCTGCGGCCAAACGGAGGAGTTTGAGAGCACGGCGGTGTTGGAGGCCGGTCAGCGGGCCGCCGGCAGCCATGGCTTTCGGCTGCTGGAGTGTGTGCTCAACGTGCGGGCCCTCTGCCCCCGCTGTGCAGCGGCTGAGGGCGGCGGCTGAGGGCGATCAGCGGTGCTGTGCGGCGCTTAGCGGCGCTGCTGCACCCGCACCGGCACCAGGGCGGGCTGAGGGGTGAGGGGCTGCATCAGGCCGCCGCCGTTGTCGTCGTCGTCTGAGCCGGTGGTCAGCCAGAACAGCAGACCCACCACGGCGATCAGGGCTCCCAGCAGCAGCAGATCGGCCATGGTCCTGGCGGCGATTGGAGCCACGGTAGCGGGATTGTCCAGGGGCGGATGATGTCAGGCGAAGCCGCGGCCCGCATCCTTGGCCACGCAGGCCTGCAGCTGCTGGCGCAGCTTGGCGTGGTCGAGGTTTTTGCCGATCAGCACCAGCTGGTTCTTGCGGTCGGTCGGGGAGTTCCAGCTGCTGTCGTCGATGGAGAAGCGCTTGCCCGCCAGGTGAAACACATGGCGCTTGTCGCTCTCGTTGAACCAGAGGATGCCCTTGGCCCGGAACACGCCGGCGGGCAGCTGGTTGTCGAGGACGTTCTGGAACTTGCGCAGGGCGAAGGGGCCATCGGCGCGGAAAGAGAGCGATGTGAAGCCCTCGATCGCCAGGTGGTCGGGATGGTCGTGGCTGTGGTCATGGGCATGGGAGTGGCCATGCTCGTGATGGCCGTGGTCGTGATGCTCATGGCCGTGGTCGTGCTCATGCACGCAGTGGCCGTGGTCGTGGTCGCAGTCGTCGTGGTTCTGTTTGGCGGCCACCTTGTCGCTCTCGAACAGCCCCACGCTCAGCAGCAGCGGCAGGGTCACCTCCCCCTTCACCGAGCGCAGGATGCGGGCATCGGCCTTGATGGCACGCAACTGCTCCTCCACCTGCTGCAGCCGCGGCTCCTCCACCAGGTCGCATTTGTTGAGCAGCAGGATGTCGCCGTACACCACCTGGGCCCGCGCCACCTCCCCCTCCAAAATCTCGTCGCTGAAGTTCTCCGCATCGATCAGGGTGATGATCGAATCGAGGCGGGTCTGATCGCGCAGATCGCTGCCCAGGAAGGTCATCGCCACCGGTAGGGGATCCGCCAGGCCAGTGGTCTCCACCACCAGGTAGTCCACCGGGTCGGGGCGATCGAGGATCCGATACACGGCCTCCAGCAGCTCGCCGTTGATCGAGCAGCAGATGCAGCCGTTGCTCAGCTCCACCATGTCTTCGCCGGTGGCGATGATCAGGTCGTTGTCGATGCCGATCTCACCGAATTCGTTCACCAGCACCGCCGTTTTCACCCCCTGCTGGTTGGCGAGGATGTGGTTGAGCAGGGTGGTTTTGCCCGCCCCCAGAAAGCCCGTGAGGATGGTCACCGGCAGGGCCGTGGTGGCGGCCTCCAGAACGGGGCTAGCGGCGGTGCTGGTCATGGGGCTGCTGGTGTTGCTGCTCGGGGCTTGGCCACAAGTCTGATGCCCGGAGTTCCGCCGTTGGGGCTCAGAACTGGATGGAGGTCTTCAGCAATCCGCCCAGCACGTTGTCCGTTGCCGTACCAGCGCCGCCGGATTGGTTCAAGGTGCCCAGTTGGCCATCCAGGTTGCTGATGTAGTAGAGCGCAGGTGTGAGGGTGATGTTGTCGGTGACTTGGAATTTGTACCACCATTCCCACACGTAATTGGAATCGTTGGCACCGGTGGAACCTGTGCCTGAGAGTGAATCAACGATGCTTCGGGGGGTGTCGGCGCCGTTGGAGCCCAGTTGGGTTAGATAGGGGGCCTGGCCAACCGCCATGCCCAGGGTATTGCCGCGGATCAAGGCGTCCTCCCATTGCAGGCCGGTGTACCAGGAGGCGATGGTGACACCCGCCGTGCCGGTGAACATTCCGCCGAAGTATTGAGCCCCGCTCTGGATGTTGTAGGAGCCGGTGCCAACCCCCCAGCTGATGGAGGGGAGCAGGCCAGATTGGCTTGGCTGCCAGTATCCACTGAACCCGATGTTGTTGGCGCTGCTATACCCGGAGGCATAACCGTTGTAATCGCTGAAGTTCATGGCCAGCGGCGTGCCCGATGGCAGGCCGAGGTTTTGGCTGTAGGTGTAAGCAAAGGCAATTCCATAGCTGCCGTTGATCAGTGGGCTCTTGTCGCTCACGTAGCCGAGTTGGGTGATGGCTGCGGAACCGGCGCCGTTGGTGAACA
>JBEBCC010000061.1:0-8190 GCA_041158125.1 Cyanobacteriota bacterium
ATCCTCAAAAAGGGTTTTGGTTATCAGCTCCAAGGAACGGGCACCACGCGCCAACTTGTCGCTCTGGGAGCCGGACCCGGAGGTGTCGACGACAGGATCGCCACGATCACGGGTGCTCCCAGTGCCCTCAACGGCCTGAATACTGCTCTAGGCGGCGCTCCTTCCAGCTTCGTCTCCTTCCTCTGAGGCAACGCAACAGGGTCAGGGTCGCGGCCCGTCCTCTTGGTTCTGACCCCTGTTCTTTAACCCCCACTCGTTCACCATCACGCCCCCACTCAACCATGACCCCTCTGCTCCTGCTCGCGGCGCTGCCCACTGCGGCAGCCATCCCCACTCCTGAGCCCCAGGCTGAGATCCGTCTCGCCCAGGCAACGCCAGGTTCCGCAGAAGCCAGCTCCAACAAATATGCTTACTTCAGCCTGCAGCTCGGCGTTGGCATCCCTAACGATTACAACGGCTACATCCATACCATCGACACTGATACCACCCTCAAGCTGAACTCCGGCTTTAATGGTGAAGCTGCGCTCGGCTATAAGATTAACGACTTCCGCACCGATCTCTCTGTCGGCTACGGCAATTTCCCCGTTGGTCAGCAGTACTACGAGACCGAAGGCTATGGCAAGGCCACTGTGGATGGCCAAGGTGCGGTGAACCTCCTGACCGTCATGGCCAACGTCTACTACGACATCCCCATCTGGGAGCGTGAGGCCGTGCGCTCCCGTTGGAGCCCCTATATCGGCGCTGGTATCGGTTATGCCAACATCGGAACTCCGCCCTGTGCCGCAGCCGATTGCTATGCCGGTGGTAGCGCCGGCACCTTCGCCTGGCAGGCCAAGGCCGGTGTCTCCTACCGAGCCACCGAGCGTGGCTTCGCCTTCCTGGAAGGTGGCTACATCGGCACCACCGGCAACACCACGGTGGACGATGTCAGCTTCGGCAACTTCGGCGCGTGGCGAGTCAACCTGGGCTGGCGCCAGGGTTTCGGCGGTGCACCCAAGGCCAAAACGGTAGCTGCGGTGGAAGTGCAGCCCGAATCGGCACCAGCTTCCACCGCCCAGCTTCAACCCGCGAGCCCCCAGCCCCCCGTCCGCGGCATCTGGTGAGCCCCGGCCGATCCGGCCATTCAGCTCAGCTCACGCCGGATTGCATCCACCAGATCCTCCCCTGGATCCCCTTGGCCCGGCTGCTGAAGCAGCCGGGCCTTGCGGCGTAGAAGGTCCAGAAACTGATCCGCGCCCAAGCCCTGCTCATCCGCCACACCCAGAACTGCCAGGGTGCGGCGCAACTCCGGCAACTCCGCATCGAGCTCCTCGGCGCTGTAATCGCGCTGCCCCGCCATCACCTCAGCAAAGCGTTCCCGCCGCTGACGCTTCTCAACCGGATAGGCCGCGAGCAGCGCCTCGCGGCACTGGCGCCAGGATCGGCCCGCCGTGAACAGCATAGCCAGGGCGCCGCTCAGGGCCGCCGCTTCCGAGGCCACGATGCGCAGATCGAACGCGCTCGGGGGCTGACGCAGCCCAACAAAAATCTCGAAGAGCTGTGCCGGGCCCAGAACCACGCCGTCGTCCCCGAGCAGAGGCAACGCTGATGCCTCCAGTGCCATCAGCAGCTCCGGCTGATCCCGCAGGGCTTCCCGCAGATCGGAGGCCAGACCCTTCGGCCCCGCTTGCTCCGCCAGCAGCTGATTCAGACGGCCCAGAGCCACGAAGAGCTCGGGCCCGGGCGAAGCTAGCTTGTTGTTGCGCAGATTGGAGAGCTGCGAGTTGTGCACTCGCCCCAGCTCCAGCCGTTCCGCCAGTGCCGGCAGCACCCGCTGACTCCAGCCGTTGCGCTCGTGCCACACCTTGATCAGATGCCCGAAGGCCTTGCGGCCCGTTTCGAGTTCATCTCGAT
Source organism: Cyanobacteriota bacterium (assembly GCA_041158125.1). Taxonomy (GTDB): domain Bacteria; phylum Cyanobacteriota; class Cyanobacteriia; order PCC-6307; family Cyanobiaceae; genus Vulcanococcus. Next base: position 1,894 of record JBEBCC010000061.1, read on the forward strand.
AATTCAAGCGTTACGGATCCGTACTGCTAGCATTTTATCAGACCTCTGCGGAGTCGGCCGATGACGGCCTCAATCACTGCCCCCAGCCGCGTGCGGCACCTCTACCGGCCCCGGCGGAGCCAGCCGTCCGCTCCGCAGCGGAACTGGCCGGTGCTGCTGTTCATGGCCGCCATTCACGGCCTGGCCCTGATGGCCTTGTTGCCCCGGTTCTGGAGTCTTCCCGCCCTTGCCAGCCTGTTGGTTCTCTATTGGCTCACCGCCTGCCTGGGCGTGACCATCGGCTACCACCGTCTGCTCAGCCACCGCGCCTTCCGGGTGCCCCGCTGGCTGGAGCGGTTCTTTGCCACCTGCGGCGCCCTCAGCTGCCAGCAGGGGCCGATGGACTGGGTGGGTCTGCATCGGCACCACCACAAGTTTTCTGATACGGATGCTGATCATCACAACAGCCATCGTGGCTTCTGGTGGAGCCACATGGGTTGGATGTTCCGGCCCATTCCGGCGGCGGCGGCCGTGCCCCGCCTCAGCGGCGACCTGGCTGTCGACCCGTACTACCGCTGGCTGAACAAGTGGTTTCTGGCCCTGCAGCTGCCTCTGGCGGGTCTGCTGTTCTGGATCGGCACCATCAGCGGCGCCGGCGGTTGGGCTCTGGTGCTGTGGGGGATCCCCTTGCGCCTGGCCCTCGTTTACCACGCCACCTGGCTTGTGAATTCCGCCACCCATCGCTGGGGCTACGCCCCCCATGCGAGCGGTGACAGCTCCCGCAACAACCCCTGGGTGGCGGCGGTCACCTTTGGCGAGGGTTGGCACAACACCCATCACGCCTACCCCCACTCCGCCCGGCACGGCTGGGGTTGGCGGGAACCGGACCTCACCTGGCTGCACATCCGCCTGCTGCAGCGCCTGGGCCTGGCCCGCCGGGTGCGGCTGCCCCAGGCACTGCTGGCCGCCAGGGCCTGACGCGGTTCAACCCCTGAAGGCTGTGGCGTAAGCTGGCGGACTGCCCAGTCGTTGATCGTTCGTTCGAGTTCCCATGGCCAAGCGCGTCTCCGTGGTCCTCAGTGAGGACGTTCTCAGCCTGGGCCGCAACGGCGATCTGGTTGAGGTGGCCCCAGGCTACGCCCGCAATTTCCTGCTGCCCCAGGGCAAGGCGCTGCCCGTCACTCCGGCGGTGATGCGTCAGGTGGAGCACCGTCGTGCCAAGGAAGCCGAGCGCCAGGCCGCCCTCAAGGCCGAGGCCGTGGCCTTCCGCACCGCCCTGGATACGATCGGCCGCTTCACCGTGAAGAAGCAGACCGGTGGTGACGATGTGCTGTTTGGCACGGTGACCAATGGCGACGTGGCCGAGGCCATCGAAGCCGCCACCAAGAAGGAGGTGGACCGCCGCGACATTCTGGTGCCCGAGATCCACCGCACCGGTTCCTACAAGGTGCAGGTTAAGCTGCATCCCGAAGTCACCGCCGAGATCAACCTCGAAGTCGTCAGTCACTGAGGTTGGCCCCGGGCGGAGGTCTTGGTCCCCTGTTCATGGTCTGCACGGCCTCCGGCCTTGCCGGCGATCCTCAGCTCGATCACGGCCCGTGATCCACGGCCCGATCACAGCCTGTGATTCATCCTTGGTCGCCCCCTGACCTTGGTGATCATGCTTCTCGCGCCGTCAGCCCCGCTAGGGTCTGGCGGCGTTTTCGCTTCCGAGCCTCGGGCTGTGCTGAGCTGGTGAAGCCGGTGTCGCCGGCACCCCTGTTCTGTCCCCGCATTTCGCAGCAGCCCCGGCGATGGTGAGCGTTCCCATGAGCAACCCGCTGCCCGAGGACGAGGGCCCCCGCCCCCAGCGTCGCGGTCGCGATGATGCGCGCTTTGAGGCCCTGCCCGATGGCGTGCCGCCCCAGAACCTGGAGGCTGAGGAGGCGGTCCTGGGCGGCGTCCTGCTCGACCCGGATGCCATTGGTCGCGTGGCCGACGTGCTGCAACCGGAGGCCTTCTATCTCTCGGCCCATCGCGAGATCTACCGCACTGCCCTGATGCTGCACAGCCAGGGTAAACCCACCGATCTCACCGCCATGACCGCCTGGCTGGCGGATACCGGCCACCTGGAGAAAGTGGGCGGCAGCGGCCGGCTGGTGGAGCTGGTGGAGCGCACCCTCTCCACCGCCTCGATCGACCAGGTGGCGCGCCTGGTGATGGACAAATACCTGCGCCGGCAGCTGATCCGCTCTGGCAACGAGGTGATCGCCCTCGGTTTCGATCAGAGCAAGCCGATGGAGCAGGTGCTCGATGAGGCCGAGCAGAAGATCTTCGCCATCAGCCAGGAGAAGCCCAGCACTGGCCTCACCCCCACGGCCGAGATCCTTACGGCCACCTTTCAGGAGATCGAAAGCCGTTCCCTTGGCACGGCGGTGGCGGGCATCCCGGTCAATTTTTATGACCTGGACGCCATGACCCAGGGTTTGCAGCGCAGTGACCTGATCATTGTGGCCGGCCGGCCGGCTATGGGCAAAACTGCGATCACTCTCAATCTGGCCAAGAATGTGGCTCAGCTGCATCACTTGCCGGTTTGTGTGTTTTCGCTGGAGATGAGCAAGGAGCAGCTCACCTATCGCCTGCTGGCGATGGAGGTGGGTATTGAGAGTGGTCGTCTGCGTACGGGCCGTCTCAATCCTGATGAATGGCCTCTGCTGGGCCAGGGCATCAGCAGCCTCGGCCAGATGCCGATCTATATCGATGACAAACCCAATGCGGGGGTGCTGGAGATGCGCTCGCTCTGCCGGCGCCTCATGGCCGAATCGGGCAAGGAGCTGGGGTTGGTGGTGATCGACTACTTGCAGCTGATGGAAGGCAGTGGTTCTGACAACCGCGTGCAGGAACTTTCGCGCATCACCCGTGGCTTGAAGCAGATGGCCCGTGAGTTGAATGTGCCGGTGATTGCACTTTCTCAGCTCAGCCGTGGTGTTGAAGCCAGAACCAACAAGCGGCCCATGCTCTCGGATCTGCGAGAATCCGGCTCGATCGAGCAGGATGCCGATTTGGTGCTGATGATCTACCGCGATGAATATTACAATCCCGACACGCCCGACCGCGGCATCACCGAGGTGATTGTTACCAAGCACAGAAACGGACCTGTGGGAACCGTGAAATTACTGTTTGAACCTCAGTTCACGCGTTTTCGCAATCTGGCGGTCTGAACGCTGGTGTGGTCAATGTTTGTTGCGGCGCTGAGATGCCGCCTTGCGGTTCTGGTGTTTTTGATAGATGTCGGCTAATCTGGTCGAGACATCGTCACTTGGCGCCACCTCTCACCACAGATCCAGCTCACCTCAGATCCAGGTGTCAGCTCGTTCTGCCCTGGTGAGCATCAGGTCGCTCAGTCCTGCGGTCTCGCTGTTGCCTCCTGGCCTTGGCCTGGGGTGTGTCATGGCGAGGTTCGCGTGTCGAGCTGGCCTGGCCAAGGCTGAGCGGGGTCGTGGAGCCGCCAGGTCCCTGTTCCCGTCTCTGCTCTCATCCCGCCATGGCCATCCTCCGCAAGTCGGCGCTCTCCACGCTGCCGGCCTTGCCGCAGCTGAGCGAGGCCCTGGAGCGAGCTGAGCAACGCCTCGCCGACTGGCTGCTTGACCCCCAGCGCGTTCAGGCGTTGTTGGCGCAGGTGTTTCCATCTCCGCCGACGCCTGCTTGGCATGGACTGCGGGAAACCCTGCTGGCCGGTCGTCTGCAGCTGGATCTGCAGATCCGCGAGGATTGGGAGATGCCAGGTCTGGCCGGTGCATTTCAGGCGCCGGCACCCTCGCGTCCCCAGGGATTGATCCTGCTCAACCGTCGCTGGCTTGCCAGCGCCACCGCTGCAGCTGTGGAAGCGGTGCTTCTGGAGGAGCTGGGTCATGCGATCGATCGGCAGCTCCATGGTGCCGTGGATAGTGCCGGCGACGAAGGGGAGCGCTTCTCAACCCTGCTGCGTGGCCAGCAACCATCGCTAACCTCCCAGCGAGAAGACGACAGCCGCGAGCTGCTGATCAGTGGCCAGCGCATCCGCGTGGAGGGCTCTGGCAATGCCGCCGTGGCTCTGCCCAGTGTCAGCCTCGCCCTCACCACTCCCGCCGGTGCCACGGCGCCGCAGCGCACTGCCTTCGGGGGCAGCACGATTCGTCTCGACGCCAACCTGAGCCTCGGCAGTCTCACCGGTTCGCCCACGCGCATGCTGGTGCACTTTGCGCGCGGCTATGTGGCTGGCGAAGATGAACTGGTGGTTGTCGGCAGCCTGCCGGCTGCGATCAGGGCCTCCTTCGACAAAACCCGAGGCATTCTCAATCTTGTGGCCGTCAGCGGCCAGACCCCCAGCCAGACCGACTGGCGTGATGCGCTGCGGGCCGTGGCTTATCGCAACCTCAACAGCAGCGCAACCCCCGCCAGGGTTCCCACGGCTGGAGATCGCGAACTGGTGATCACCACTGGCGAGTTGCCGGCTCTGTTCATCAACAATCAGGCACACTTTTACCGGTTCGAGAGCGCTCCGGCCCCCGGTGCTGGCAGCAATGCCTGGCTCCGTGCCCGGGATGCTGCCGCTGCCTCCACCTACGGCAGTCTGAGCGGTTATCTGGCCACGATCACCAGTGCCGACGAAAATGCATTCATCACCAGGGCGCTGTTGCCGGTTGAGGGCCGCACGTGGCTGGGCGGCAGTGATGCCGGCACTGAGGGCAAGTGGAGCTGGGATGCCGGCAGTGCCAGCCCCGAATCCAGCACGGCCACCTTTTCTCAGACTGTCAGCGGTTCGCTGACCTCCAAGGCGGTGGGTAGCCTCTATGTGAACTGGGAGGCGAATCAGGGCACCGGCAAGGATGAGGATCACCTCAGCATCGCGAGCACTGGCCGTTGGTCCGATGATGACGGTGCTAATTTCAGCACCAAGGATTATGGCTATCTAGTTGAATATAGCCCGGCCACCGGCACGCCGGATTCCACCCGCCGCCTGGTGGTGCGGCCACTGCCGGCAGTGGCCGACCAGACATTCACGGTGGCCGACTATGGCAGCCAGGCTATTCAGGGCACCACCTATACCCTGACCAATGCCAATCTGGATCTGCTCTTGTTTGGTGGTGAGAAGCTCACGATCCAAGCCTCGTCTGTCACGATCAGCAATGGCAAGATCGTCAGTCTCAAGGGGAGTGGAACCGCCACCAGTCTCTATGGATTGAGCGATGTCAATCTCAGCGCCATTACCATCAATGCCAGTAGCCGCAGCATCACCGGTAAAGCCAAGATTGGTGATCAGGAAATCAACCTGAGTGGCAGCCTTAAGCTTGAAAGTAACGGACGCTATTCGTTTGCCGATCTCACGGGCAGCATCAGCAACGAGGCCCTCACGAAATTGCTGCCCGAAGGCGGATACCTGAGCCAGGCCACTGGCGGTGGCTACAGCTTCCGTAAGGACACTGCTGGTACGTCTCTGGAGCTTGCCATCAAGGGCGTCGCCAGTTTTGATCCACGGCCGGATCTGGCGGATGTGAGTACGCCGTTCACCGTGCGGATCGCCAATGGTGTGTTCAGTAACGGCAAACTGAGCGCCATGGATCTGCAGCGCCAGGGCACCACCCCCTGGAAGCTGATGCTTGCTGATCATGAGCTTACGGTGAACAGTGAAACGATCACCTATAAGCGTGATCAACAGGCGCCATCGCTGAATAGCAATACCCCTACGCTTGTTAAACACCTCTACAGTCTCGACCTTGCCGGTGATCTTAAGCAAACCGAGGGCGATATTCTCAAGCTCGATGGTGTGCTCACCCTCGCTAGTGCTGTCAGCGGCAGCGGAGCACCACTGCAGCAGCCGATGGCCGCCAGCTTCGATATTCTCAATAATCAGATATTCCGCGTGGGCGATACCCGCCTCAAGGCGAACGGAGGGCTCAAGCTCAATTATCAGGAAGATGCCAGCCGTCGCTTCGGCATGTTGGCTTTGGCAGGTGATGCCAAGATTGATCTTGAGATCTTCAAGGATCTTGATATCAAGCTCGGCGAAGATAATCAGAACCTGCCAGCGCTGCTGAATTCGCAGGCTGATAAGTTGATGGCTACAGAATGGACGTTGGGCCGAATGTCTTCTGTCCCTGTTGCATCGAGGCGCGACCTCGGCTTGCTTTCGTATAAAAATGTTCATATCCTTCCGATGCACACAGAGCCGCTCATTAATGAGGGAAGTGTTGAGCAGCCTGCCGTATCAACCCAGCAGCAGCAGGACCTTCTTGACGCGCTCGAGCCAACCCTGGGGCTTTATCGTGTTGCCAATCTCGATGCCAAGATCATTACAGA
>JBEBCC010000062.1:0-41823 GCA_041158125.1 Cyanobacteriota bacterium
AGGCTGACCTCACCCCATCTCCCTGTCTAGGGTCAGGCAGCCACAGGGGCGGTCTGACGGGAGAAACGAACGATGTTGTTCGCTGTTACGGGTTTGCTCTGACCGAGCAGGCTTCAGTCACTCTCCTCATGCCCCGTCGAAACCATTGCAGCCCCGCGATGCATCCGGCGCAGCCGGATGCGAAGAAATGGAGCTGAGCGGAATCGAACCGCTGTCCGAAACACTGGTGTGAGCCACCTAGTCCGGCCGAGACCGGACTCCTGCATTGTGGCAGCAGCACGCACAGGCTGCAGGGGTGGGCATGACCGAACCCTATGGACGCAAGAACCGCCCGGGATCCGACCAGGCCTTCGCCTGCCTGGCGGTGCTGCCGCCGGGACTGGAGGGAGCCGGGGCCGCCGAACTGGCGAACCTGGGGGCCGAAGCAGTGCAGCCGCTACGGCGGGCCGTGCGCTGCCACACCGACCTGGCCACTTACTACCGGCTGCACCTGCGGGCACGGCTGCCCTTCCGGCTACTGCGTCAGCTGGCCACCTTCCCCTGCCGCGGCCGCACAGACCTCTACGACGGTGTGCAGCGCGCCACAGACTGGAGCCGCTGGCTGCCGCCGGAACTCAGCTTCCGGGTGGATGCCAGCGGCTCCACGCCGGGACTGAACCACAGCCACTACAACGCTCTGCAGGTGAAGAACGCCCTGGTTGACTGGCAACGCCAGTACTGGGGCCAGCGCTCCTCGGTGGACCTGGATGCCCCCGATCTGGCCTTGCACCTGCACCTCAGCCCCGGTCGCCCGGGCCAGACCCCTCAGGCCACCCTCAGCCTCGATGGCAGCGGCGACAGCCTGCATCGCCGCGGCTACCGAGCCGCCATGGGCCTGGCGCCGCTCAAGGAGAACCTGGCGGCCGGACTGATCCAGCTCACGGGCTGGGATGGTTCCGTGCCCCTGGTCGATCCGCTCTGCGGCTCGGGCAGCCTGCTGATTGAGGCGGCCGGCATGGCGCTGGGTCACCAGCCGGGACTGACGCGGCGCTTTGCCTTGGAGCGCTGGCCGGATTTCGACGGCCACCTCTGGGCCCAGGAAGTGGAAGCAGCCGGCGCCCTGGAGCGCGAGCGGCTGGCCGATGGTCGCCCCTTGGCTCCGATCGTGGGCAACGAGGCCGACCCGGCAGTGCTGGCGCAGGCCCGCGCCAATGCCGAAGCCGCTGGGCTGAGCGCCTGGCTGCAATTCAGGGGCGGCGACTGCCGCAACTTCCAACCGCCGCCGGGGCCGGGCCTGCTGGTCTGCAATCCGCCCTACGGCGAGCGCATCGGCGAACGCGAGCAGCTGGAGCAGCTCTACGCCGACCTGGGCGCAATGGTGAAGGAGCGTTGCGGCGGCTGGGATCTGTGGCTCCTGAGCGGCAACCCGGAGCTCACCGGCGCCCTGCGCATGAAGGCCAGCCGTCGCATTGCTGTGAGCAACGGCGGCATCGATTGCCGCTGGCTGCACTACGCCATCCGCTGAGCCCTAGCGTCAGCCTCAACGGATGCTTCACGCCATGCATGCCCTGAGTGGCCCGCTGCCTCTCCTTGCTGCGGCAGCAAGCAACGGCTCCCGGCTGGGCGATGTACCGATCGAAGGCCAGGTGCTGTTCATCGGCGTGGTGTACCTGGGCACCTTGATCATCAGCCGCTTCTCGGTGCGAATCGGTATTCCAGCCATCCTCGGGGTGCTGCTGCTCGGGTTGCTGATCAACATCCAGACCCTGGATGTGAGCCATGCCGAGGTGGAAACGCTGCACATCATCGCCCTCACATTGCTGCTGTTCTATGCAGGCCTCAAGACTGACCTTGAAGCGATCAGAGGATTCCTCAGCTACGGCCTGATCCTGGCGATCGGTGGTGTGGCGGTATCGACCTTCAGTCTTGGCCTGACCATCTGGTGGCTGAGTTCCGCCAGCGGTGCCGGGCTGGCACCGGGACTGGCGGATGCCATGCCAATCGGCGCGGCCCTGCTGATTGCAGCCTGCCTCGGCTCCACCGATGCCGGCGCCACCCTGAGCGTGCTGCATCAGGTGCGACGCCGGCTGCCGGAACGGGTGGCTCACCTGCTGGAATTCGAGTCCTGCGTGAACGACCCAGCAGCGCTGATTCTCTACGGCATCATGCTGAGCCTGTTCACTGTCAACAGCTCCGTGATGACTGGACCATTCTCAGGGCTGGTGGTGACAGGACTGCGGGATCTCCTCCAGCAGATCGGCTCGGGACTACTGGTGGGCCTCGGCTTCGGTTATCTGGCCCGCCTGCTGATCGATCACTTCGTGATGGAAAAAGGCCAGCTACTTGTAGTGGCCATGTCGATCGCCTTCATTGATTACGGCTGCAGCCACTTCCTGGGCGGTTCGGGTTTTCTTTCCGCCTATGTGACCGGCGTATTCATGACCAACGGGCATTACCGCAATCCCGAAATCAACCATACATCGATCCAGGATGTGTTGCTGCCGTTCAACACCATGAGTGAAATCAGCATCTTCCTGCTGTTCGGATTGCTGGTGCGGCCGGCTGAACTGCTGCCCAGCCTGCGTGTGGGGCTGGCGGTGGCCTTCGCCCTGATGCTGCTGGCCCGGCCACTGAGCGTGCTCTGCTTTCAGCATCTCTCCCCCTTCAACCGCCGCGACGGCCTGCTGATCGCCTGGTGCGGCCTGAGGGGTGCGGTACCCCTGGCGCTCTCGTACAACGTTGTTGATCAGATCCCCCGGCTGCGGGGCATCGACCCCCAGCTGGGGGTCGCACTGGCGCACAACGCCCAGGCGATCGTGTTCCTGGTGGTGATCTTCAACCTGCTGGTGCAGGGGATGAGCCTGGCGCCGCTCTGCCGCTGGCTCAACGCCCCAGCAGCGCCCGCGTCGTCTTCGTGAGGCCAGCCATGGTCTCCGGGAGATAGGGCCCACGGGTCATCAGGCCGCCCACCCGCAGGAACAGCCCGGCGAGCAGCAGGTTGAGGCCGGCCAGCGCCAACGCCGCGGCCAGCCATGACCACCCCAGATCCAGATGGCACCACAGCAGCAGCGCCAGCTCAGCGGCGATCAGCGCCAGCAGCAGGGTCACGAGTCCACCAACCAGCAGCAGGGCACCGCCAATCAGACGTCGCTTCTCGCGATCGGCCTCCTGCAGGGCAATGCGCACGTGCAGATCCATCACCGAGCTCACCAGACCGGTGACACGCGATGCCGCCTGCAGCGGCAGACCGCGTCGGCGTTCGCCGCCGTTGCCTGTGCTGCCGGTCATGCGGAACGACGACCGGAGGCCAGCAGCAGACCGGCCAGCAGACCGACGCCAGCGGCAATGCCGAGCGCGGTGAGGGGCCGCTCACGCACCGGCTTCTCCAAACGCGGACGCAGGCTGCTGTTCAGCTCGTCAAGCAGATGCTCCAGCTGCTCCTCGAGGGGCCTGAGCGAATCGGCGAGATGGTGAGCCTGATCACCGGTGGCCTGGAGGAAATCCAGCAGCTGGGCCTTCACCCCGTCGCTGGTGCGCCCGGTCTGCTGGGCGATCACCTCCACCACGCGGTCGAGGCTGCCGCGGGTGGCCTCAAGGGTGTGCTGGGCCACCTGGGGCCATTCCCGGCGGATCGAGGGCAGCAGCTGCTCAAAGCGCTCACGGAACAGGGCCGGGCCAGCCGCCGCTGTATGGCCCGTCAGGCCTTCGGCGGTGGCTTCGTCGGACAGGGAAACAGCGGTCCGGGCCTCAGGACCGCAGCCGTTGCTGGGGATGTCGGACTCCATGGCGGGCGGGTCAGACGGAGAACTGATCGCACCGTAGGCAGGAAGGCTTGAAACGGCCGGCCGTTCAGCTACCTTTCATCTGCTCGGCGCACGGGCCTGTTGGTTCACATCAATCAGGTCGGACTGACGCACTTCAAGTCGTTCGGGGGGTCGATGACCATCCCCCTCGAACCCGGTTTCACCGTGGTGACCGGTCCGAACGGCTCCGGCAAGAGCAACATCCTCGACGGCATTCTGTTCTGCCTCGGCCTGGCCAGCAGCCGTGGCATGCGGGCCGAGCGGCTGCCGGACCTGGTCAACAGCACCATGCTCAAGGCCGGCAGGGCCGCCGAAACCGTGGTGTCCGTGCGCTTCGACCTCAGCGACTGGCAGCCTGATGAGGCCGAAGCCGGCCTGGAACCCGGCGAGGACGGCCCCTGGATCAGGCCCGGCCAGAAGGAATGGACGGTGACCCGCAAGCTGCGGATTGCCCCAGGCGGCACCTACGCCAGCAGCTACAGCGCCGATGGCGTGCCCTGCAATCTGCAGCAGCTGCAGACCCAGCTGCGGCGGCTACGGGTCGACCCCGATGGCAGCAACGTGGTCATGCAAGGCGACGTGACCCGCATCGTCTCGATGAGCGCCCGCGACCGCCGCGGTCTGATCGACGAGCTGGCCGGCGTCGCCCTGTTCGACACCCGCATCGAACAGACCCGCACCAAGCTCAGCGAGGTGCAGGAGCGTGAAGAGCGCTGCGCGATCGTGCAGCAGGAGCTGCTGGTGGCACGCCAGAAGCTGGAGCGCGATTGCGCCAAGGCGCGCACCTATCAAGCCCTGCGCGAACGCCTGCAGCGGGGGCGGCTGCAAGAGCAACTGCTGGGCGTCGAGCAGGCCGGGCTGGAGCTGCGGCAGCTGGAGCAGCGCCAACACAACCTCAGCGGCCAGCAGGAGCGCGATCGCCTGGCACTGGCCGAGGGGCGGGCCGCTCTGGAGCAGGCCAGCGCCGCCCTGGAACAGCTGCAGGCGGAAGTCAAAGCCCTCGGCGAAGACAGCCTGCTGGCGGTGCAAGCAGAGCTGGCCGGGCTGGAAGCCAGCGGCCGGGAGTTGAACCGCCAGGCCGAGAGGCATCAGCAGAGCGCCGAGGATCTGCAGCGCCAGCGCCAGGAACTCAACCGCCAGCAGACGGAGCTGCGCCGCCAGCAGGGTGAGCTGGCCGCCACCGATGACGCCGGCGCCCTGGCGCAGGCGGAGCTGGCCTGCCGCAGCGCCGAGGCGGCCGTGGAGCTCTCCCGCCGGCGACTGGGGGAGGTGGCCGGTCGCAGCGACAGCTGGCTGGACGAGCAGAAACAGCGCAGCCGCCGCCGCCAGGACCTGCAAAGCACGCTCACGCCGCTGCAGGGCGAGCAGCAGCAGCTGCGCGAGCGATTGCGCCAGGAGCTGGATCGACTGACGGAGCTGCGCCAGCAACTGCAGGAGGACGCCGTCAGCAGCGAAGGGATGGCCCGCTCCCTCGAACAACTGGATCAGGAATGGCAACAGCTGCTCCGAACCCTGGAAAGCGAGCAGGCCCGGGCCAGGGAGCTGGTGGAAACCCTGGCGCTGCAGCAGCGCACCCGCACCCGTCTCGAACAGGAGCAGGTGGGCCTCGAACGCGAGATCGCCCGGCTGGAATCGCGCCGGGAAACCCTGCAGGAAAGCCGTGGCACCGGCGCCCTGCGCCTGCTGCTGGAAGCGGGCCTGGAGGGCATCCATGGCCCGGTGGCCCAGCTGGGGGAGGTGGAGGAACGGCACCGCCTGGCCCTGGAGGTGGCCGCCGGGGCACGCCTGGCTCAGGTGGTGGTCGACGACGACCGCATCGCCGCCCGCGCCATCGACCTGCTCAAGAGCCGCCGAGCCGGGCGGCTCACCTTCCTGCCCCTCAACAAGATCCGCGGCGGCGGTACCAGCGGCGCCGGCACAGCCTTTGAGCGAGGCCCCGTGACCAGTCGCGGCGCCGGCGGGGCGGACGGCCTGGTGGGACGTGCGGTGGAGCTGGTGCGCTTTGAGCCGATCTACGGCGAGGTGTTCCGTTATGTGTTCGGCGACACGCTGGTCTTCCGCGATCTGGCCAGTGCCCGCCGCGAGCTGGGCCGATGCCGCGCTGTGACCCTCGAGGGTGAGCTGCTGGAGAAGAGCGGCGCCATGACCGGCGGCAGCCTGCAGCAGCGCGGCAACCAACTGAGCTTCGGCACCGCCAGCGAGAGCGATGAAGCGGAACCGCTGCGCCGCCGGCTGCTGGAGCTGGGCGAGACCCTCGCCGCCAGCCGTCGCCAGGAGGCGGAACTCGGCCGCCAGCTCGATGAGCTGCGACCGCTGCTGAACCGCCAGGAGCAACGCCGCGCCGCCCTGGAAGCGGAACGGGCGGCAGCCCAGCGCACCCATGCGCCGCTGCAGCAGCGGCGGCGTCAGCTGGAGGAGCGCATCCGCCAGCTCACGGCCGATCAGGCCAGCGGCAGCGCCCGACTGACGGCCCTGACCGCGGAGCTCGCGCCGCTCCAGCAGGAGTTGCAGGGACTGGAGCAACAGGAGGCCGAAGCCCAGAGCAGCGGCGACAGCGCACGTTGGCAGGGCCTGCGCCAGGAGCTGGAGGCGGCTGATGCCGGCCTCACCGAGGCGCGGCGGGGCCGTGATGAGCTGCTGGCGGCCCGGCGGGAGCGGGGTCTGGCCGCTGAGCGACTGACCAGCCAGTTGCAGGCGCTCAGCGGCGATGAGCAGCGCCTGGCCCAGGCGGTGCAGACCCTGGTGGCCGAACGAACCAGCTGGAAGGAGCAGCAGCAGGCGGATCAGGCGCGGCGCAGCGCGCTGGAGGCCCGGCAGCAGGAGCTGCAGACCCGCTTCGGCGAACGGCGCCGGGCTCGCGATGCGGCCGAAGCCCAGTTGGCCCGCCAGCGCCAGGGGATCCAGCAACAGGAATGGGAGCTGCAACGACTCGGAGAGGAGCTGCTCTCCCTGGCGGAACAGCAGCGCAGCGGCGCCCAGCGGCTGGAGCAGCTGGAGCGGGAGCTACCGGATCCGCTGCCGGAGATTCCGGATGACGTGCGGGAAGCAGGACTGGAGGCCCTGCAGGCGGAGCTGCGCAGCCTGCAGCAGCGCATGGAAGCGCTGGAGCCGGTGAACATGCTCGCCCTGCAGGAACTGGAAGACCTGGAGGGGCGACTGGCGGATCTGCAGGAGCGACTGGATGTGCTCTGCAAGGAGCGCGAAGAACTGCTGCTGCGCATCGAAACGGTGGCCACCCTGCGGCAGGAGGCCTTTCTTGAGGCCTATCACGCGGTGGATGGCCACTTCCGCGAGATCTTTGCCGGCCTGTCCGACGGTGAGGGCTGCCTGCAGCTCGAGAACCCAGATGCACCGCTGGAGGGGGGGCTGACGCTGGTGGCGCACCCGAAGGGCAAGGCGGTGCGGCGGCTGGCGGCGATGAGCGGCGGCGAGAAGTCGCTGACAGCGCTGAGCTTCCTGTTCGCGCTGCAGCGCTTTCGACCATCGCCGTTCTATGCGCTCGATGAGGTCGACAGCTTCCTCGACGGTGTCAACGTGGAGCGGCTGGCGGCGCTGATCGCCCGCCAATCGGACGATGCCCAGTTCATGGTCGTCAGCCACCGCCGGCCGATGATCAGTGCCGCCACGCGCACGATCGGCGTCACCCAGGCGCGCGGCGCCCACACCCAGGTGGTGGGATTACCACCGGCGGCCTGATCGCCGGGGGCATTTCCTCGGCCACAATGCGGCCATGACCAGCACCCCTCCCGGCGGCGACCCGAACGCCGCCCTGGCCACCACGCCGAGCGACCGCCTCTGGCTGCGATCGGAGCTGATGGGCACCCAGGTGATCACCCGCGACACCGGCCGGCGGCTGGGGGTGGTTGGCGAGGTGATGGTGGATGTGGATCGGCGCGAAGTGGTGGCGCTCGGCCTGCGGGACAATCCCCTCACCCGCTTTCTACCGGGTCTGCCCCGCTGGATGCCACTGGAGAGCATCCGCCAGGTGGGTGATGTGATCCTGGTGGATTCCGCCGACTCGCTGGCCGAGGGCTTCAATCCTGAGCGCTACTCGAAGGTGATCAACTGCCAGGTGATCACGGAGGCGGGCGAGCAGCTGGGTCGCGTGCTGGGCTTCAGTTTCGACATCGAAACCGGCGAGCTCACCACCCTGGTGATCGGTGCCCTTGGGGTGCCGCTGCTGGGGGAAGGTGTGCTGAGCACCTGGGAGCTTGCGGTGACGGAAATCGTCAGCAGCGGTCCCGATCGGATCATCGTCTACGAGGGGGCGGAGGAGAAGCTGCGGCAGCTGGGCACCGGGCTGCTGGAGAAGCTTGGCGTGGGAGGCGCCAGCTGGGAGCAGGAGGAGCGCGAGCGCTTCCGGCAGACGATGGTGCCGGTGGAGAACCAGCTGGCCGCCGGCCAGCCCAGCACCCAGGAGCAGCAGCGCCGCATCGCACCGGCCACAAATCGCCGCCTGGAGGTGGAGGAGGATTACGACTACGTGGAGGTGGAGCCGCGGCGAGAACGTGAACCATTGCGGCAGCGTCGCTACCTTGATGACGATCGCGATCCCGAACGCGAAACACCCTCCCGCTACACCACCGAGAACGAGGCGAGGGGGCGTGATGGTTGGCGGCGCGACGATCGCGCCGGCAGCAACCGCTATGAGGATGATCGGTTTGATGCCGATCGACAACAGAACAACCGGCTTGAGACCAATCCAGGCAGAACCGATCGCTACAGCCAGGAGCGCTTCAACCCAGCCGATTTCGACGAAGAGAGGCTGAACGAAGCGGGCGCCAAGCAGATGCGCCCGAATCACGACCGCAGCTCGAGCACAGCATCCAGCATCCCTGACAACAGCCAACCTTACGGAGACAGCCGCTCCAACCAGACCGGCGCCGAGCGTTACAGCGACCTGCGCCAAAGCAGCGAAGGCGCGGCTACCGCGTCATCCCGTCAGAGCCCGACCTACCCGCCGCAGCCACTCCAGCGTGAGCGGGACGATCGGATCGAGGCTGAACGATTGGATCGCGATCGGAACAGCGACATCTACAGCGGCGAGGCACGTCAACGTGCAGCGGAACGGCGCTACGTGCGCGATGAGGGCCCACTGGATGTAGAGCCGTTGGCGGAGGATCGCCCGGCAAGCCGCCGCAGCGAGGCCAGCGACGATCCCTGGTGAGCCAGCGCCGCCAAAGCGGCGGCGCGATCGGCGGTTCGCCGCTTCAGATCCTGGCGAGTCAGCCAGCTGTGGCGGGCTGGAACTTAAGCGAGGCCGAATTCACGCAGTAGCGCATGCCGGTCGGTCGGGGACCATCGGGGAAGACGTGCCCCAGGTGGGCATCGCAATGGGCGCAGCGGATCTCGGTGCGCGCCATGCCGTGGCTGCGATCCTCATGGGTGCTGATGGCTCCGGCTTTGACCCCTTCCCAGAAGCTGGGCCAACCGGTGCCCGACTCGAACTTGGCCTCCGAGCTGAACAACTCGCTGCCGCAGCAAACGCAGCGGTAGAGGCCTTGATCCTTGTGATCCCAGTAAATCCCGGTGAACGGGCGCTCGGTGCCGCCCAGGCGGGCCACGGCGAACTGCTCCGGGGTGAGCCGTGCTCGCCAATACTCCGGATCGGCCGAGGGCCGTGCAGCTGGCATCTGATCACAGGAAAGCGGCATGCCAGACGTCAGGTCGTCGGCCATCGGCTGAAGCACAGGGGCGGCCAGGCTAAGCAGCACCACCGGCCGCCGGCGGCAGCAGCTCGCGCACCAGGGTCGCGAGAGCCGCGACTGCACCCGGCTGACCGCGCAGGCTGCGCAGATCGTCGCGCATGCCCGCCAGCCGCTCCGGCTGAGCCAGCCAGTCGGCGGCCTCTGCGGCGATCTGAGCGGGTGTGATCGCCCCCACCCGCTCCGGCACCACCGCCCGGCCAGCGGAGATGTTCGGCCAGGCCAGGAATCCGTGATGGCGCATGCGCCAGGCGGTCATCGCCGCCCCGAGCAGCCAGCGCAGCAACGGCAGCCGGGCCAGAATCCCCAGCCCGCCATCCCAGGCCTGCATCACGTGCAGATGCTGGGTCGGCACCAGCACAATCATCGGCAAGCCGAGAGCACCCAGTTCAGCGGTGTTGGCACCCACGGTGGTGAGGGCAAGGCTGCACTGGCTGAGCACCGCATGGGCGGGCTGCTGCTCGATCAGCAGGATGCGCGTGCCGGCGGCGGTGCAGAGCTCGTGCCCCTCCGCCCCCGTTTCCAGCCGCGGCGCGCCGGCAGCGTAGTGAGCGGCGATCGGATTGGCTGCACCGCCGTAGGCCAGCAGCTCGGCGGTGCTGGTGGTGGGCGCCACGGGCAGGAGAAAACGGCAGCCGGGCCTGAGAGCGGCGAGGCGATCCGCCGTCTCCAGCAGGAAAGGAACACCGACCTGCAACTTGGCCCGCTTGGAGCCTGGCAGCAGCGCCAGCCATTCCGCGGATGGCAGTGGCCGGTCGCCACCGAGCGCCTCGGACAGGTCTGCCATCAGATCGCCCACCACCCGGCAACGACCGCGCCAGCGCGGCGCGAGGCGATCAGCGGCGGCGGGGCCCATGGCCGCGATGCGATCGTTCCAGCGGGGCCAGCGAGCCACCCACTCGGCATAGGTGAGATGGCGATAGCCAAGCCGGGCCGAGAGCAGCACAGTCCAGAACTGATCACCGCCGAGGAACACCACCACGCCGCGTGGCGGCCAAGGTCCAAAGCGGCGGGGCCGCAGCAGCAGCCACCAAAAGCGGCGGGCCGGCAGGATCCGCTCGAACAGGCCCATGCCGGCGGCAACGCGATGCTCACTGCCGGTGGCGTTGGGGCAGGGCACGAGCACCAGCTGCAGGCTCAGAGGCGCATCCGGATGAACTGGCCGCAGCGCCAGTTCGCGATGCAGGCGTCGGGCCAGCGGTCGCACCCAGGTAGCCAGTTCACCCGGACCATTGGAGACCAGCACAATGGCCGCCTGAGCCGGAACCGCGGGATCGCCGCCCGTCAATTGAATGTCCTGGTGATTCTCCGGCTGTATCACGGAGGCTTCTCAGGACTTGGAGAGCAGTGCGGATGGCGAGACTTGAACTCGCAAGACCGAAGTCACACGCCCCTCAAACGTGCGTGTCTACCAATTCCACCACATCCGCGTGGTTCTGGGCCGAGCGGAGCAGCGATGCCGCGAGGGCAGCGAAGCGACCGGTTTGGCTGGTTTGGTCACCACCGCCGCAGCGGGGGTGTGAGGGCAACGAAGCGGAGGCGCTTCGCTTGAGCAATATACCCATCGCCCGGCACCGCAGGCGTGCGGGTCGCCCCGATCAGCGCTGATACAGTCCCACCGGCCTGCCCTGCCGGATTCGCCGGACTGCCACTGGATGCCCATCGGCAAACTGCTGATCGCCAACCGCGGCGAGATCGCGCTCCGCATTCTGCGCAGCTGTCGCGAACTCGGCATCCCCACCGTGGCCGTGTACAGCACGGTGGATCGCAACGCCCTGCACGTGCAGCTCGCCGATGAGGCGGTGTGCATCGGCGATGCCCCCAGCTCCAAGAGCTACCTCAATATTCCCAACATTCTGGCGGCCGCCACCTCCCGCGGTGCCGATGCCATTCATCCCGGCTACGGCTTCCTGGCGGAGAACGACAAGTTCGCCGAGATCTGCGCCGCCCATGGACTGACCTTCGTGGGCCCTTCGCCGGAATCGATCCGCTCGATGGGCGACAAATCGACCGCCAAGGCCACGATGCAGAGCGTCGGCGTGCCGACCATTCCCGGCAGCGATGGCCTGCTGGAGAGCGTCGACGAGGCCCGTGCCCTGGCAGCGGAGATGGGCTATCCGGTGATGATCAAGGCCACCGCCGGCGGCGGCGGTCGCGGCATGCGCCTGGTGCCCTCGGCCGATCAGCTTGAGAACCTGTTCAAGGCCGCCCAGGGCGAGGCCGAGGCCGCCTTCGGCAACCCGGGCCTGTACATGGAGAAATTCATCGACCGGCCCCGGCACGTGGAGGTGCAGGTGCTGGCCGATCGCCACGGCAACGTGGTGCATGTGGGCGAGCGCGACTGCTCGATCCAGCGCCGCCACCAGAAGCTGCTGGAGGAGGCCCCCAGCGTGGCGATCAACGCCGACCTGCGCCGCCAGATGGGCGATGCCGCGGTGGCCGCCGCCCGCCACATCGGCTACGAGGGCGCCGGCACTGTGGAGTTCCTGGTGGACCGCAGCGGCAACTTTTATTTCATGGAGATGAACACCCGCATCCAGGTGGAGCATCCGGTCACGGAGATGGTGACGGGCGTTGACCTGATCGCCGAGCAGCTGCGCATCGCCGGCGGCGAGCCGATCTCGGTGCGTCAGGACGAGATCAAGCTCACCGGCCACGCCATCGAGGTGCGCATCAACGCCGAAGACCCGCGTCAGAACTTCCGCCCCGCCCCCGGCAAGATCACAGGCTGGCTGCCGCCCGGCGGCCCCGGCGTGCGCTTCGACAGCCACGTGTACACGGGCTACGAGATCCCACCCTTCTACGACTCCCTGATCGGCAAGCTGATCGTGTGGGGGACCGACCGCAACCACGCCCTCAGGCGCCTGCGCCGCGCCCTGTCGGAATGCGCCGTGACCGGCATCCCGACCACGATCGACTTCCACCTGCAGCTGCTCGACCGGCCCGAGTTCCAGGCCGGCGACGTGCACACCAAGTTCGTCGAGCAGGAGATGCTGCCCCAGACCTGAGCCTGATTGCCCCGCATGGCGCCATCAGATGGGCCAGAGGAGCTCCAGACAACGCAGCCGGATCTCAGGCCGGCAGAACGCTGACACGAAGCATCACCTGGGTGATCAGACCCTGCTGGCCCACCAGGATCTCCCGCAACAGGCTGATCAGCCCCACCCAGATCACAGGGGTGACGTCAACGCCGCCGATCGGGGCCACCAACCGCCGGGTCGGCCCCAACAGCGGTTCGGTGGGGATGGCCACCAGACGCATGGCACCCTTGCTCAGGTCCACCTGGGGGTACCAGGTGAGCACGATTCGGAACAGGAACAGCAGCGTCCAGGCGGCCAGCAGCAGCCCGAGCAGCAGGTGGGCCGGCGGCAGCACCTGGCGCAGCAGGTGCGGCAGAGCATCAGGCGCGGCGACAGCCAGGGTGTCGCCGACTGCAGGTCCCGTCACAAAGCTCTAAGCAGCGGCAACCCGATCGTAGGAAGTCGCCATCGCTGCCTAGGATCGCGCCCGGATTCGGCCGTGCCATGACCTCCTCCCTGTCCAACTTTCTGAGCAGCATCGTCTGGGGCGCAGTGATCGTGGTGATCCCCATCAGCGTGGCCCTGTTCTTCATCAGCCAGAACGACCGCGTCGATCGCAAGCTCTGAGCCCTTCCCCAGGGTCTCTACAGTGGAGGCCCAGGGTTTCTGATCCGTGGTCAACGCCAGCCTGAACTGGGCCAGCATTGTCGGCATCGTGCTGGCCGTCGGCGGAGCGCTCCTGTACTTCATGCGGAGCTTCAAGCCGGCGCTGGCTCGGGACTACGACGTCTTCTTCGCCGCCGTGGGCCTGCTCTGCGGCGGCATTCTTTTTTTTCAGGGCTGGCGTCTCGACCCGATCCTGCAGTTCGGCCAGTTCCTGCTGGCCGGCACCACGGTGTTCTTCGCCTACGAAAGTGTGCGCCTGCGCGGCGTGACCACTGAACAGGCGCGCCGCTCCTCCTATTTCGACGACGACGAACCAGCGCCCCGACCGCGCATGGGCGGCGGTCGCGACTGGGGTGAAGGGCTGGATCGCTTCGACGAACCGCAGCCGCTGCGCCGCCGCATCCGCTCCCGCGACGAGGGCTACGACGAGCGCGAGGACGACGACTTCTACCGGCCGCGCCGTCCCGCCCCCCGGGCTGCCATTCCCGAGCGCGCCGCCTCCCGCGGTGAGCGCAGCGGCGCCAATGAGCGCAGCGGCCCCAGCGATGACTGGGATCAAGGCGATGCACGCAGCAGTGGCGGGGCCACCCCCAGCCGCTTCCGCGCCGGCGGTGGCCCCGCCAGCTCCGCGCCGGAATTCGGCTCCCGCCGCCAGTCCCGCGATGAACAGCCGCGCCGTGGCAGCCGCCCAGGCGCCACGGCTGAGGATCTTCCCCGCTCCAGTCGGCGGCCAGTCGGGGGCCCCAGCACGGCTGCAGCGACCACCGGCACCACAGCAACGACCCCCGGCATTGCCCAGGGAACGCCCTATCAACAGCGTCCCGGCACCGCACGGCCCGCTGCGGCGCCGGCCGGCGAACGCGACATCAGTGATGCCGACTTCCGGGCGATCCCGCCCTCAAGCCGCCCCAGCGGCAGGGCACCGCGCGACAACAGCTCGCGCTTCGACGACTGAGCCGCGCCGGCTGCCGACTGGCAGTGGCCGGGGCTCTGCTGCTGGCGGGCTGCGGCCCCCTGGGCCTGCGACGCCAGCCGGCACCGCCGCCCGGACTCGGAGCCCAGAGCCGCGAACAGGCCGCCCTCAGCGCTGACGGCCGGTTGCTGGCCTCGCTGATCGAACGCAGCGGCCGCAGCACCGTGCTGCTGCAGGACCGCCGCAGCGGGCAGGTGCTACCCCTCCCCCATCTGCGCGACCATCAACCCCACAGCTCTCCCAGCCTGAGCTGGACCGGTCGCTACCTGGCGCTGCTGGTGCAGCGGGGCCCCCAGCGCCAGGCGGTGCTGCAGGACCGTGCCAACGGCCGCCTGCTGCCGCTGATGCTGCCGGCGGGACGACAACCCCAGCGGCTGAGTCTGGCGGCCGATGGTCGCCGGATCGCGATCGAACTGCTCGACAACGGCCAGCGCCGGGTGGAGCTGTTCGATCTGAGCGGCCTGGTGGAGCCGGACCTGGCACCAGGGCAACGGCAGAGCGGCGGCGGTGCGGTTCTGCCATGACCCAACCCCCACAGCTGCCACCGCCTTGGCGCCGCAGGCCCACCGCCCTGCTCGCGCTGAGTCTGTCGCTGCTGCTGGCGGGCTGCCTCGGAGATCAACTGCGGCCTCTGCCAGGCTTGAACCAGCGCCTGGCCCAGCTGGGCAGCAGCCATGCCCCCGCCCTCACTGGCCGCTGGCTCGCCCTGATCGCCGGGCCGCCAGGGCGGCAACAGGTGCAGCTGATCGATCTGGATCGCGGCTTACCGGTGCCGCTGGTGGGGTTGAACCGCCCGGACAGCCAGCCCCTGAGCGTGGCGGTGGATCAGTGGGGTGAGCGGCTGGTGGTGGTGCGCCAGCGGGAAGATCGCACCGAGCTTGTGCTCCATCGCCGCTCGCTGATGGCCAGCGAACGGCTGCCGATCGAGCCGGCTGGGGTGCCTCGTCAGATCAGCCTCAGTGCCGATGGCCGGCTGCTGGCGGTGGAGGTGAGCCGGGGCGGGCGCTGGCAGGTGGATCTGCTGGAGCTGCCCTGAGGCTCAGGTGGCGATCAAGCCTGCGTCAAGCGACGAACCCAGCCCACTGCAGGAAGGTCTGGCCGCTGAGGGCCTCCACCAGCAGCACCGCCGCAAAGCCCACCATCGCGAAGCGCCCGTTGACCCGCTCGGCATAGGCGCTCCAGCCGAAGGCCGGCAGATCGCCGGTGGTGGCACTGGTGCTGCGGACCGGGCTGCCGGCGGTGGCCTGGGACTCGATCGGGGACTCGCTGGACATCACGGGTTCAGGCGGTGGCGTTGAAGGTATAGCTGGCGGCGGGGATCAGCTTCCAGCCACCCTGGCCATCAAGCTCAAGCACGTTGGTGTGGAACGGCTTGAGCGTGGGGCGGTGGCCGACGCTGACGAAGGCCATCTCCCTTTGGCTGAGCAGGCCGTAGAGGTGCTTCTCGGTGGCCACATCGAGGGCGCTGGTGGCCTCATCCAGCACCACGAACCGCGGCGAGTTCAGCAGCAGGCGCGCGAAAGCGAGACGCTGCTGCTCGCCGAGCGAAAGCAGCCGCGGCCAGTCCTGCTTGATGCTGAAGTCTGGGTAGCGCTGCACCAGCTCGCCCAGCCGCACCTCCTCCAGCACGCTGCGCAGGTGTTCATCACTGAAGCGCTGCGGATCCAGTGGATAGCAGAGCTGCTCACGCAGGCTTCCCAGGATCATGTAGGGCTTCTGAGGAATGAACAGCAGCTCGGAGACCGGCGGGCGCTCCACCTCGCCGGCGGCCGGAGCCCAGAGGCCGCTCACCAAGCGCAGCAGCGAGGTCTTGCCACAGCCACTCGGTCCCACCACCAGCACCCGCTGATCGGGGCCCACTTCAAGACTGAGATCGCAGATCAGCCGGCGATCACTGTGGGGCGGGATCAGATCCACGTGGCGCACCAGCAGCGAAGCCGCCGCGCCCGGTGCCGGGGCCTGCAGATCGCGATGCACTTCACAGCGGTTGATCGCCTCCACCTTGCCTTGGAAGCCCTCGAGGCGGCTGATCGAGGCGGAGAAGGCGGCAAGCTGATCGATGTTGTTGACGATATAACTGACCGAGAACAGCACCTGCGAGAAGGCGATACTGGCCTGACCGAACACACCGAAATCGACCTCCTTGGCGAAGTAGATCGGCGCGATCACCAGCCACGGCAGGAAACGCGAGAAATAATCGTAAGAGCGCTGGATCACATTGATCAACGCCTGCCAGACGATCAAGCGGTCGTAGTTGCGAATCGCGCCACCGAGGCGACGGTTGGCTTCGCGAGCCTCCTGCTGCTCACCGCCATAGAAGGCGATCGACTCAGCATTGTCACGGATGTGGACAAGGCCATAGCGGAAATCCGCCTCCAGACGCAACTGGTCGTAGTTGAGCTGCACCAGTTTACGGCTGGCAAAAACGATCACCGCCGTACCACCCACCGAATAGAGCAGCAACCAGAGGGCGAGCTTGGAGCTGATCGTCCACAGCACCACGATAAAACTGAGGAAGGTGAGCAGCGCCGAGACGATTTCGACACTGACACTGAGACTGGTGGTCGTAAAGCTGGCCGTGTCCTGCGAAATCCGCTGATCCGGGTTATCAATCTCTTCAGCAGTTTCGTCATTAGGATTGAGGACGTAGTACGCCCGATTCGACAGATAACGACCCAGCAAGCGACCGCTCAGCCACTCGCGCCAGAGCAGGCCAAGCTTCGGAATCAGGTAGCTCTGCAGGGCACGGATCGGCAAGGCCAGCACCAGACAGAAGGCGTAAATCGCCACCACCTGCCAGAACTCATCGGCCTTATAAGCGACCAGCGTGTTATCAACACTGCGGGCAATGTAACTGATGCCCACGTTGATGCCATTGATCACCAGGATCAGCAGCGTGATCACACCCATCAGCAGCCAGGGCAACCAGCGCCCCTGGCGCAGCTTGCTGCGCATCAGCGCGAAGCAACTCAGACCGAGGCCGAACAGCACCATCAGCGCCGGCCCGGCCGGACTGGCCCAGATCACAGCCACCTGCTGGGGAACCCCCGGCAGGAAGCGCTCCTGAATCGTGGGGATCAGTGCAGCGCTGAGGCTGACGGTGCCGGTGAGCAGCAACAGGGTGCTACCCACCACGACCGCCAGCAACGCCAGGATCAGCAGCAGGAACTGCCAGCCGCTGGTGTCCTCGATCGGCAGGAAGTAAGGCTGGGCGAGGCGCCGCAGCTTGCCGAGCTGACTGCGGAAGGCCTGCAGGGGGTTCATGACGGGACTCCGATGCCGCCATTCTCACCGTCGTTGGCCACGACCGCGCCGGCGCAGCGGCGCGCCCCTCACCCCGGCGGCCAGGCGAGCGGCCGGCCACCGATCACATGCACATGCAGGTGGAAGACCGTCTGGCCCGCCTCGGCGCCGCTGTTGATCACGGTGCGGAAGCCGCTGAGGCCCTCCTGGCGGGCCACCCGGGCCGCCACCAGCAGCAGATGGCCCAGCAGTCGCTCATGCTGCGCCTCAGCCTCGACCAGGTTCACCAGCGGCTGGCGGGGAATCACCAGGATGTGCACCGGCGCCTGCGGCGCCACATCGCGGAAAGCGAGGCAGTCGTCGTCGGCATACACCTGATCGCAGGGGATCTCACCGCGCAGGATGCGGCCGAAGATCGTGTCGTTGCTGGGCTCGGAGTTGGGCGCAGACATGGCACCGGCACTGAGAAGGGCAAGGGAATCGGCGGCAATGGTCCGAGCCGGGAACGGCTCTCACCTGAAACGGCGGTGGCACTGCACCAGGGATCGATCCCGATGGGCCGATGTTGGCACGATGCACCGGAGCTGCCCTGCTGGGCCTGGAAGCCGTCCCCGTGGCGGCGGAAGTGGACATCGCCCCGGGACTGCCGGGGCTGCTGATGGTGGGACTACCCGATGCGGCGGTGCAGGAGTCGCGGGAGCGGGTGCGGGCGGCGCTGCGCAACAGCGGTCTGCGCATGCCATTGACGCGGGTCATCGTGAACCTGGCGCCGGCGGATCTGCGCAAAGAAGGGCCTGCCTTTGATCTGCCGATTGCCCTGGCGGTGCTGGCGGCGAGCGGACAGCTCGATCCCGGCCACCTGACAGACCTCTGGTGCGCCGGAGAGCTGGGGCTGGACGGGCGCCTGCGGCCGGTGCGCGGCGCTCTGGCGATGGCGATGGCGGCACGTCGAGCGGGAGCGCGAGCGCTGCTGTTGCCGGCCGCCAATGCGTCGGAAGCGGCGCTGGTGGACACGCTGCCGATCTGGCCCATCAGCGATCTGGGGCAGGCGCTGGCCTGGCTGGCAGATCCAGAGCAGGCCGTGGTCGCGCAGCCCATGGCCACGGAGGCCACCGCCAGCGCCGCCGAGCCGGACCTGGCGGATCTACGCGGGCAGAGCCACGGCCGGCGCGCCCTGGAGATCGCCGCGGCGGGCGGTCACCACCTGCTGCTGGTGGGTCCGCCAGGCAGCGGCAAAACGATGCTGGCCCGCCGCCTGGCGGGACTGCTGCCGCCCCTCAGCCGCGAGGAGCAGATTGAGCTCACCCTTCTGTACTCGGTGGCGGGTCTGGCGCCTGGGGGTGAAGCGGGCCCCGGGCTGATCGGGCGGCGGCCGTTCCGCTGTCCACACCACAGCTGCTCCAGCGCGGCGCTGGTGGGCGGCGGCAGCGTGCCCCGCCCCGGAGAGCTGAGCCTGGCCCACCACGGCGTTCTCTTCCTCGATGAACTGGCGGAATTCCGGCGCGATGTGCTGAACCAGCTGCGTCAACCCCTGGAGGAGGGAACGCTGTGGCTGAGCCGGGCACGACAGCGCCTCCGCTATCCCTGCGCCGTGACGCTGGTGGCAGCCAGCAACCCCTGCCCATGCGGTTGGTATGGCGACCCGGAGCGGCCCTGCAGCTGCGGCACCGGCCGGCGCCAGCGCTACTGGAGCCGCCTGGCGGGACCACTGCTGGATCGCATCGATCTGCAGGTGGTGATGCGGCGCCTGGAGGCCGATGAGCTTGGGCCCCGGCGGAACGACCGCGACAACAGCTCCGCGCCACCGGTGGAATCGAGTCGGCGTGTGGCAGAGCGCGTGCGCAAGGCCCGCCGCTGCATGCAAGCCCGCAACCCAGAGGGGGCCACCAACAGCCAGCTTCAGGGCGACACTCTGCAGCGGCACGCCGCCCTGGATGACACAGCCCTGGGGCTCTGGCGGGGAGCCGTGAGTCAGCGGCGGCTCAGCGCCCGCGCCGCCGAGCGCGTGCTGCGAGTGGCGCGCACGATCGCTGACCTCGAGGGGGAAGCGGCGGTGGGGGCCGGAGCGATCGCCGAGGCCCTCACCTACCGGAACTTTGATCAGGTGAGCTGATCAGGCCTTGTAGGGAATGCCGCTGAAGGGCTGCACACCCACCTTGGGGGGCTGCTGCTGCTTCTCCTCGAGGGGATTGCCGAAAGCATGACCAACACCCGAGCCGAACCAGCGGCTGAGGGCCTGCATCAGTTTGTTCATGGGACTCCCGCGGAGAGGTAGTCCCATCATTGGCCGGGCCACAGAAAAGCGGGAACCGGTAGAAACACCGGTTCCCGCCGTGGAGTGGGCTTCAGGCGGCGAGCGAACGGACAGCGACAGCGCTGCACCGGAATGGCAGACCGTGAATCAGCGGCGACGACGGCGCTGTTGAGCCTTGCGCTTGTACTTCTCGGTGGGGGTCTCGTGATGACGCAGACGCTTGAGGTCGGCGAAGATCCCGGCTTTGGACACCTGACGCTTGAAGCGGCGCAGCGCCGACTCAATGCCTTCGTTTTCGCCGACGGTGACCTGGGTCATGTCCTAAGCAAGGGTTCTGCAGAGGGCCGATGGTAGCAAGCGCCGGGGACCGCGCCCTCAGCGGACCGCCGGACGGACCGGTGCAGCAGCGGCCGAGGGCACGGAAGCAGCACCCGCACGCCCGGATGGCCGTGCCGTGGCCGGGGCTGCCGTAGCTGTTGCTGCCGTAGCTGTGGTCACTGGCGCCGGCACGGCCCCGGGACGGCTGGCGGAGGGAGTCGCGGGAGGGGTGGCCGTCGAAGCCGGCCCTGCAGGAACAGCCGGCAGCGCCGGAGCTGCGCCGACGGCGGCCGATGGCGGCCAGCCATCGCGATAGAGGTAAACGTGGCCGAGGGGGCGACCTGCAAAGCTGCGGCGCATCAGCTTCCAGCCGGGCTCAGGCACCAGCAGCAGAAAACCGGCGCTGTGGCCGCCGCTGCGAGCCACCAACATCTCCGGCCCCGCATCGGCTTTGGTGGGTATGGCCAGCAGGTGATTGTCCCCGTTCTGGCGGACCACACTGAGGCGATACACCGTGGCCAGATCGGTGCCGCCCACCCGCAGCGAATAGCCATTGGCATCGATGTAGCGGTTGCAGATGCCGGTGAAATCAAACGTGGCCAGCAGCGGATTCACAACCGCAGGCTTGGCAGCGTCAACCGCGAAGCAGGGTCGCACCGGACTGCGCTGCTCGTAAATGTTGAGCTGGGCGCGGCTGCCATCCCCGATCGGGGCCGCCACGAGCACGAATCGGCTCTGGTCGAGGTCGCTGGCCGCGAACAGCGACTGCGCCCGCAAGGGGAGGGGCGCCGCCAGGGCCAGGCCTGCCAGGGGAAGCAGTGCAGCGCTGGCACAGGCCGTGCGGGATAGCGGATGGGTCACAGCGGGAGAACGCAGCGCAGCGGGGCGATCGTAGAAGCGTCGCGCCGCGCTGCCAGCCCCCTTCAGGCGGGCTTGTTGATCCGGATGGCCAGCAGCAGGCTCAGCACGGTGCCCGGGAGAGCCAGCCCGAGAATCAGGCGGGTGGTGGCGACCCCCAGATCAGGCTCGCCATAGGCAAGCTCAAACACCGAGCCGGTGGCGGCGATACCCAGAATGCAGGCGACGGCCAGGAACAGCCCGGCCAGGGGTTTCATCGGCATGGTGGCGGTCCTCAGGCGATCGGGTGCACATCGGCAGGATCAAAGCCCTGCTCCTGCAGGCCCGCCTGCAGCTTGCCGGCGTCGGTGACGCGGTCCACGAACAGCACCCCGTTGAGGTGGTCCATCTCATGCTGGATGCAACGGGCCATCAGGCCATCAGCCTTGAGTCGCTTGGGCCGGCCCATCGCATCGCGATAGCTGACATCAACGACGCTGGGGCGCACCACATCGAGATAAACACCGGGAACGCTCAGGCAGCCTTCCTCATAGGTGCAGATGCTGCCGCCAACGGCGGTGATCTCCGGGTTGATCAGCACCAGCGGCGGGCTGGCGGGATCCTCGATCTCCAGATCGATCACCAGCAGCTGCTGATGCACACCGATCTGCGGGGCCGCCAGGCCGATGCCGCGGGCGGCGTACATGCTCACGAGCATGTCTCGGGCCAGGGCGCGAACGGCATCGTCAACCTTGCCGATCCGGCGGGCCGGCGTGCGCAGCACCGCATCACCGAGCTTGTGGATGTCGTAGGGGGGGGTTTCGACAGGCTCCTTGGACACCTGCAGTCGGCCCGAGAGTTCTGCCGAGCGCGCCAACCGGGCGAAGCTGCTGGCCAAGACGTCTCCTCGCTGGGTTGGCTCAGGGTGATTCTAGAAGTCACCCCGGGATCGATTCGGTGCGCGAACCGTCTGCAGCCCCCTCCACAGGCCGCACCAGACCGCTGCCAGCCGCCGCAGTGGTGGGCCAGACCCCCGCGATCAAGGAGCCACGACTGCTGGACGGCTGGCTGCATTGGCTGGAGCAACGGCCCCACGAGCGGGGGCGGAGCACGCTGATGCGCCGTCGCACCGGTGCCGCCGCCAACGGCGATGCCCCCGCCGAAGAGCTCACGCCAGGAAACTGGAACCTGCGCTGCCGCGTCCACGAATACGGCGGCGGCGCCTGCAGCATCGGCCGTCTTCAAGCCCCCGGCGGCGGCGCCGTGGCCGTGTTCGTGCACGACGGCGACCGCTGCCTGTGGCGCCTGGATCTCGAGCATGCCGGCAGCACACCGCAGCGGCTCACGCCACCTGGGCCGGACGGCTGCTTCAGCGGAGCCCTCGGTGGTGGTCTGATCGATGGGCTCCGCCACCGCTGGATCGGTGTGCTGGAACACGGGGGCCGTGACCAGCTGGTGACCGTGCCGCTCACGGGGGGAGCACCGGAGCTGCTGCACCAGCCCGCCGACTTCTGCGGCTACCCCGTGCTGAGCCCCTGCGGCCAGCGGTTGGCCTGGGTGGAGTGGCGCCAGCCCTGCATGCCCTGGGAGCGCAGCGAACTCTGGCTGGCCACACTCAACGCCGAGGGGAAGCTGGAGCAGGCGCGGCCGGTGGCCGGCTCACGCCCCGGACCAGAACCGGCAATCTCGGTGTTTCAACCGCTCTGGGCCGGCGATGCCCTGGTGGTGGCCAACGACCGCAGCGGCTTCTGGAACCTGGAGTGCTGGCGGGATGCCGCCACCAGCGACGCGGCGGTTGCCCCGGACTGGCAGCCGCTGCTGCCGATGGCGGCGGAGTTCGCCATGCCCCAATGGGTGTTCGGCATGGCCACGACAGCCTGGGACGGCGAACGGCTGCTGGCGATCGCCTGCCGGCAGGGGCGCTGGCACCTGGGGGAGGTGCTGACGACGGCGACACCAGGCGCCACGAGACCTGCACCCACCGACGCGGAGCGATGGCGACCGCTGTCCCAACCCTGCACTGAGCTGGCGGCCCTCACCGCCGCCGCGGGACGGCTGGCCTGCGTGGCCAGCGGCCCTCACCAGGCGGCGGGCCTGCTGGAGCTGGACCTCAACAGCGGTGACTGGACCCACACACCGGCAGCCCCCTGCCCCCTGAGCGCCGACGCGATCAGCCTGCCGGAGGAGCTGTGGTTCGAGGGGCACGGCGGCCAACCCACACAGGCGTGGTACTACCCCCCGGCCGGTGGCGGGCACCCAGAGGCACCGCTGCTGGTGAAAAGCCACAGCGGACCCACCGCCATGGCCAGCACCGGCCTGGACCTTGGCCTTCAGTTCTGGACCTCGCGCGGCTGGGGGGTGGTGGATGTGAACTACGGCGGCTCCACCGGCTTCGGGCGCGCCTACCGCGAGCGCCTCGACGGCCAGTGGGGCGTGGTGGATGTGGCCGATTGCGCCGCCGCGGCCGAGGCCCTGGTGGGCCGCGGCCTGGCCGATCGCCGGCGGATCGCGATCGAAGGCGGCAGCGCCGGCGGCTTCACCACCCTGGCGGCGCTCTGCTTCACAGACAGCTTCCGGGCCGGCGCCAGCCGCTACGGCGTCGCCGACCTCAGCGCCCTGGCGGGCGATACCCACCGGTTTGAAGCGCGCTACCTCGACGGACTGGTGGGCCCCTGGCCGGTGGCGAAGGACACCTACGCCGCTCGCTCGCCGCTGCAGCATGCCGACCGCATCCGCTGTCCGGTGATCTTCTTCCAGGGTTTGGACGACGTGGTGGTGCCCCCGACACAGACGGAACGGATGGCCGCAGCCCTGCGCGCCAACGGGATCGCTGTGGAGGTGCACCGCTTCGCCGAGGAGGGCCATGGTTTCCGCAACGCCGCCACCCGGATCACGGTGCTGGAGGCCACGGAAGCCTTCTTTCGCCGCCACTTCCAGCTGTGAGCGGACTGCTGAGCGAGCTCGGCCGGCTGAGCCTGGCCATCGGCGCCCTCAGCCTGATCCTGATGATCGGGCGGCGCATCGGCGCCAGGCTGCAGCTGCGACTCTGGGGTATTCCCGAGGCGCTGGTGGCGGGTCTGCTGGGGCTGCTGCTGGCGCCAGCGGGGCCGCTGCCGCTGCTGCCACCGCCGGTGCTGGAGCTCTGGGCTGATCTGCCGCTGGTGCTGCTGACCCTGGTGTTCGGCTCGCTCATGCTCGGCAAGCCACTGCCACAGATCCGAACGCTCTGGCGGCCAGTGGCAGGCCAGATCTCACTGGCGATGGTGCTGGCCTTCGGGCAGTACGTGGTGGGCGGCCTGGCAGTGCTGCTGGTGCTGCAGCCCTGGCTGGGAGTGAGCCCGATCATGGCCTGTCTGATCGAGGTGGCCTACGAAGGCGGCCATGGTTCGGCGGCGGCGATGGGCGCCAGCTATGCGGCACTCGGCTTTGCCGGCGGCCAGGATCTCGGCCTGGCCATGGCCACCGTGGGGCTGCTGAGCTCCACCCTGGTGGGCGGCCTGGTGGTGGTGCTGGGGCGGCGCAGCGGCTGGCTGCTCAGCGCCAGCAGCGATGCAAGCGCCGCGGCAGCGCTCGACACGGTGGCTGACGGCCCGGTCGATGCACCAACAGCCATCACCACCTCGGCGGCCACAGGCCCCGCCGCCTGGGCCGTGAACATGGCGCTGGTGGGGGTGGCGGTGGTGATCGGCCTGGGGCTGCTCACCGCCCTGCGCGCAGTGCTTCTGCCTGTGGGCGGCACCCTGGCCAGCGTGGTGGCGGCGCTGCCGGTGTTTCCGCTGGCGATCATCGGCTCGCTGATGGTGCGCTGGCTGCTGGAGCGCAGCGGCCGCAGCCACTGGGCATCAGCGGCGATCCAGAGCGAGGTGGGCACCCTGGCGGCCGACCTGCTGATCACCGCCGCCACCGCCGGGCTGAACCTCAAGCTGCTGCAGGCCGACTGGCTGCCGCTGACGGTGCTGGCCGTGGTGGGCCTGGCCTGGAATCTGGCCGTCGTGCTCCTGCTGGGGCCGCGCGTGCTGCCATCGGACTGGTTCGAGCGCGCCGTGATCGAGTTCGGCCAGGCCACCGGCGTCGCCGCCTCAGGCCTGCTGCTGCTGCGCATGGCCGATCCGGACGACCGCAGCGCCGCCCTGCCGGCCTTCTCGATCAAGCAACTGCTCCTGCAGCCCTTCGTGGCCGGCGGCGTGGTGACGGTGGTGGCACCGCTGGCGGTGGCGAGCTGGGGGCTGCCGGCCTGGAGCGGCTTCTGCCTGGTGGTGGTGCTGCTGGCTGGCGGCGGCGGCCTGCTGCTGGCGCGGCTTCAACCGCTGGCGGCGGCAGCGGAATCCGGTTCGACGCCGTAGTGCAGGCTGCGGAACTGCGCATGCACCGCCGCCATCTGCGCCGCGCTGAGCAGCGGCGGTTCACCGAGCTGCAACGCCTGCAGATACATCCGGGCCAGGGTTTCCACCTCCACAGCAACGCGCAGGGCCTGATCGAGGTCGGCGCCGAGCGCCACCTGCCCGTGCTGGGCCAGCAGACAGGCGAGGCGATCCTGCAGGGCCAGCACCGCCAGCTGAGAGAGCTCCGCCGTGCCGAAGGTGGCGTAGGGGGCGCAGCGGATGTCGTCACCACCCGCCACAGCGGTCATGTAGTGGAACGGAGGAATGGAGCGGCCGTGGCAGGCCAGTGCCGTGGCATGAATCGAATGGCAGTGCAACACCGCCTGGATTTCGGGCCGGCCGGCCAGGATGTCGGCATGCAGGCGCCATTCGGATGAGGGCTGCCGTGGCGGAGGGGCTATCGCGGCGAGGAGCAGCGGCCGGCCCGAGAGATCCAGGGCCACCAGATCCTGCGGCTCCATCCGCTCGTAGGGCAGAGAGCTGGGGGTGATCAGCATCCCACCCGGGATCCGCAGCGAGAGGTTGCCGGATGTGCCCTGATTGAGCCCGACGGCATTGATGCGGCGCGCCACAGCCACCATCCGCTGCCTCAGCTCCAGCCAGGTGCCATCAGGCCGGTGGGCGGCAGGCGAGCGCGTCATGGGCGGAGCGGCGGCAGACGCACGCTGAAGTTAAGGCCCCGAGCGGCAAGTCAGCCAACCCCGCCCCAACCGCGGGCAGCAACCCATACCATCCCGCCACCCATCTCTTCCCCGATGCGACGCCTTTCCCTCACCGCCCTGGCCGCCGGCACGCTGGCCACGGGTGTGAGCCTGACGGCTCCGGCCGCCATGGCCGCAGCACCGGCCCAACCAGCCCCGATGCGGATGAACACCAACATCAGCGAGGGCGACATCCTCAAAGCGCAGTCCACCTGGTGCTCAGCCCTGCTGGCGATCAGCAAGGCCTACCGCGAGGGGGGGCTGAGCAAGGCCCGCGCCAGCGCCAATCAGGTGCTCGATCAGGCCTATGCCTACCGCTACGGCGCCGTGGCCTTCAAGCCGACGCTCACTTCAGGAGCCCAGACCTTCCGTCCCACCAAGGATGGAGCCCTGGCGTACTTCGTGGGCGCGGATCCGCGCTATCCCCAAGACAAGGGGTTTGCACTGAAGCCGTGGACCCGCTGCAGCGTCAGCAATCAGGTGCTGCAGACCCATGGCATGCTCGGCCTGTCGATGGGCAATGTGCACCTCACCGACAGCAGCGGCAAGATCACCAGCGTCGACAAGACGTGGGTCTTCATCAAGGAGCCCGACGGCAGCATCCGCATCCTGCTGCACCACTCATCGCTGCCGTACCAACCCCCGGCAGCGACGAAGCCCTGAGGTCAGGCGCCGTATCGACTCAGCCATACAGGGCCTGCAGCCCCGCCGCGCTCGCCTCAGCCACACCACGCTCGGTGATCAGCGCCGTCACCAGCCGCGCCGGCGTCACATCGAAGGCCGGATTGAAGCCGGGACTGCCATCGGGGGTGAGCTGCACCACAGCGAGCGCAGCGGCAGCCGCCGCGCCGGTGGCCTCCACCTGCAGCCGGCCCTGGATGTGGGTCACCTCCTCGGGAGTGCGGGCCTCGATCGGGATCTCGGCCAGGCCGTCATCAATCGCCCAATCGATCGTGGAGGCGGGCAGGGCCACATAGAAGGGCACGCCATTGTCGTGGGCGGCCAAGGCCTTGAGGTAGGTGCCGATCTTGTTGCAGACATCACCGCGGCGGGTGGTGCGATCGGTGCCCACGATCACCGCATCCACGAGGCCATGCTGCATCAGATGACCGCCGGCGTTGTCGACGATCACGGTGTGGGGCACGCCTTCGCGACCCAGCTCCCAGGCGGTGAGGGAAGCGCCCTGGTTGCGAGGGCGGGTCTCATCCACCCAGACGTGGATCCTGAGACCCGCGCGGTGGGCCTTGTAGATCGGTGCCAGGGCCGTGCCCCAGTCAACCGTGGCGATCCAGCCGGCATTGCAGTGGGTCAGCACATTGAAGGGCTGATCGCGCCGCTCAGCCGGCCGTGCCGCCGCCAGCTCCTGGAAGAGGCGCAGGCCGTGCTCGCCGATCGCCTCGCACATGGCCACATCCTCATCAGCGATGGCGGCGGCCTCCTGCCGTGCCGCCTCAGCCCGGTCAACCGGAGGCAGCGGCAGCACACGGTCGCGCACGCGCTCCAGAGCCCAGCGCAGATTCACCGCCGTGGGCCGGGTGGCATTGAGCTGCTCGAAAGCCAGCGCCAGCGCCGCATCAGAAGGATCGGCCTGCAGGGCCAGCATCAGCCCGTAGGCGCCGGTGACACCAATCAGCGGCGCACCGCGCACCACCATCGAGCGGATCGCCTCAGCGGCCTCATCACAGCTGCTGAGGCGGCGCGTGGTGAAGCGATGCGGCAGCAGGGTCTGATCGATCACGCCGATGGCGTGAGCACCCGGGCTGCCGCCCTGCTCCAACCAGATCGTGCGCCAGGCCTTGCCGTCGATCTTCATGGGTGCGCTGCCGGGGCGAATGCTCCATGCTGCCGTTCGGCGGCGCCCAGCACCCGGGGCGTGGGCTGCCTGGCTCCGGGCGACTTCCCCTGACACAACAGCGCGCTGCAGACGCTGATGGATCTGAGACGGGTGCAGGCCTGCATCCGCGGCCACCCGATCCGCAACGCTCAGGTGCGATCAATGCGCCGGTAACCGAACCAGTCGGGCACCTGGGGCTGGCTCAGGCCCTGGTGGTGGGGCTCCAGCCGTACATGCCAGCGCTCACCCCCCAGCAGCTCAAGCTGCTCCAGCGCCAGGCAATCGTCCACAGACCAGAGGTCGTCCTGATGCAGCTGCAGGGCGCCATCCAGCCACTGGCGCCGGGCCGCAGCCTTGGCCGCCGGGGGCGAGGGCGCCACCACCAGACCGAAGTGGTGCAGCTCCGCCAGGGAATCCGGATGGTAGGCGCCCAGGTTCACGAACCACAACCGCTCGGGCCGGGGCGGGGGCGGCTCTCGCTCGAGACACACCGCGAAGCCATCGATCGCCCGCACCACCATGTAACTGTCCAGGTGCAGGCCTTCACGCCTCCCGAACCATTGGCGCCGCAGCACCGGGATCGTGTCGTCGATGGTGCGGCCGGCCACGAAGCGCACATCGTGCTGCTCAATGTGGCTGGTGGCGGTGCGGCCGCCCAGCACCACCAGGAAGAGGGTTGGCGGAGCAGGGAAACCAGCGGTCATCGGTGGCGAGCCTGCATGGGCGTCAGATGCGGGAGCACGAGCGGCTGTCGGCAGATGACCAGCCTCGCCATCCTTTGCCACCATCGCAACAGACTCGGATCCAGGGCGGTGGATCTGCCCCTGGCGGGCCAGGCGCTGGGGACGGTGCCCCACCTGCCACGGAGGCGAATCAGATCGGCTGCCCTGGGCCAGTGAAGGCAACAACGCGGATGCTGCCGCTGCGGAGCGCAGCGGCGCTGTTCAGTTGTGCTCGCGCAGGAAGCTGATCGTGCCCTGCAGCTCCTCAACGAAGCGATCGATTTCCTCAGGGGTGGTGGTGAAACTGAGGCTGGCGCGGGCCGAAGCGCTGAGACCGTAATGGCGATGCAGGGGCTGGGTGCAGTGGTGACCGCTGCGGATGCAGATGCCGGCCGAATCCAGCAGGGCAGCGATGTCGTGGGCGTGGACGCCGTCGACATGAAAGGCGGCGAGGGCACCGCGATCGGGCTGCTGCTCAGGCGTGGGGCCGAGGATCGTCAGGCCGTCGATGGCCTGCAGACGAGCGAACAGCTGGCGGGTGAGCTGCTGCTCCCAGGCATGGATGCGCTCCAGGCCGATGGCCTGCAGATAATCGAGCGCAGCGCCCATGCCGATGGCCTCACCGATGGCGGGAGTGCCGGCCTCGAACTTGTGGGGCAGACCGGCCCAGCTGCTGTGGTCGAGGTAAACATCCTGGATCATTTCACCGCCGCCGAGGAAGGGCGGCATCGCCTCCAGCAGCGCCTCACGCCCCCACAAAAACCCCATACCGGTGGGGCCGCAGAGCTTATGGGAGCTGCCCACCAGGAAGTCGGCGCCGAGCGCGGCCACGTTGATGGGCAGATGGGGCAAGCTCTGGCAGGCATCCACCAGCACCAGGGCACCGGCCGCGTGGGCGAGGGCCGCCACGTCGGTGATCGGGTTGAGGCAACCGAGAGTGTTGCTCACCTGCACCAGGCTCACCAGGCGGGTGCGCTCGCTGATCTTGCTGCGCAGATCCTCCAGATCCAGCTCGCCGGTTTCGGTGAGCCCGGCATGACGCAGCACGCAGCCGGTGCGGTCGGCCAGCAACTGCCAGGGCACCAGATTGCTGTGATGCTCCATCACTGTGAGCAGCACCTCATCACCGGGGCGGAGATTGGCTTCACCCCAGCTGCGGGCCACCAGGTTGATGGCCTCGCTGGCATTGCGGGTGAACACGATCTCGTTGGGCGTGGCGGCACCGATGTAGGCGGCGGCCTTGGCGCGGGCGGCTTCGAAGCCGTCGGTGGCGCGAGCACTCAGCTGATGGGCGCCGCGATGCACGTTGGCGTTGTCGTGGTCGTAGTAGTGCTGCAGCGCTTCGAGCACCTGACGGGGCTTCTGGCTGGTGGCGGCGTGATCGAGGTAGATCAGCGGCTGGCCAAGACAGGCGGTCTGCGCCAGCAGGGGAAAGTCGGGCCGGGTGAGTGCAGCCAGATCGGGGCCGGGCAAGACCGTGGGATCCGCCATGGCCTCGACGGTTGCATTGGTGGCGGCGCTGATCATGGCCTCACTGGCGGGAAGGGTGCTGGTCATGCCGGCTCGGATACCAGCTGCAGGCCTTCAAGCGGACACCAGGCCCGGGCGGCAGCCGGCAGATCGCGCAGCACCTCCTCACAGAAGGCTCGCTGCAGCAGCTGCGCTGCCTGATCGGCATCAATGCCACGGCTCTGCAGGTAGAAGAGTTCGTCGGTCTGCAGGCTGCTCACGGTGGCACCGTGGGCGCATTTCACATCGTCCGCGACGATCTCCAGCTCGGGCTTGGTGTCGATGCGAGCGCGGTCTGAGAGCAGCAGGCTGCGGCTGAGCTGAGCGGCATTGGTGCGCTGGGCTGCACGGGGCACGCGCACGGCACCATTGAAGACGCTGCGCCCCTGGCCGGAGGCAACGGCCTTGTGCAGCTGATCGAGCTGCCCCTCGGGGCCATTGAAGCGGATGTGGCTGTGGGTGTCGGCGATCTGACGGCCCTGCACCAACTGCAGCCCGCGCAGGGTGGAACTGGCCTGGCCATCCACCTGCAGCACGCGAGGCTCCAGGCGCGCCAATCCCCAGCCGGCACTCACCGCCGTGAGCTGCAATTCGCTCTCAGGCTCCTGCTCGATCGCCAGGTGGCCCAGCAGGGCAGCCCCGTCATGACCGCGGGCCACGAGGCCATGGCGCAGACGGGCTCCACGGCCAAGGTGGGCCTCCATCACCAGGCTGGTGAGGCCGGGGGCATCGGCATGCAGCAGCTGGCTGAGCTCAAGCTCGGCCTTTTCCTCAAGCACCAGCAACAAGCGAAGAGGGGCGGGACCGCTGCTCAGCAGCTCCAGGCGCACGGCACTGCGGCTGGCCACACGCAGGGCCAGCACCCGCTCGGCGGCGGCGTGGTTGAGCTCCACGGGCCAGTGGCGCTCACAACCGGTGGCAGCGAGGGTGTGGCCGAGGGCCTGGGCTATCTCACCGGGAGACAGGGCCATCAGGCCGGGCGGCAGGGTGAGATCCGCGAGGGGATCGAGACGGCCATCGAGCTGCAGGCGCAGGACCACCGGGGATGGGCCGACAGCAGCGGTGGTGGCACTGGCGGCAGCCGCGAAGGGCTCGACAGCGGCGGCAGCGGGGGTGGCGGAGCCGAGGGGCAGCTGCAGCAGCAGACCCAGATCGGTGAAGCGCCAGTCCTCCTGGCGGCTGGAGGGAGGAGGCAGCTCGGCGAGGGCGCGCCGACCACGCTCCTGCACCGGTGCGAGCGCACCGGCCGGGGCTGGCAGAGCATCCAGCCAGCGGTGGGTCCAGCCGGCCAGACCGGCTGGAGCGGCGGTAACGCTGGCGCTCATCAGGCCACCTCCAGCGGCTGACGCGCAGCGGCGTCAAGGGCAGCGAGTTCCTGGTCCACCCAGTCGTAACCGCGCTGCTCCAGTTCGAGGGCGAGCTCCTTGTCGCCGGTGCGCAGGATGCGACCGGCGGCCATCACGTGCACGTAATCGGGAGTGATGGCATCCAGCAGCCGCTGATAGTGCGTGATCAGCAGCGTGGCGTTATCGGGACCGGCCAGTTGATTCACACCCCCGGCCACGATGCGCAAGGCATCAATATCCAGACCGGAATCGGTTTCATCAAGGATCGCCACCAGCGGCTCGAGCAGCGCCATCTGCAGGATCTCATTGCGTTTCTTCTCGCCACCGCTGAACCCCTCGTTCACCGAGCGATCCAGGAAAGCCGGATCCATCTGCACCACCTGCAGCCGCTCGCGCACAAGATCTTCGAAGGCAAAAGTATCTAGCTCCTCGTGCCCCTGCTCAGCACGGCGAGCGTTGGTTGCTACGCGCAAGAACTCAAGATTGCTCACACCCGGAATTTCAACTGGGTATTGAAAACCGAGGAACACACCGAGACGAGCCCGTTGTTCGGGCTCCATCTCCAGTAGGTTCTCTCCGCGATAGCTGACGCTGCCGGCGGTGACGCTGTAAGCGGGGTGACCAGCCAGCACCTTGGAGAGGGTGCTCTTGCCGCTGCCGTTGCGGCCCATCACCGCATGGATCTCACCGGCGCGGATGGTCAGGTTGACCCCCTTGAGGATGGCCTTGTCCTCCACGCGGGCGTGCAGATCGCGGATCTCAAGCAGTACGGGGGCTTCGGGGCGAATCACGGCGGCGGCTGAGGGGTGGAGCGGGAACGGATCAGGGGTGGCGCGGCGACGGAGGCCTGAGCGGGCGGCTGGTGCGGACGGCACGGGCCGAGCGCCGGTCAGCCCACCGAGCCCTCCAGCTTGAGGGCGAGCAGCTTGTCCGCCTCAGCGGCGAACTCCATCGGCAACTGGTTGAACACATCGCGGCAGAAGCCACTCACCATCATCGAAACGGCCTCCTCCAGGCCGATGCCACGACTCTGCAGATAGAAGAGCTGATCTTCCGAGATGCGACAGGTGCTGGCCTCATGCTCAACGGCGGCCTGGGGCTGCTGCGAGCGGATGTAGGGATAGGTGTTGGCGGCGGCACGATCTCCGATCAGCATCGAATCGCATTGGCTGTAGTTGCGGGCCCCCGCGGCTTTGGGGCCGATCTGCACGAGGCCGCGATAGCTGTTGACTGAACGGCCGGCACTGATGCCCTTGCTCACGATCGTGGAGCGCGTGCGCGGACCGACATGAATCATTTTGGTACCAGTATCAGCCTGTTGGCGGTTGTTCGTGAGAGCAACGGAATAGAACTCGCCCACAGAATCAGCCCCCTGCAGCACGCAACTGGGGTATTTCCAAGTAATCGATGAACCGGTTTCCACTTGAGTCCAGCTGATGCGGCTGCGATCACCGCGACACTGGCCGCGCTTGGTCACGAAGTTATAAATGCCACCAACGCCATTCTCATCACCGGCATACCAGTTCTGAACCGTCGAATACTTGATTGAGGCATCGTCGAGAGCAACAAGCTCAACAACAGCGGCATGCAGCTGATTGGTGTCAAACATCGGAGCCGTGCACCCCTCGAGGTAGCTCACCGAAGCCCCCTCCTCAGCCACGATCAGAGTTCGCTCGAACTGACCGGTATCACCGGAGTTGATACGGAAGTAGGTGGAGAGCTCCATCGGGCACTCCACCCCCTTGGGGATAAACACAAAGGAGCCGTCACTGAACACAGCCGAGTTCAGCGCCGCAAAATAATTGTCATTACAGGGCACCACCGAACCCAGGTAACGCTCGATCAGCTCAGGGTGCTCCTTCACCGCCTCGCTGATCGAGCAAAAGATCACGCCATGCTCAGCCAGCTTCTCCTTGTAGGTGGTAGCAATCGAAACGCTATCGAATACAGCGTCCACGGCCACATTGGAGAGGCGCTTCTGTTCGCTCAAGGGAATCCCCAGCTTGTCGAAGGTTTCGAGCAGCTTGGGATCAACCTCGTCCAGGCTTGCTTTCTTTGCCTGCTGCTTCGGGGCGGCGTAATAAATGATGTCCTGGTAATCGATCGGCGGATAGCCGAGCGTGGCCCAGTCCGGCTCCTGCATCTGCAGCCACTGGCGGTAGGCACGCAGGCGGAACTCCAACAGGAAGGCAGGCTCCTGCTTCTTGCTGGAGATCAGACGCACAACGTCCTCACTGAGGCCCTTGGCGATCTTTTCGGTTTCAATATCGGTGACGAAGCCGTACTTATACGGCTGGCTCACCAGATCACCAACGGCCTGTGGACTGCTCATGGGAAGGATCCAGCGAAGGTTCAGCCAGCGGTGAGAGCCTTGATCTCATCGAGGCTGATGGTCTGCTTCTCGCCGCGGAAGGGGTTGTCCTCGGTGAGGAAGAGCATGCAATGGCATTCCTTGCGCTCCCGCATCGGCACACAAGGGCAGTTCCAGAAGGCCTGCGCCACCTCGGCCTGCTTGTCTTCGTAATGACGGCAGGGGCAGAGGGCACCTCCGAGCTCATCCTTGTGCCGTGCCAGGCCTTCGAGCACCACGGCGGTCACTCCCGGATCGCTGCAGAAATAGGTGCCGGTGCGCTGGGCGTAGGTCTCAGCGAACTTACGGATCACCTCAAGGCTGTCGCTGGCCGGGGAACTGGGGGCGTCGGACATGGGTGCAGAAGGGAAGCGCGGGAGCGGCGACGCTGGCGTGACCAAAGCCATGGCGCCGGACGTGGCGCCGGACGAGGTGCCGGGCGTGGCGCGGGAATGTGGAGAGCGGCGGCAGGAACCGCAGTTCAGGACCGCAGTTCAGGACAACAGCGCCAGACGGACCGCAGCGACGGAATGACCGAAGCGGCGAGCGAGGGGAAGCCGTGGACCGATGGATGCGGTGGACCGATGCAAGCGCGGGTGGAGGGCGAGTTACGAAACAGAGTTGTTTCGCAAGCTGACCCTAAGACACGCGAACGCCGGCCGGGGAAGGTCCATTGTGGCGCAGCCCTGAACCGAAGGCCGCCCGGAACGACCGGCTGCGTCAGCGACCGCTGCTCGTCCGGAGCCGGAGTCGTCAGCGATCGGGAAGGCGTGGCATGGTGTGGAGGTCAGCCCACGGCCATGAGCGCCTCCACCCAGGCCCCTACGCGCGAAGCCGCCCTGACGCTGATGCTGCGCCAGGGGGAGACCACAGCTGCACGGCTGGCCGATGAACTCGGGGTGTCGGTGCAGGTGATGCGCCGTCATCTGCGCTCCCTGGAGGAGGAGGGATTGGTGGAGGCCAGCCCCGCCAGCGTCGGCCCGGGCCGCCCCAGCAACCGCTGGCGGCTCACCCAGGCCGGCCGTGGCCACTTTCCCGATGGCAGCGATGACTTCGCCCTCGGCCTGCTCTCCTCGATGGCAGCCAGCCTGCCGGCCGATATGGTCGATGGCCTGCTGGCGCGCCAGGCTGTCGAGAAGGCCGCCGATTACCGCAACCGCATCGGCGACGGCAACCTCAGGGAACGGCTGGAGCGCTTGGTGGAGCTGCGGCGCAGCGAGGGCTATGTCGCCGATGTGCGCCCCGATCCCGAGGGCCGCGGCTGGGTGATGAGCGAATTCCACTGTTCGGTGATGAAGATCGCCGAACAGTTCCCCTGTGTCTGCGATCAGGAATTGCACCTGATTCGCGCCACCTTTCCCGATTGCGAAGTGGAGCGGGTGCACTGGCTGCTGGAGGGGGGCCATGCCTGTGGCTTCCGCCTGCAGCCAGCCGAGTCGCACTGAGCGCCGATGCTGAGCGAAACCGACCTCAGCGAGCTGGACAGCAGCCTGCTGCCGGCTCTGGAGCGCCACCACCTGCGCCTGCTGGCCCACAGCCTGCGCTGCCTGCAGCAGGTGGCCAGCGAGGGCCAGAGCGATCAGGCGGCCCTCACCGCCTGGGCCCAGCAGCAGCCGAGCCTGGTGGCCGATCCCGCCTTCATCCCCGTCCTGGTGGAGCAACTGGCCAAGGCGGCCGTGCAACTGGAGGCGATCGGCAAAGCCCGGGGCATTCCCGCACTCCAGCTGACCATGGCCGATCTGGTCGCCTGGGGGCGCAGCGTGGCCGATCTGCGCCTGGCCGGGATCGAGGGCAGGCCGGCCAACAGCTGACACCAGGCCGTGCCGGCACCGGCGCCGGCAGGTTCCTGAGCCGCTGAGCTGAGCCGCCTGCGCCAGCTGGGCCGACGGCGCCAGAGAGCCCTGGCCAGGGTGCAGCAGAGGGCGGCGGGGGCTGCGATCATCGCTGCACCCTCATGCCCCCGGCCCGTGAGCCTCCCGATCGCCGATGCCATCAGCTTCTTCCGGCTGAGCTGCGGCCGCTGGCGCTCCCAGCGCAGCAGCCACCACCTGCTGCACCGCCGCGCCGAAGCCGGTGCCTCGCTGATCGTGGTGGAGGAGCTGGCGCTGGGGGATGAACGGCTGAGCGCGATCGCCGCGCTGCACGGCCAGGATCCGGCGGGCCTGGTGGGCGGCTGCCGCGTGCGCTGGGCTGGCTCGATGGCCTGGGACAAGGCCGGCGAGGCCCACGAGGGCGAGAGCGTGTTCGGCCTGATCCCCACCGACGAGCGCGGACGGGCCGGACTGCTGCTGCGCGACCGCGGCTACGCCGAGACCGCACCGGTGGCGGGCCATTTCCGGATGGATGAGCGCGATGGCCTGCTGCTGAGCACCGACTACGAAACGATGAGCTCCTGGGAGCGGTTCTCCTTCGCCGGGCCGAACGTACGCCTGCGCAGCAGCACCGTGGAGGGGCTCTCAAACACAGCCTCGTTCTGCATTGAAACCCGCTGCCTGGAGGAGAGCGCAGCCGGTGCAGCCAGGGGCGCTGCGACGGAGGGCGACCGTGAGGGCCGCACCGACCGCACACCCCTGTCGCCCCTCGGCTGGTGAGCGTCGGCAGCTGGCCGGACTGCAGCGAACGTTACGGACTGTGAGTCCTGACTGAAGCCGCCGAGTCCCCCACTGGCCTCACTTCTACGATCGGCCACGACGGATGCCCGACGCACGAGTGGCCCTTCCTCTCCTGAAGTACGCGCCCACCACGCAGAACTCCCGC
Source organism: Cyanobacteriota bacterium (assembly GCA_041158125.1). Taxonomy (GTDB): domain Bacteria; phylum Cyanobacteriota; class Cyanobacteriia; order PCC-6307; family Cyanobiaceae; genus Vulcanococcus. Next base: position 36,400 of record JBEBCC010000062.1, read on the forward strand.
GTGGATCCCCTCCGGGTCGGTTCGGATGAGGATCCGAAAGCCGTGTCCATGGACAAGGCGATGGATCGCGAGGACCAGAACTTCGTGATCGAGGCGGCTTACCGCCAGATCTTCTTCCACGCCTTCAAGGTCGACCGCGACCGCACCCTGGAGAGCCAGCTGCGCAACGGTCAGATCACAGTGCGCGATTTCATCCGCTCGCTGTGTCTGTCTGACACCTTCAACCGCAGCTTCTACACCCTCAACAGCAACTACCGGGTGGCTCGCCACCTGGTGGAGAAACTGCTGGGCCGCAAAACCCACGGCAAAGCTGAGGAAATCGCCTGGTCCGCGGTGCTGATGACCCGCGGCGTCAGGGGCATGGTGGACGACATCCTCGATTCCCAGGAGTATCTCGAGGCCTTCGGCTACGACACCGTGCCGTACCACCGCAACCGTGTGGTGGGCAGCCGCGACCTGGGCGAAACCCCGTTCAACATCACCAGCCCTCGCTACGAGAGCTACTACCGCGGCATCCTGGGCTTCCCCCAGATCGTGTACACCGGAACGGCTCGCCGCATTCCCGAGCGTGCGCTGCAGCGTCGCGGTGGCTTCCCGCAGGACTACATGCCCTGGGTGCGCACCCTGCCGGCGCTGCGCGGCAGCAGCTCCCGTGGCAGCGCCGACATCGACTACCTGGCCAAGGTGCCTTACCGCAGCCTCGGCCGCTGATCCACAGCAGGCTTGCCAGGCTGGCGGCGGGGTCACCCGCCGCTTTTTTTATGGCCAGCAGGCAACATCTCGACCGCTGCCAACACGGCACCGGTGGTCATGAGATCCTGACCCTGCCCGGCTCGTCAAATCCGAATGCTGCAGAAACGGGCAGACTGATCCCGAACAGAACCTGCAGAGTCGGTGAGCCAGTCGATCTCCTCACTTGCGCGGTTGACGCTGCGCCAACTGCGCCAGGTGGCCAGTGAGCTGGGCGTTACTCTCTACAGCCGCAAGACGAAGGAGCAGCTGGTCACCGCGATCGGCCAGCGCCAGGGCGGCCTGATCGGCGGCGATGAAGCGGAGGCTGCCGGCGGCGCTGGTTTCAGCCCGGAGCCGGCCGCAGGGCAGACCCGTGTGGTGTTCCTGCCGAGGGATCCGCAATGGGCTTATGTGTTCTGGGAGATCAGCGAAAGCGATCGATTGGAGGCCTTCAAGGCCGGCGCCAGCCAGCTCTGCCTGCGGGTGGCGGATGTGACCGGCCTGAGCGGCGGCTCCAGCCATCCGCACACCATGCAGGAGGTGGCTGTCGACAGCCAGGCGAACGAGTGGTATCTCCCCGTTCCGCTCAGCGATCGCGACTACCGGGTTGAGCTGGGTTATCGCCGCAGCGGTGGCGGCTGGATCTCCCTGGCTTATTCCACCGTGGCCCGTGTGCCGGCGCTGCATCCAAGCGATCAGATCCTCGATCAGTTTGTGCCCTTTTCGCTGGAGGCTCCACCCACGCCGGTGGCGATCGCCACCCCCAGCAGCGCCGACACCGGCCTGCATGAGCGTCTTTATCAAACCGCCACAGCGGGCTGGCGCCGCCTGGGCCGCGGTTCTGAGGCCTTCCATGAACTGGGCGAAGGCGCTGAAGGCGGCCTGAATGCCTCCGGCGCCGGCCTCTGGGCCAGCGGCCGCAATGAATCCGGCGCCGGCGGTGTAGCCCCGCGCCAGCGTTCGTTCTGGCTGGTGGCTGATGCCGAGCTGATCGTGTATGGCGCCACCGATCCCACCGCCAAGCTGATGATCGGTGGCGAAGAGGTGCCCCTCTCCAGCGATGGCACCTTCCGGATCCAGGTGCCGTTCCGCGATGGCCAACAGATCTACGCGATCGAGGCGGTGGCCGTTGATGGTGAGCAAAAGCGCAACATCACCCTCCATTTCGATCGGCGCACACCGGAAGACAACAGCAACCCCAGCGATCAGGCTGTGGCGGAGTGGTTCTGAAGCTGCGATGAACGCATCGGCCCAAACGGGCAGCGCTGCACCCAGCAGCGCCTTGAAGCTGATGGTGGCGGCAACACCACTGCTGGGCAGCCTGGCGGTGCCACTGCTGATCCCACTGATGATGGTGCGCATCAGCATCGGCGCCGGGGTGCTGGCGGCCGTTCTGCTGAGCTGCGGCTGGTTCGCGCTGATGCTGCGCACCTCCGAGCTGCCCAGCCACGACTGAGACCATCAGCAGCATTCAGCGCAGCGGGAATGCTGAAACCAGCGTGTCCCGTCTGAATGCCTGCACCGAATCAGCGCCGCTGGCGATGGCTTGGCATGGGCCTCGTGCCTTTCACCCTGCTGGGCTGCACCCAGGCCGGACAGCTGCTGGGCGAACCGCAGGCGCCACTGCCACTGCCCTCGGGGATCACGGTGGCCTTCAACCAGCGGGCTGATACCAGCTACCGCAGCCCGATCAGCGGCGAGCAGCGCCGCGGCGACGACCTTGAAGCGCTGCTGCTGCAAACGATCCGCGGCGCCCGCCGCGAGCTGCTGGTGGCGGTGCAGGAGCTGTCGCTGCCGGCGGTGGCGCAGGCGCTGGTGGAGCAGCACCGGCGCGGCCTGAGCGTGCGCGTGGTGCTGGAGAACAGCTACAGCACGCCATGGAGCGAGCAGCACGAAGCGGAGCTGAGCCCGCATCTGCGCAGCCGCCGCCGTCAGCTGATGGCCCTGGCCGACCGTAACCGCGATGGCCAGCTGAGTGCGGCGGAGCAGGAGGCGGGCGATGCGGTGCTGATCCTGCGGCGGGGCGGTGTGCCGCTGATCGACGACCGCGAAGACGGCAGCGCCGGCAGCGGCCTGATGCACAGCAAATACCTGCTGGCCGATGGGCAGGTGGTGGTCACGGGATCGGCGAACTTCACCCCCTCCTGCATCCATGGCGACCCGCACGCGCCACGCACCCGCGGCAATGTGAACCACCTGCTGCGGATTGAGAGTGCACCGCTGGCGGCCCTGTTCACGGATGACTTCAACCACATGTGGGGCGATGGCCCCGGCGGCCTGTCCGATAGCCGCTTCGGGCTGGCCAAGCCATCGGGGCCGGCGCAGAGCGTGGCAGTGGGAGAGAGCCGCATCCAGGTGCTGTTCGCCCCGCACCGCCGCAATGATCCCAGCCACGGCCTGAACCTGATCGCCGCCAGCCTGAGCCAGGCGCGTCGCCGGGTCGACCTGGCCCTGTTCGTGTTCTCGGCCCAGCAGCTCACGCCGGTGCTGGCGCAGCTGCAGCGGCGCGGCGTGGCACTGCGGGTGCTGGCGGATCCAGGCTTTGCCAGCCGCTCCTTCTCAGAGGTGCTGGATCTGCTCGGCGTGGCCCTGGCGGATCGCCAGTGCCGGCTGGAGGCCGGCAACAGACCCCTGGCCCAGGCGCTGGAGGGGGTGGGCATCCCGCAACTGCCCAACGGCGACAAGTTGCACCACAAATTTGCGGTGATTGATAGCAAAACTGTGATCACAGGGAGCTTCAATTGGAGCCCTTCAGCAGCCCATCAAAACGATGAAGTCCTGCTGGTGATCGAATCACCGCTGCTGGCAGCCCACTTCAGCCGGGAGATGGATCGGCTCTGGCGGGGTGCGGAGCTGGGGATCAACCCACGGCTGGAGTGGACGCTGCAGCGGGGCAGACAGCGCTGCGGGAGTGGGGTTCAGAGGCTATGAATCGAGGCAGGTCTGGCTCTGGGTGGGGCTTCTGCAGCACCACAATCGCCAGAAGCCTGGCACCAGGACCAACGGCAGCAGAGTGCCGCAGACTGCCGGGGTGCGCTGCATCAACAATGAATCCGCCCACGACGCCCAGCAGGCTGGAAGTCTGTGATGGCAGGAGTTCTCAGAGTCTCTACACAGGCAGAAGGCTGATTTCATGCAGAAAATGCATACCCTCTGCCCCTTGCTGCAGCCCTGGGCTCTACCCACAGTGCCGAGCCAAGGAGTAGGCGTAAGAGTGGCCTTAAGGCTCGAGAAGAAATCCGAATGAGCACGGCAGGCCTGGCGACCAGCACCGAGATCCTCACGGCGCTTCTGCCCGAGTGGCACCTGCTCCTCCAAGGCTGATCCGCAAGCGGGCAACTCACCTCTGCGGCACGGGAGGCGCTGGTGCTGGAGGACGAGCCCCAGGCACTCACCGACTTGGTGACCCAGTGGGCAGCAGGCGACTTCAGCAGCCTGCCCGAGATCGTGCTGCTCTCCTCCAGCGACATCAACGGCGCGATAGGGGCTTATGCCATCAGCAAAGGCAAGATCCATCTGAATGCCGACTGGCTGCTGACGGCATCACCTGACCAGGTGAATGCGGTGCTCACGGTGGAGCTGGGGCATCATCCGGATGGGCTTCCAAATGAGGCAGACCCCCGAGCAATGATGAATATTTCTCCAAGATACTTAGCCCTCCAATCAACCCGCTCAACCCAGGCAATTCGCTTAAGCCTCAAGACGATAGCGGGAAGGCAAATACAGGAGGCATCAGAATAGACATCGAGCAATCCCAATGGGCGCCTGCAACACTCGCGCTTGGCAACTCTTCTATTATCAACTCTCACTGAGCGACGAAAACTGGCACGAAGCATCCACAAAAGCCGAATGACCGGGAGGGCACCTGAGCATCCTGCTCTCTCCTTCTCCACCAATGCTGCTCTTGTTGCGCTTGCCTATCCCGGTGATACCACAGGCAACAAGGGTTACAGCAGCCCGGATGCCTCTCGCGTTCAGCGGGTTATCGTTGAACTTGATTCGGGATTTGATGCCTTTGACACCTTTGCGCCGAATCCGATTACCGATACAACAGGCAACAGAAATCTCTCCTCTCTTGATGCCGCAAATATACAACAGATGGCGACTGGCTTGCCAGTGGATTCATTCCCGATTATTCCGCCCAGTACCGGTCCATTTCAGCCGTGAAATCATTGGCCTCTGGCGGAGTGCGGAGCTGGTCATAACACCACACCTGGAACATTGGCTGCAGCGGAGCAGACAGTGGTGGGGCAGTGGCGTTTGCAGATGATCCAAGAATCGCTTCACATGGCTTATGGGCAGGACTTCTCCGCTGCCATTCAGTGCGCCAGATAAACTGTAGTAGCGGCTTCAACTTCCCCGGGTGCAGAACACACCCGGAACGCACGTCCGCGGGCCAGGGAGTGCCGGCCGCGTCCTGGCTTCAACTTCCCCGGGTGCAGAACACACCCGGAACCTTGCTGTAGATGAAGGCGTTACGGGTGAATGGCGTGGGTGCTTCAACTTCCCCGGGTGCAGAACACACCCGGAACCGTGCTCCGCCCGTGCCCAGGCAAGCCCTACGCCGTGATGCTTCAACTTCCCCGGGTGCAGAACACACCCGGAACCTTGCGCCCATGCCCCGGCAAGCCCTTCGCCGTCTGGCTTCAACTTCCCCGGGTGCAGAACACACCCGGAACCCGGTCTTGTAGA
>JBEBCC010000063.1:0-3003 GCA_041158125.1 Cyanobacteriota bacterium
CCCACACCGGTGCGGGAATCGACCCTGCGGATCATGGCCAGGATCGATGCTCTGTATCTGGAAGACCCATGCAGTGGCAGCCGCCGGATGGTGGACTACCTGGCCCGAGAGGGAATCCCGATCAGTCGTGATCGGGTCCGAAACCTCATGCACCGCATGGGGTTTCGGGCGATCTACCGGAAACCTCGCACCACCATTCCAGGAGATCCAGCAGAGCGCTTTCCCTGCCTGGTGGATCTCAACGCAGTCACGAGTGTGGATGAGGTCTGGGCCACGGACATCACCTACATCCCGCTGCAGAAGGGGTTCCTCTACCTGGTGGCGATCGTGGATCTCTTCTCCAGAAATATCCTCAGCTGGAAGCTCTCAAACAGCCTTGACACGGAATTCTGTCTGGATGCCCTTGAGATGGCGCTGGGAGGCGGCCGTAAGCCAGAAATATTCCACTCCGATCAAGGCTGCCAGTTCACCTCTGGCGACTTCGTGGCGAGGCTGCAGGCTGAGGAGATCAGGATCAGCTGGTCAGGAAGGAAGCGCTGCTACGACAACATCCTGGTGGAGAGGCTGTGGCGAACGGTCAAGTACGAGGAGGTGTACCTGCGTGCCTACAGCGATGGCTGGGAGGCAGAGATCAGCCTGGCCCGCTTTCTGTGGAGGTACTGCCATGTAAGACCGCACAGCTCATTGAGAGGCAGAACTCCCCATGAGATCTATAATGAGACCGAACCCTGTTCCTCCCGCCCGGGGTTAACGATGTCAGGGGCTGGAACTGTCCAGTAAAAGGCACCCACCTCAACCCGGCCAGACCCGCGACAACAACCCCAATTCCTGCTAGTATATGTGTACGCATTGAGGGGGTTTGCTTTGGCTGCTTCCCGTCCTCCGTCCCCCACCCGATCGCCTGAGTCTTGTCTCGGCGCTGGCTGTGACGACTGGCCCTGCCTCGATCAGGCGGTGCTGCGAGCCAGCCGCAGCCGCAAGGTCTGCATGACCTGCCACTGGTTTCGCCACCAGGCCAGCGTCAGCTGTATCCCGCTGCACACCTGTCAGCTGCACCAGGGTCTGATCACCCACGGCGAACACCTCACTCGCCGCTGCCAGGGCTGGACCGATGCCATGCACCGCCAGCAGGGCTGGGCGCCTGAGGTGGCCTGAACGCCTGATGTTTGTCGGCGACACCCAGCGCCCTCCCTTCACTCCCAAGGAGGGCTGGATCAGTGATGGCCGCCAGGTGCTGCACTTTCGCCCGCTCCGCTACGACCGCTGGAGCCAGGTGCTGGAGGTGACCTGCGGTGAGTTGCTCCCGGGCGAGTCGATCCCGCTGCTGAAACACCGCCAGGAGCTCAGCCGCGAGAAGGCGGTGCAGCTGTGGAAGGAGAAGCAACAGCAGGGCTGGCGGGCCTGCTCCGCTGCCTGGGAGCCACCAGCGCCGGGGCGTCGCGAGTGATCAGAATCAGGCCCATGGACTTACACGCGGACCTCAGCAAACGGGTGGTCCTCGACACCAACGCCATGGCCTGGACGCTCTCCCCGATGGCGGGGGTGGAGCGCCGCATGCTCGATCGCCTGGGCGATGAGGTGGCACGGGCCACCTCGATCGTGCGTTACGCGCCAGGGAGCCACTTTGAGCGCCATATCCATTGCGGTGGCGAGGAGATCCTGGTGCTGGAGGGCACCTTCTCGGATGAATCGGGGCACTATCCCGCCGGGACGTATCTGCGTAATCCGATGGGATCCAGCCATGCCCCTTTCAGTGAAGAGGGCTGCACGATCCTGGTGAAGCTTTACCAGATGCATCCGGCCGATCAGCAGCGGCTCGTGATCAACACCAGCAGCGCAGCCTGGCTGCCTGGGCTTGTGAACGGCTTGGAGGTTCTGCCGCTGCACGCCCATGGCTCGGAGCGTGTGGCTCTTGTGCGCTGGGCACCCGGCACGGTGTTTCAGCCCCACGGCCATCCCGGCGGTGAGGAGATCCTGGTGCTGTCCGGTGTGTTTCAGGACGAGCACGGCACCTATCCCTCCGGGAGCTGGCTGCGGAATCCGCCGGGGAGTGTGCACCGACCCTGGAGTGAGGTGGGCTGCACGATCTGGGTCAAAACCGGCCACCTCCCCACCTGCCTGGGGCCGGATGGCACGGACGCCGTGGTTTCAGGGTGGCCCTAAGTGGCCCCCTGGGATTGCATCACCCGGCCGACCGGTGCCAGAAGGGTGGAGACGCGGGTGACCACCAACCCGCCGCTGATCAAGACCGCCGGGTGCCCACTGGCCCGGGGGGTTCTTGTTGTGAGGTCCGGGCCCTGCGACCACTCGTTGAGGCAGGGGCCTCAGCCCCCGCCTGAGCTGCCCTCACCAGGGCAGAAGCGCTTCCAGCGCTGGATCGATTGGATGCGGCTGTTGCTCCAGCTGCCGCTCGAACAGCAGTTGCGCCGCCAGAGCCGAGAGCCGCGGTGTGCGGCTGCAGAACGACAGATCTTCCAGCAATTGCCAGGAGAGCTGTTGCAGACGGATCTTGCGGGAGAGAGAGGCCATGGCCGGGCTCCGTGAAGGACCCCTCAGCAGGCGGGGGGCGGGTCAAGGGCCCGCCCCGATCGCCTGATGCGGAGCGCAGCGCAGCCAACGTCCACACCGGCGGGCTCGACTCACCCTTGAGGCGCCCCCCGACCATGGGTCGGGCCGGAGCGGAGCCCGATCAGGAGCCGGTGGGCTGCACCTGGCGGTTCAGGGCCTGATGGCAGCGTCAGCTCAAGCCCTTCTGCCACCGCGCCAAACAACCCACGCTGCTCCCGCCCGACGCCGCAAGCAATGCGCGAAAACGCCGATTGCCGCGGGGCGTGAGCCCTGGCGATGCTGAGGCCACGAACCAGGAGGCGTCCCCGATGGATGACACGCCACCCCGCTACCGGCCAGAAGCACGCTGACTGCAGGCCCCTGCTCCAACAGTCTTCATCCATCCGTGGGTTCGTCGTCAGTTCGGACACTGGCTGTTCATCTGAACCCTCTGTT
>JBEBCC010000064.1:0-88395 GCA_041158125.1 Cyanobacteriota bacterium
TCGGTGGTGTAGAAGCGCGGGGTGAGCAGGTCTTCGCTCAGGTGGGGTGCAGCCGAGGCCTGGGGAGCGGTGGGCTGGGCAGAGGTGGCTGTCATCTGCGGGCAGAAGCGTTGGAGCGAGCAATGCCGTAGGCCGTGGCATCGGGGCCGTGGCGGTGGTTGGTGAACCAGCTCTGCAGTTCGAGCAACCAGCGAAGGCGGGCCTCGCGATCGCCGGAGGTCTTCAGCAGAGCGGCTTTGGTGTTTTGGACGGCTTGCAGATGCACAGCGCGGTGCCCGGGGCAGAGGTAGCCCTGCGCTGAGAGCCAGCGTTCCTCCAGGCGCAGGTGCAGGCGCAAGTCCCAGATCAGCCGACGGCAACCACGCTCAATGGCCACAGCTTCTGCAGCACTCCAGGCAGGGTGCATGGGGCTGTGGAGCGAGAGCAGTTCAGCCAGGTAGGCCTCGAGTCCGTCGTGTTGACGTTCGAGCAAAGGCTCTTGGTCGACCCAGCGCCGCGGCCATAGCCAGGGCTTGGCGCGGACGGGTTCAGCGAGCAGCACAGCCATGGAGCAGACCTCCGAAGCACAGCGGATTCAGCATATAACGGCATCGTGATTCTGCAGACAAGGCAATGGTGTGGTGCTTGGATCGCGTGACCGCTGGTGGCGGGAGCAGGAGCACCCGATCCGGGCTGTGCTCACCGCCTAGGGCCAGCGCTGCCGGCCGACAATGACTCCAGTTTTTACGCAGACAGCCATGGCAACCGGCGTCACGGTCAGATCCAACCCGGATCCGGCGCAGCTGCAGCGCCTGGGCGTGGCGAGCTGGCCGACCTGGGGCTGTGGGGTCAGCACCTTTCCCTGGACCTACGACGAGCAGGAGATCTGCCTGTTGCTGGAGGGAGATGTCACCGTCACCCCAGATGGCGGCGAGCCGGTCCGGTTCGGAGCCGGTGATCTGGTGGTATTCGAGCAAGGACTGAGCTGCACCTGGGATGTGCACGTCCCTGTGCGCAAGCACTACCGATTCGGCTGAGGACCCCCAGCCTGCAAGCCATGCCGCCACCGCCCCGCCCCACGCCCCGTGAGACCACCGAGGCGATCGTGCGCAACATCGGCCGGGCGCTGGCCGAGATCAACCAGCGCATCAGTCGCTGCCGGGGCGATCGAGTGGCAGTTCCACGTCCTCGTCGGTGTAGCGGACCAGGTTGCCCAGTTTCACGAAGGGCGGCCCATAGCCGCTGGAGTTCCGGCTGTCGATGGTGGAGGTGGAAACGCCCAGGGAGGCCGCCAGGGTTTCAGGCGTGTAGAAGTCCGAGGGAAGCGAGGTGGTGCTGGTATCGGCGTGCGCGGCGGCGCGGCGCTTGGGGATGAACAGCCAGCTGCCCCACCGGCAGCGGATCGGAGGGACGGCCTGTGAGGGTGGGGTTGAGACCCCGCAAGGTAGTGACGGCTGTAGTGACGGTGGTGAGGTGCCGTTCGGCCAGGAGGCTGAGGCTCTCGCCACTGGCGAGGACCACAGTGGTGGTGGTGTGCCGGCCCGCCGAGCCCTGCGGCCCACCGCCCTACCCTCGCCGCAATGCCAACCGCCCCATGACCGCTACGCCGACCGCGCTGCGCACCATTGCCGTGGAGCTCAGCGCCAACCCCTATCCGGTGGTGATCGGCGCTGGCGCACTGCAGCAGCTTGGCCAGCAGATCCTGGCCCAGGGCATCAAGCCGGGCACCAAGGTGCTGGTGGTGACCAACCCCGTGGTGCAGGAGCACTACGGCAACATTGCCCTCACCAGCCTGCATCAGGCCGGCTACGACGCCGACACGCTCGTGCTCGAGGCTGGCGAAGACCAGAAGACACCTGCGAGCGTGGCGTTGATCCACGACGCCGCCTTTGCCCGCAAGCTCGAGCGCGGTTCGCTGATCGTGGCCCTCGGTGGTGGTGTGGTGGGCGACATGGCCGGTTTCGCCGCCGCCACCTGGCTGCGGGGCATCGCCGTGGTGCAGGTGCCCACCACGCTGCTGGCGATGGTCGATGCCGCCATCGGCGGCAAGACCGGCGTGAACCATCCCGGCGGCAAGAATCTGATCGGTGCCTTCCACCAGCCGCGGCTGGTGCTGATCGATCCCACCACCCTCGCAACGCTGCCCGAGCGTGAATTCCGGGCCGGCATGGCCGAGGTGATCAAGTACGGCGTGATCGGCGATGCACCGCTGTTCGCCGAGCTGGAGCAGGCCGCCGCCACTGATGCCAACGCTGGCCTGGCCTCGCAGGATGCCGTGGGTGCGGCGCTGCTGCAGCGCCTGCTGGAGCGCTCCGCCGCGGCCAAGGCGCGGGTGGTGGCCGCCGATGAGCGTGAAGGCGGCCTGCGGGCGATCCTCAACTACGGCCACACCCTCGGTCATGTGGTGGAAACGCTCTGCGGCTACGGCACTTACCTGCACGGCGAGGCCGTGGGCCTCGGGATGCTGGCGGCCGGTGAAATCGCCTGCGCCATGGGTCTCTGGAGCGCTGAAGAGCAGCGGCGTCAACGGGTGCTGGTGCAGGCGGCCGGCCTGCCGCTCACGCTGCCGCCCCTCGATCCCCAGGCCGTGCTCACCTGCCTGCAGGGCGACAAGAAAGTGATCGGCGGCAGGGTGCGCTTCGTGCTGCCCACCGGCATCGGCTCAGTGGTGATCCGCGATGACGTCGACGCCGCCACGATCACACAGGTGCTGACGGCACTGGCCTGAGCCGGCCGCCACAATGCCGGCTCCGCATCCCATCAATCCGCCATGACCCTCGCCATCACCGGTGCCTCGGGCAAAACCGGCTGGCGCGTTGCCGATGAAGCCCTGCGCCGCGGCCAGAGCGTGCGGGCGATCCTGCGGCCCGACTCCACCCTGCCGGCCGAGCTGGAGGGTCGCGTGGAGGTGCATCGACTGGCGCTGGGCGATCACAAGGCCCTGAGCGAAGCGCTGCAGGGCTGCGACGCCCTCGTGATCGCCACCGGTGCGCGGCCCTCGGTGGATCTCAGCGGCCCGCTCAAGGTGGATGCCCTGGCGATCCGCGACCAGATCACCGCCTGCCAGACCGCCGGTCTGCGGCGGGTGGTGCTGGTGAGTTCCCTCTGCGCCGGTCGCTGGCTGCATCCGCTCAATCTGTTCGGCCTGATCCTGGTGTGGAAGGGCCTGGGCGAACAGTGGCTTGCGCAGAGCGGGCTCGACTGGACGGTTGTGCGGCCCGGTGGCCTCAGCGAGGACGACAGCCGCGCTGAGCGTGAGGGCCTTGTGTTCAGCGGCCCCGATCAACAGGAGAGCAACAGCATTCCGCGGCTGCTGGTGGCCCGCGTCTGCCTCGATGCCCTGGCCACGCCAGCGGCTGTGGGGCGCATCATCGAGATCACCAGCAACAGCCAGCAACCCCCCACACCGCTGGCGCAGTGGCTGGCCAGCGCCTCAGGGGCGGTGGCCACCTGAGCCACCAGAGGCTCAGCCAAACCTGCCGCGCTGGCCGGTTCATCAGGCCAGCGGCGGGTTCTGCAGGAACAGAGGAGGCTCGGCCGCGCCGCGCTCGCGCGCCAGCGCCACCCAGCGAAAATCGCCCAGGGTGCTGGGGTCCACCAGCCGCAACAAGGCCTCGCGGCGGCTGAGGAGCTGCGGCAGCTCGGCGCTGCTGCCCTGTTGCAGCCCATGCAGCCGCTGGGCCAGGCCCAGCGCCAGCAGGGCTTCCCCCTGGCGGCGCTCACCGAGCAGGGTCCAGCCGGCTGCATCAGCGGCAGCCCGCAGGCTCTCAAGACAGAGGTGGGCCGTGAGATCCCAGTGGCCTGGCTCCAGCAGCGGATCATCCGTGGCCCGCTGCTGCCGGTAGGCCATCAAGGTGCCGTTGCGCCGCTGCGGGGCGTAGTAACGCCAGGCCTCATGGGCGTAATCGATCACCAGCAGCTGGCCCGCCACCAGAGCCGCGGCGGCCTCCGCCAGCCATGGGCCAAGACCGGGATGCAGTTCGGTGCTGAAACCTGCCCCCCGCTGTGGGTTCGGCGGCCACAGCCCCAGAGGCTCCAGCTGGGCCAGCGTCGCTGGCGCCAGGGGTTCGCCCAGCTCCAGCCGCAGCGAGGGCTGCGCCAGCCCAGCCTCGTGCAGCGCCACCTGCTGGTGGCGCCAGAGGGCCCCGTCCCACACGATCCGCTCCACCGCCAGGGCATCGAGCACCTCATGGGCCAGCAGCACACCGCACACAGGAGCAGCGGCGAGTTCGGCGAAGCTCAACCAGCGGCACGGAAGCGGGCAGGTGGCCAGCAGCTGGCGCTGGCGGGCCATCATGCCGGCATTGGGCTCCACCAGCACCAGCGTGGTGCGCGCTGCGAGCTCGGGCCAGCCTGAGGCCAGCGCTGTGGCCAGTTGCAGGGCCAGGCTGCCTTCGCCCGGGCCTGTTTCCACCAGTGCCAGTGCTTCGTGGTCCGGTTGCTGGCCCAGCCACTGGGCGATCTGCGGGGCCAGCAGCGCTGCGAAATCCGGGCCGAGTGAGGGTGAGGTGGCGAAATCGCCACGGGGACCAACCCGCAGTCGCCCGGCTCCATAGGCGCCGTGCTGTGGGTCGTGCAGTGCCCACTGCATGTAGGTGCGGAATGGCACGGCGCCGCCGGCCGCCTGCAGCCGTTCCACCAACCAGGCGGGAACGGCGGGATCGGGGCGGGCAGCGAAGCTCACGGGCGCGGGATCGGCTCAGGGAGAATGCTCGCCACTGAAGCAGCCCCGCAGCGCCATGACGCCACTCCGCCGAGCGATGGCCTGGATCGGGGCCACGGCCGCCCGGTTGCTGCCTGCATTGCTGCTGAGCCCCTTGCTGGTGCTTGGGCTGACCCTCGGCGCGGCCGGACCGGCTCTGGCCTACGACAACCCGGACCTGCTGCCCGATCATCCGACCCCGGTGATCGACCTGGCCAGGATCCTCACCGACCCTCAGCGCGCCGCCCTGGAGGCCGAACTGGCGGATTTCGAGCACGTGAGCGGCTGGAAGCTGCGGGTGCTCACGCAGTACGACCGCACCCCAGGCCTGGCGGTGAAGGACTTCTGGGGCCTCGATGAGCGCTCGCTTCTGCTGATCGCCGATGAACGCGGTGGCAATCTCCTCAACTTCAACGTGGGCGATGCCTTGTTTGCGCTGATGCCGCGCACCTATTGGGTGGAACTGCAGACGCGCTTCGGCAATCAGTACTACGTGCGCGACAACGGGCAGGACGCCGCCATCCTCGATTCGCTGCACACCGTGAAGGGCTGCCTCGAGATCGGCGGTTGCCAGGTGGTGCCGGGCCTGCCCCAGGAGCAGTGGGTGCTGACTCTGGCCACTTCGATCCTGGGCGGCCTGATCGTGGGCTTCGCCGCCTACCCCCGCAAGCCCGAACACACGGTGGAGTGGGCCTGGGTGCTGCTGCTCTCACCGCTGTGGGTGATCCTGTTCGGCGTGTTCGGCATCGCGCCAGTGGTGACGCGCACCAACGACCTGCTGCCGCTGCTGCGCAACGGCCTCGGCTTCGCTGGCGCCATCGCTGCGGCCTACCTGATCGCCCAGGCCACGGTGGGCAAGGCGCGGCTCAAGGACAGCGAGGGTTGATTGAGGCCAGCGGCGCCGGCAGGCTTCAGCTGCCGGCGCGGGCGCGGGGGCCGAGCGCATCCAGCGCCTCCAGGCGGCAGCGCAACGACTGGGCTGGTTCACAGCTGGGTTGCCGCGCCAGATCCTGAACCGGCGCCACCGCTGTTCGCAATTCGGCCAGGTTGCGTTCGTAGAAGTTGCGGAGAACGGCGTAGCGCTGCACCGGCTGGCCGTAGTAGCTGCTGCCGGCCAGGGTGGGGAAGGAGGCCCACTCCGGCGCCAGTCGGGCGGCCAGATCGGCACTGAAGACACCCTGATCAGCCAGGGCAAGGGCGCCGCGGCGCTCGATCAGGAACAGGGCGGCCTGGTCCTGCACGTGTGGACCGAAACCTTGCAGTTGCAATGCGCGACTGGCCCGCACCCAGGTGAACGGCATGAACTGGTAGGCACCAGCGGCAGCGCTGGCGTAGCCACCGGAGTAGTTGACGCGATCGGGATGGCGCTCGAGGCTGCCCATCAGACCACCACCGAACATGATCCGGTAGCCGAGATCCTCACCGCGGGCCCAGGTGCCTTCCGCGAAGCGGATTGTGTTGAGCAGAGCCCGCCGCTCCGCGGTGATCAGGTAGCGATTGCCGGCGGAGCTGCCGGCTGCCGGGGTGCCGCCATCGAGCAGGGCCAGGCTGAGGCGTCGGGAGTGGGGGAGGGTTCCATCGCTGCCCGTGGCGGGCTGTGGGACTGTGACCAGGGCCGGCTGCTCAGCCGAAGCGCTTGCCGAAGCCATCAGCGCGCCTGTTTCGGCGGCCTGGGCGACGCCAGGGGAGACCAAGCCAAACGGTGCAGCGATCAGTGCCGCAACAGCCAGGCCGCAGCGCCCAGACGAACGGGTGCGTGAAGTGGTGACCAGCAAACCGGAAGAGGCGAACGACAGGTGAACCTGCGGCGGATCTGCGTGCAGGGCTGATGCGATGTGCCGCAGATCAGGCTCGAATTCCTGAGAATCAGCGGCGGCAATCGATCAGACTTGGCTAAGAGGGGAGGGTGAATGGGGATCCGAGAAACAGCAGATGCTCTGAGAAAGAGGATGAGTGTTGAGCTTCTGGGTTCAGGGTTGGCGATATTGTGTCAAACAACTGTGCAGAGGGAATTGGATCAGTGACACTCGCACAACCGTCCACCGTTAGTGAAAATGCCTCGGGCTTGTTCTGATCAGTGAGCTGTGCGGCGGTTTGTATGGATGAACACAGGTTTTTGTGTCTGTTCTGATGCTGTGAGTTCCTTCTACGGCGTTGCTGTTGCAAGCCGGCCTCAGTTGATGAGGTCTGCGGCCACGCGCTGCAAGACGTGGGCCGCCTGGCTGCAGCCATCAGCGGCGATCGGTTCACCCCTGGGAGGCAGCAACGGCTGATCCAGCTGCCACTCGCCCGCTTCCAGCTCCTCACGCTGCAGCAGCCGATGCCAGCCCCGCAGCTGCAGCTCCGCCTCCAGCAGCGGCGCCTCCGCAAACCCCTCGCGCCGCACCAGGTGGATGCCGGCGCCCTGCCGCAGCGCTTCACAGAACGTGCTGTAGCCCGGCTTGGTGATCACCCGGCCACACAGCGGCAGCAGCTCCAGCGGCCGCAGATCCGCCGGAATCAGGCTCACATTCGCACTGGCGGCAGCCAGGGCCGCGTCGCTCACCAGGAAATGGTGGCTGGGCCAGCGGGCGAACAGGCCTGGATCGATGCGCAGTCCCAGGCCGCCGAACGCCACCATCACCGTGCGCTCCGGCGGCATCGCCAGGCCAAGGCGTTGGCGCAGCTGCTGCGGCTGATGGCGCGGCTCCCCGGCGGTCAGCCCCACCGCTGTGGTGGGCAGGTCCCAGGGCATCGGTAGCGCCAGGGGGCAGCGGATCAGGGCTGTGCCCTGCCGGTAGGCGGCCAGGGCGCGATCGGCTGCGCCGACGAATGGGCCGCCCATCGGCCGGTAGATGGCATCCCAGCCGAAATTGCCCATCCACACCAGCGGAGCCTCCAGCCGCTCGGCCAGCTGCGCCGCGGCTGGAGGCACATCGCCCAGCAGCAGCACCGGTTGCCCCTGGCTGCGGATCCAGTCGACCTCGCGCTGCACCTGCGCCGGCAGCTCCCGCTCCAGCTGCGCCAGGGCCGCCAGGGTGCCGGGGCCATCGGCACCGAGGGCATCGGCCTGGATCACGCCCACATCCCAGCGGCAGGTGCGCCGCTCGAACGGCACCGGCCCCAGCGCCAACTCCAGGAATGGCTGCGGCAGTGATGTGGACAACACCAACCGCCAGGAGGGCTCCAGCTGGTGCAGGGCCGTGAGTACGGCCGCCACCCGTGAACCATGGCCATAGCCATGGCCGCTGACGCAGGCCACGATCAACATGGTTGTGGCTCCGCTGCCTGCAGCAGCGTCTGGCGGTAGAGCAGCTCACCACTGCTGCCATACCAGCGGTGGCTCACCTCCTGCACGACCCCATCGCGCAGTTCCACCCAGCTGAAGTGGCGCAGCGCCCGCCCCTGGCCGTCTTCCCCATGGCGAGGCACGCAGGCGGCGTTGAGATAAAGAGTGCCGGCGCGATCTCGGCAGAAGCTTTGCCGCTCCCCCTGGCCGCGCCTGAGCTGGTGATGCATGTGGCCGAACACCACCAGCGGCAGCGGCCGCTGACGGCGGATCTGATCGATCGCCAGGGCCAGATCCTGATCACCCCAGTCGCAGGCCGGTTGCTTCCAGTCGCGGCCGCAGGGATCGCTGGCGCCGCTGCCGAGGCCGCTCGGGCCGCAGTGGGCCAGCAGGATCAGCGGCAGGGCCGGATCCGCCGCCAGGGCTGCTGCCGTGATGCGACGTACCGATTCCTCCAGCTCAACCGGGCCGAACACCGCCTGGGCACCGCGGTTGAGCTGGAAGCCGCCGCCGGCGGATGCCGGGCGGCCGCCCACCACCGCCAGCCCCGGCGGTCGCAGCTCGCGCAGGCCCCAGCCGCAGTGGCGCTCCTGCAGCCGCTCCAGCTGGCGCCTCAGGGTCCGGCCGCTGGGGTCGCGACCGCAGTCGTGATTGCCGAGGATGCAAGCCACCGGCAGCGGCAGCGCCGCCAGCCGCGAAGGGATGCGAGTGCTGCCATCGCTGAGGTCGCCCACCACCAGCAGGGCATCAGGGGCGAGCCGCTCCAGCAGCAGCTCATCGGTGTGGTCCCACTGACCGTGCAGATCGCCGGCGATGGCGATGCGGAGCTCTGCCATCGCCAATGCCTAGGCTCTGCCCATCCTGCAACAAATGGGGGTCGGCCTTGGTTTTCGCGGCAGCGCACCACACAGGCCCCGGTGCCGCTGGCGACAGCGTCAGCCCGGTGAACGGACCTGGTTCCGGTGCCCCGCCGCCGGCCGACCTGCCCGCCGCGATCGATGCCCTGCGCCGCCAGCGCAATGCTGTGATTCTGGCCCACTACTACCAGGAGCCGGAGATTCAGGACATCGCTGATTTCATCGGCGATTCGCTGGAGCTCTCGCGCAAGGCCGCCGCCACCGACGCCGATGTGATCGTGTTCTGCGGCGTGCATTTCATGGCCGAGACCGCCAAGATCCTCAGCCCCGCCAAAACCGTTCTGCTGCCTGATCTCGAGGCCGGCTGCACCCTGGCGGATGCCTGCCCCGCCGACAGTTTCGCCAGCTTCCGCGCCGCGCATCCCGAGCACCTGGTGGTGAGCTACATCAACTGCTCAGCGGCGGTGAAGGCCCAGAGCGATCTGATCTGCACCAGCAGCAACGCCGTCGATCTGGTGAAGCAGCTGCCGCCTGATCGGCCGATCCTGTTTGCACCGGATCAGAACCTGGGCCGCTGGGTGCAACGCCAGAGCGGCCGTGAGCTCACCCTCTGGCCGGGCAGCTGCATCGTGCATGAAACCTTCAGCGAGCAGGCCCTGCTGCAGTTGCAGCTGGAGCACCCCGGCGCTGAGGTGCTCGCTCACCCTGAATGCCAGCAGCACCTGCTCGATCTGGCCGATTTCATCGGCTCCACCAGCAAGCTGTTGCATCGCGCCGAGGCCAGTGCGGCCGAGGCCTTCATCGTGCTGACTGAGCCGGGCATCCTGCACCAGATGCGCAAGGCCGTGCCCCATAAGCAGTTCTTTGCGGTGCCCGGCGCCGATGGCTGCAGCTGCAACGCCTGTCCCTACATGCGCCTGAACACACTCGAGAAGCTCTGGCACTGCCTGGAGACGATGCAGCCCGAAATCGTGCTGGAGGAGGAGATGCGCCGCCGCGCCCTGGCGCCGATCGAGAAGATGCTGGAACTGAGCCGCTGAGGCTCCAGCAGCAGAAGCGGTACGGGTGGCGGCCACCGTGGGATCGGCCTCCTGAACCAGAGGTTCCTCCCTCAGGATCACACCGGGATTGGTATCGCTGAGCTCCGGCGCCCTGGCCAGCAGGCTGCGGCGCCCGCTCGCCACAATCGCCCCACCCCAGCGCCGACGATGCTGCCGCCGGATTCGCTGCTGACCCTCACGCCCGAGGGCCTCTACTGCCGGGCGGCTGAGGCCTGGATCGATCCTTGGCGGCCGGTGCCACGGGCGTTGATCACCCACGCCCACGCCGATCACGCCCGCCCTGGCTGCGGCGAATACTGGGCCCTGGCGAGCAGTGAAGGCATCCTGCGCGAGCGGCTCGGGGCCGGTATCCGCCTGCTGCCGCTGGAGTACGGCCAGCTGCACCGTATCGGCGCTGCGCGGGTTTCGTTTCATTCGGCCGGCCATGTGCTCGGCAGCGCCCAGATCCGGCTGGAGGCCGGCGGCGAGAGCTGGCTGGTGAGCGGCGACTACAAACGCTGTGACGATCCCAGCTGCACCCCATTCGAGCCCGTGCAGGCCGATGTACTGATCAGCGAGGCAACCTTCGGGTTGCCGATCTACCGCTGGCGCAGCGGTGCCGCCGTGGCCGGCGAGATTCTCGACTGGTGGCACGGCGCCCCGGATCGGCCCTCGCTGCTGCTCTGTTATGCCTTCGGCAAGGCCCAGCGGGTGCTGGCGGAGCTGCGACGCCTCGGGGTGGAGCAGGAGGTGCTGCTGCACGGCGCGGTGCAGCGGCTGATGGAGCCCTACCGCCAGGCCGGTGTGGCGATGCCACCCACACGGCCGCTGGCGGAGCTGGCGCGGGGCGAGAGTCTGGCGGGGCGGCTGGTGATTGCCCCACCGGGGGCGCTGCGGGGTCGGGGACTGCGGGGCCTGGCCCAGGCCCAGAGCGCCTTTGTCAGCGGCTGGATGGCGGTGCGGGGCGCCCGGCGCCGGCGCGGCACCGGGCGGGGCTTTGTGCTCAGCGACCATGCCGACTGGCCGGGCCTGCTGCGCACGGTGCGCGACAGCGGCGCCAGCCAGGTGTATGTGACCCACGGCCAGAGCAGCGTGCTGGCCCGCTATCTGCGCGAACAGGAGGGAATCAGCGCCGAACCGCTGGAGGGGGCCTTTGAGGCGGAGCGCCACGGGGGCGATGGCGATCCGGAGGGGAGCGTGCCGGCATGAACCGCTTCAGCGCCCTGTTCGATCAGCTCGATGGCACCACCCGCACCGGCGCCAAGGTGGAGGCACTGGAGTGTTATTTCCGCAGCGCCGACCCCGCCGATGCGGCCTGGGCCCTGGCGCTGCTGCTGGGCAAGCGGCGGCGGCGGCTGATCACCGGCCGGCGGCTGCGCGAGATCTGCCTGCAGGCCACGGGGTTGCCGGAGTGGCTGTTTGAGGCCTGCCACAGCCAGGTGGGCGATTCGGCTGAAACGGTGGCCCTGCTCTGGAGCCAGGCATTGGAGTCCAGCCCAGCCTCTGCCAGCCCAGCCGCCACCAGCGCCATCCCAACCACCCCAGCACCACTGCACCACTGGATGGAGCAGCGTCTGCCGCAGCTGGCGGCCCTTCAGGGGGAGGCTCAGGCCGATGCCGTCAGCGCCTGCTGGGCGGCCCTGGAACCCGCCCAGCTGCTGCTGGTGAACAAGCTGCTCAGCGGCGGCTTCCGGGTGGGTGTGTCCACCGGCCTGGTGACCCGGGCGCTGGCGCGCAGCGCCGGGCTGGCAGAGGCCCTGCTGGCCCATCGGCTGATGGGTGGTTTTGAGCCGAGTGCCGCGGCGTTCAACGCCCTGCTGCGGCCGGACGATCAGGGGCAGGAGCTGAATCTGAGGCCCTATCCGTTTTGTCTGGCCAGCCCGCTGGAGCCCCAGCAGCTGGCGGCCAGCCCCCCCGGCGATTGGCAGCTGGAGTGGAAGTGGGATGGCATCCGCGGCCAGCTGATCCATCGCGCCAGCGGCAGCAGCCTCTGGAGCCGTGGCGAGGAGTTGATCAACGAGGCCTTCCCCGAGCTGATCCAGCTGGCCGAGAGCCTGCCTGTTGGCACGGTGCTCGATGGAGAGGTGATTGTCTGGCCGGCTGCGCAGGAACGGCCCGACAGCTTCGCCAGCCTGCAGCGGCGGCTGGGACGCAAGGCGCCGAGCTCGGCGTTGCAGAAGCAGTGCCCGGCCTGCTTCATCGCCTACGACCTGCTGGAGGAGGCCGGAACAGACCTGCGGGCCCAGCCCCTGCGGAACCGGCGCCAGCGCCTGGAGACGTTGCACAGCCAATGGCGCCTGGCCGGCGACGATGGCCCGCTCACGGCTCGCCTGCGGCTCTCGGATTGCCAGCTGCTGAGCCATTGGCAGCAGCTCGATGGTCTGCGCGATCAGGCCCGTGGTTTCGGTGCTGAAGGGCTGATGCTCAAGGCGTTGGACTCGTCCTACCAGGTGGGCCGCCGCCGCGGCAGCTGGTGGAAGCACAAGCTGGAGCCCCTGCGGCTGGATGCGGTGCTGCTCTACGCCCAGGCCGGCAGCGGCCGCCGCGCCAATCTGCACACCGATTACAGCTTCGGGCTCTGGGATGGCGACCCGGCGACGGGTGGAGTGCTGGTGACCTTTGCCAAGGCCTATTCCGGCCTCGACGACAGTGAAATCCGGGAGCTGGATCGCTGGATCCGCTCTCACACCACCGAGCGGTTCGGGCCGGTGCGCGCCGTGGAGCCGCTGCAGGTGTTCGAGCTGGCCTTTGAGGGGCTGCAGCGCTCCCGCCGCCACAAGTGCGGCATCGCCGTGCGCTTCCCACGCATCAGCCGCTGGCGGCGCGACAAACCCGCCGCCGAGGCCGACAGCCTGGCCAGTGCTCTGGCGTTGCTGGAGGGCACGCCGTGAGTGCTGCCGGAACAAGCACCCAGCAGGCGCAGCTGGCGCCGATCGAGGCCTGGTTCGAGCGCCAGGGCTGGACACCGATGCCGTTTCAGCGGCAGACCTGGGCCGCCTACCTGGCGGGCGAGAGCGGCTTGATCCATGTGCCCACCGGTTCCGGCAAAACCTATGCCGCCGTGATGGGGCCGATCGCCGAGTTGCTGGCTGATCCGGGTCCAGGTTTGCGCCTGCTCTATCTCACCCCCCTGCGCGCCCTCAGCCGCGATCTGGCCCTGGCGATTCAGGCGCCGATCGAGGCGATGGGCTGGCCGCTGCGCCTGGCGATCCGCAATGGCGACACCCCCAGCCATGAACGCAGCAAACAGCTGCGCACGCCGCCCCAGATCCTGATCACCACGCCCGAATCCCTCAGTCTGCTGCTGGCCAATGCCAGAGCACCGGAGCTGTTCGCTGCCCTGCAGGCGGTGGTGCTCGATGAGTGGCACGAACTGATGGGCAGCAAGCGCGGCGTGCAGGCGGAGCTGTGCCTGAGCTGGCTGCGGCAGCTGCGGCCTGGCCTGCGCACCTGGGCGATCAGCGCCACAATCGGCAATTTGGAGGAGGCGGCCCGGGCGGCTGTGGGCTGCCCGGCCGATCCCACAGCCCCCATGCCGCGGCTGATCACCGCTGAGATCCACCGCGCTACCGCGATCCGCTCGCTGCTGCCGGAGACCATCGACGGCTTCCCCTGGGGCGGCCACCTGGGGTTGCGCATGTATGAGCAGCTGGTGGCGGGTCTTGATCCGGCCGTGAGCACGCTGCTGTTCACCAACACCCGCAACCAGGCCGAGCGCTGGCACCAGTGCCTGCGCTTCGCCTGCCCGGAGCTGGAGGACGCCCTGGCGTTGCACCACAGCGCCATCGACCGGACCGAGCGCGAGGCGATTGAAGCGCGGGTCAAGGCGGGCGAGTTGCGCTGGGTGGTGTGCACCAGCTCCCTCGATCTGGGCGTGGATTTCCAGCCGGTGGAGCGGGTGGTTCAGATCGGCAGCGCCAAGAACCTGGCGCGGCTGCTGCAGCGGGCCGGCCGCAGCGGCCACTGCCCGGGTGGCACCTCCCAGGTTCTGTTCATGCCTACCCATGCGCTCGAACTGCTGGAGGTGAGCGCGATGCGGCGCGGCCTGGCGGAGGGCCTGGTGGAAACGCGCCGGCTGCCGCAGCTGCCCCTGGACGTACTGCTGCAACACCTGATCACCCTGGCCTGCGGCCCGGGCTTTGAGCCGGAGCAGGAACTGGTGACTGTGCGGCGCAGCTGGAGCTTCCGGCACCTCACCGACGAGGCCTGGCAGTGGTGCCTGGAATTTCTGGAGCACGGCGGCCGCTGCCTGGGGGCTTACCCGCGCTATCGCAAGCTGCTGCGCTGCGGGCCTGACGGCGAGCCCATCAACCCGGCGGATCCAACCGCAAACGCAGCAGCCAGCAGCGCGTCAGCCTGGCGCTACCGGGTGCTCGACAAGGCGATCGCCCGGCTGCACCGCTTCAACATCGGCACGATCACGGCTGACCGCAGCGTCACGGTGCGCTACGTGCGCGGCGCGGTGATTGGCCATGTGGAGGAGGCGTTCATCGCCCGATTGAAACCGGGTGATGTGTTCTTCTTCGCAGGGCGCCAGCTGGAATTTGTGCGCCTGCGGGAGATGACCGCCCAGGTGAAGGCCAGCAGCAGAAAGAGCACTACGGTGCCAGCCTGGGCTGGCGGCCAGATGGCGCTTTCGGACCTGCTCAGCGGTCACCTCCGCGCCGAGCTGGATCGCTGTGCGCAGGCCCTGGCGGTTGAAGCTTCTGCTGAAGCCCTTCAGAACGATGGTGATGGCACCGGGCTCGACAGCCCGGAACTGCGAGCGCTCGCACCCTTGCTGCGCCGCCAGGCGGACCTCTCTGCGCTGCCGCGCAGCGACCAACTGCTCCTGGAGGTGTGCCGCAGCCGTGAGGGTAGCCATCTGTTTGTTTATCCCTTTGAGGGACGGTTCGTGCATGAAGGTCTGGGCTTTCTCTGGGCCTGGCGCCTGGCCCGCCATCGCTCCAGCACGATCACAGTGTCGGTGAACGACTACGGTTTTGAGCTGTTGGCTCCCAAGGGCTACCCATTTGAAGAGCTGTTGGAGCTCCATGGCGATGATTTACTCGACGTGTCCAACCTCGACGTTGACCTCCAGCAGGCGGTGAACCTCTCAGAGTTGTGCCGCCGCCGCTTTCGCGCCATCGCCCAGGTGAGCGGCCTGATCAACCCGGCGATGCCGGGTCAGAACAGGAGCGGTGGCCAGCTGCAGATCAGCGCGGCCCTGCTGTTTGACGTGTTCAGCAAGCATGAACCCGACCACTTGCTGCTGGATCAGGCCCGGCGCGAGGTGCTCGAGGAGCAGCTGGAGCGACCGCGCCTGCAGGCTGCCCTTGAGCGCCTTGCGGGTAGCCGGTGGCTGCTGCAGCGCACCGCACGCCCGGGGCCACTGGCCTTCCCTCTGCTGGTCGAACGCCTGAACAACCGCATGAGCAACGAGTCGGTGCTCGAGAGGGTGCAGCGATTGATCGCCGAGGCCACCCGTGCCGAAGCCAGGGATTGAGCGAGGAAAGAAGGCTGACAGCTTCAGCTGCCGCCTGCCGATATCGCGGCTGCTTACAGCCCCGCCTGCTGATTGTCGAAGCGCTGCCAGCCGCAGCGCGCAGCGGCCTCCTGGTAGTGAAGATCGAAGCGATCCCAGCGGAAACTGCGGGGGTCGTAGCGGCTGTGGCTGCGGTCCACGGCGGCGTGGGTGGTGAGGCGCGTCAGCGGAATGCCGTGAGCGCCCTGCCACAGCAGCACCTGGCCCGCCAGGCTGCGGTATTGCGCATCGCTGTAGCCGGTATGGGCGTCTCGGTCATCGCGACCATCCGGGGGTGACACCAGGCTGATGTGCAGGGCGATGTTATTGATCGAGCCAACACTGCCTGGTTTGCTGCGCTGGGTGACATCACCAAAGGCGGACATCCCGGATCCGAAGGCACGCTTGCTGTCCGGAACGATCCGCACCAGGTCACCATTAAGGCCCACAAGCATGTGATAGCTGGCTTGATCTTGATCGCGAGGATGGGCAGTGCTGAACAGGGCGATGGTGTCGTCTTCTCCCAGCACTGTTTCATGCACAACGATCAGCTGTGGATCGGCGGAAAGGCGCCGCCCCCAGGCATCGCGGTTGTTGCGGTCACCGAAGTTGGTCGTATGGGCCGGGGCCAGTCGCTCCTTGGGGAGTTGCAACAGCTGCCGGCAGCGAGCCACAGCCGCGGCTGTTTCGGGTTTGAGGCCGGCAGCAACGGGTTCCAGCAGGCGTGGTGGGGCGGAGGCAGCCGTGTCTGCAGCTGATGGATTGGCCGTGGATCCAGGTGCGGGTGCGGCGGCGTCCTTCGACCCCCATGGCAATAGCCGCCGCATTGAGTCGCAGCCGCTGAGCGGCAAGAGCAGGAGTGTGAGCAGGGCTAAGCGAGCAAACATTGGCGCGACTCGATCTGAAATTATTGCTTACGGTAATCCCACACCTTCCAGACGCCATTCTCTTGCTTCAAGGTGTAGAGATAATTGCTGGTGCTCACCGAGGGATCACTGCCCTTGGGGGAATGCAGGACTGAATCCTCGGTGACCGAGACCAACAGGGTTGGCATCGTCGCCGATGGGGTGAAACGAATAACATTGTTCACACGTGTCGAGTTATAGCTGTAATAGCTGTTATTGCTTTTCAGCCAGTCAATCGAGCCATTGGTCTTGGTCAGGTCTGTCCACAGCGGTCCCTCCGCGACAATCCGATCGGCCACATTGGTGTCGTAGGGAGGCGCAAAAATCTGCGACTTCACGGACAGCCATTGCTCCACAACCGCCCGCGCCTGTCCCTCATCCAAGCCTGAATTCTGCGGCGGGGGGGCAGGGGTGAATGTGGGCGGTGCCGGTGCTGGCGCCGGTTGAGCCGGAGGATTGTTGCTTGGTGGCTGCACAACCTGGTCTGGGGTTCGGCGCAACAGCATCACCACAAGTCCCAGTACGACAAGGCCGATTGGGAAAAGCAGCAGTAAAACAAATATTGCTTGCTGATTGGTGAAACCACTCTCTCGCTGGCGAGCAATAAGTTTGTTCATGGCGACTTTGTTGTGCTTTACTGATTTAGGGCAATAGAGATCAGGCTTGAAAATCTTCATGACTCACCACTGAGATCAAGCAACTGCTGATAGGCGGCGGCGGCCACACAGAAGGCGACAGGCACACTCACAAAGGCGCCCACCAGACAGGCTAGATAGCCGAGTGCTGCCAAGGCCGCCACTGCTGCCAGAAACAGAGCGATATCAAACCAGTGGGGCGTAATCAGGCGGCGGCTGAGATTGAGTGCATCCACAAAGCAGCGCGGCCCATCAACCAAGGCCAGACCTGAGAACACATAAGCAACCGCCAGATACACGCCAGGCAGCACGAAAGCGAGCCCACCCAGAGCGATGGCGACGACGGCAAACAGTTGCAGGCCAATCAGGTTGGGCACCTCAGAGCTGCGCCGTAGCAGACGTAGCAGCGACAGGCGTTCTCCACGCACCGCCTGTAGCGAGCCATCCAGCAGTGCGATCGAAACAACCAGGCCAAAGATGGTCTGGAGCAGGGCCAGCCCAATGAGAATCACCGCCGGACCGGGGCCGGCCTGCGAGCCGCTGAGCACTGCCGATGTAATCAGAAATTGCAGGGTCTGCAGCAGCGCGATCACCAGAAAGGCCAGCACCGAGAATCCGACCAGGGTGACTGCGTTACGATTGAATGCAGCCCAACCCTCACGAAACGCCTTGGAGGCAGTGAAGGACATAACGCCAGTTCGACCGTGTGTGGATCGCTGCAAGGTTAGCTCAGGTCCACAACTGCCACCCTTTGCTCAGCAGCCTCTGCGGCTGTCCAACCCCCGGATCAGGGGCGCGTTGGCGGCTGCCTCCATCCTGTTGCCGCTGCAGACACCAGCACCGGCCCAGGCCGCCTGGGATCTGCGCCACACGGCGGCCGTGGATGATCTGTTGAAGCGCTACGTGCAGAGCCTGCCAGGGGCAGCCAGCCTCACGCCACCACGCCTGTTCATCTATGAGGGCACAGCGTTCTCACGGGCCTGTCCTGCCAGTGGCATCTCGGCACCGGCATACTGCCCGGGTGATCACACGATCTACCTTGAAACAAGCCTGGGCGATGCAATCGCCGAGCGCTTTGGTGATTTTGGTGCTCTCTCTATTCTCGCCCATGAATATGGTCACGCTGTGATGAGCCAATTGAAACGTCATCCCACCGGTAAGGATGGCGAATTAGCGGCCGATCATTTCGCCGGTTCTTTTGCTCGTTATGCTGAAGCACAGGGCCTGCTGGAGCCCGGGGATCTCAACGAAGCACGTGCCACCTTTGCCGCTGTTGGTGATCACAATGTCTACAGCCATGACCATCACGGCACTCCGGCCGAGCGGCAATCGGCCTTTGATCAGGGCTACGCCCATGGCTTCCGCCTGCCGGGTGAAGCTGGCAATCCTGCGCCTGTGACACCCCAGGCGCCAGCGCCCGTGCCAGCGCCGCCATCTGCACCCACGCAGCCCCCAGCCCCGCCATCGGCCCAGCCAGGCCAGGCGGCTCCAGCTGCCGCTCTGCTCGGCCTGGGTCTGGGAGTGGTTGCCGCGGTCGCCATCGGCGCCGCCCTCGTCGCATTGATTCGCCGGGCGTCAGATGGCGAGGATTGAACAAGAGCAGGCCGGCGACAGCTCTCGGATCAACACTGCAACCGACCAAGCGATCACTGGGTATCAGCCCCAGTCAGCCGCTGGTCAAGTTTGCTGGTGATCGCTAGCTCATTCTGAATCAGATCGAGCCAGAAGGGGTGGACCAGGATTGGCCAGATCGGGTAGGGTTGATTGCAGAATATGGGCCGGAGACAGCGGATGGCGCCAAGCAGACCCACCCCCCTCGGCTGGGCCGTCGGGGTCGCGGCCCTGCTCACCGGTTGCCCCGCCCCGCAACGCCTTCCCGACTGCGTCAGTGGACTGGCGGCCCCAACAGCGACTCAACAGCAACTCTGGGCCAGGGCCAAGACCGTCAGGACCCTGCAGCTGGCCATCGATGGCAGTGGCTCGATGCTGGGCCTGACCGGTTCCCCGCAGGCCAGCGCCAGCTGGAAATCGGTGTTGCGGGCGGTGACCCTGGCGGCAGCCGGCAATGGCGCCGACGTGCAGGCCAGCCGGGTCGGTGGGGGGACCACCCAGCCGATCGGCAACGCCCTGCAGGCCGCGGAAGCCTGTTTCTTCCAGGGCTGCGGCGGCCATGCGCCGGTGAGCTCCAGCCTTGATGCCCTCTGGACAGCGCCGGGCCTCAACAATCAGACGGTTCCTCTTCGGCTGGCCATCAGCGACCTGGAGGTGAATAACGGTGACATCGCCAAGCTTGTGGCGGCGATCGACCCCCATGTGAAGCGTGGTGCCACGATCGCAATCCTGGCGATCAAGGTGCCATTCCAAGGGAAGATCTTCAACAGTGAGGGTCAGGTGATCCATACAGGCAGCGCTCAGCGGCCGATCTATCTGCTCGCCACCGGCCCACGCACCCAGCTGCACACACTGATGGCCGACATCCGCGCCAAGGCGGCGCTCAGCGGTGTGCCAACCGCCTCGATGCAGCTCACGTTCCTGGAGGATCAGGCCAATGCGCCCACCCTGCTGGCCAGAAGTGTCAGGGGTGTGCCGGTTAACTCGATCAGCAGCGGCCTGCCGGTGCAATTATCGGGGGCGACCTATGGGCCTGGCGCTCAGGTGGACTATCAACTGGCACGGCTCTCGCAGCGAACAGATGCCGTTGTGTTGAGCAGCCGCCGCGAGGGAGCCATCGGTGCTGCGCCACTGCCAGACATGGCCATCGCCCAGCTGGAGGCTCTGCCGGTGGGTGGTCAGGTCAACAACCTCGCTCCTGGCCTCCATGTTCAGAGTTTTCAGCTGGGCAATCAGGAACTCGCCCTGACCATCTCCATTCCTGCGGGTACCCCCAGCACTGCCCTGCGTGCCCAGGTGCCGCGCGGCCAGCTGCCAGAGGCGTGGTGGATCAACTGGAATCGTCAGACACCAACGGCAGCCACAGCCCGGGAGCAGAGTGATGGCCTGCTGCTGCTGCTCACGAGCCTCAGCAGGTTGCTCGTGGCTCCGGGCACCACCCCAGCAGCCGCTCTCTGCCTGGCCTTCAACCAGGGCTGACCCACTCTCAACCTCATGAAGACAACTCAGTGGTTTCTGCTCCTCGCCTGCGTGGCGCTGGGCGTTGTCTGGATCTTCATCGCCCAGAACTGGATTTTCCTGAACCTGTTTGCCGGTTTGCTGGTGGGTCCAGGCCTGGGTATGCAGCTCGAGAATTACTTGCAAACCGGCAGCAGTCCGGCCTTCACCGTTCTCTGGGCAGGCTGTATCTCGGCCCTGTTGATCTGGATCGGTGTCACCTGGTCGGCAACGCCGCGAAGCTCTGGTCAGACACGGCTGATGCAGCCGATGTGGTGGATCGCCGCAGTCGTGCTCTGTGTGTTCGGCTGGCTCTGCCTGGGCTGGTTCACAATCTTCACCTGGCAGGTCCGTGGCCTGAGTCCGATTGATGGAAGCGGCATGAACTACTACCCCGTCCCTGCCGGTGGCTGGATTCTGCTCGCCGGATTTGTCTTGCTGGATGTTGTGGTTCTGTTCTGGTTGCCAACCGTGCTCGCATCGCCCCGCAACTATCGCCTGGTGGTCCCTGGTGCTGTATCCCTGCTTGGAGGTCGCTGAATCATGAAGCACATTTTTGCGATTGGTGTGGGTGGAACCGGTGCCAAGTGCATCGAGGCTCTGACCCACCTGCACGCCTGTGGGTTGTTCGGCGATGCTGGCAGCCCGGCCCGTCTCGGTGTCTTCCTTGTGGAGCCCGATCAACAGAGTGCTCTGTTGAACCGCGCCCAGACTGCCGTGGGGCGCTACGTGGCGATGCGTCGCCTGATCGGCGCCGGCAGCGATCACTTCGCCCGCGGTGAGCTGCGTGACTACGGGCAGTGGAGTCCGCTCAGCTCCGCCTCCGGTGCCATGAGCCTCGATCAGGTCTTCCCCAAGGCGGTGCTTCGCACCCAGTCCGCTGGGCTTGCGGCCCTGTTTGATTGCCTGTTCCCACCCGAGGAACAGAGCGCCGATCTGGAGGTGGGCTTCCGCGGTCGGCCGCCGATCGGCTCGGCCGTGATGAGCCGCATCAGCCTGGACAAGGAGGCGCAGGTGGGTCAGTGGCAGCAGATGCTCAGCGACATCCAGACCGCCGCCGGCAGTGGTGAAGCGCCGATCATCCACCTGTTCGGCAGTGTCTTCGGTGGCACTGGCGCCTCGGGTGTGCCATCTCTGGGGCAACTGCTCAAGAACTGGCTCAGGCGTCAGGGCCTGAACAGCGTGCAGGTTCAGGCCTCGCTGCTGCTGCCCTACTTCGATTTCGATGGCATGGCCGATCAGGATACCGGTGTGCATGCCGAATCCCGCAACTTTCAGCTCAATACCGACGCCGCCCTGCAATACCTGCGCAGCAGTGGTAAAGCCTGCTTCGATCGTGTTTACCTGATCGGCAGTGATATCAAGGCTCGCTACGGCTTCAGCATCGGCGGTGTATCCCAGTCGAACGCCGCCCATCTGGTGGAACTGCTGGCAGCCCTGGCTCTGCGCCACCCTGGCAGCAGCTCCCCCGGCTATGCCCATGTGCTCAGCCGCGCCGATGCGCAGATGATCACTTGGGAGGATATCCCCGATAACGAGGCCGTCGGCGCCGGCCTGGCCCGTGGAGCCCGGTTCGCCGTGGCCTGGCGCAACAACTTCAGCCGCGAGATCAACGACGCCCAGACCGTGTCGATGCCCACATTCCTGAGTGGTGCTCCCTGGGCTCGGCGCTTCTTTGCCGCCAAGGCCAGCACCAGCACCAACAGCCGCGGCGGCCGCCCGGCGATCCGCGCCAAGGAGGAGCTCTCGCTTAAAAACGCCATCGATCAGTATTGCGACACGCTGCTTCAGTGGCTGAATCAGATCTCCAGCAACGTCGGCGCCAGCAACTTCCGTCAAGAGCTGTTCACGCCGACGCTGCTGACGGTGACGGACTACTACATCAACGCCCTGAATCGGGTGGTGCAGGGCAAGCACCGACCGAACCGCTCGGGCTCAGCCGACACGGTGGAGCGGATCAAGGTGTTGATGGATCGCCTGCCAGCCACTGCAATCTCCCATCGTGGCGTTGCTGGACTCGCCGATAGCCTCTGGAATCTCGTGCTGTAGCCACCAGGCCTGGTGTCTTTCTGAGTCACCTCTTCGCTTATCCGTAGCTGCACTTTCAGCGCCACTGATCACACTCCGACGCCATGACTTCTTCCCAGCCGCAGGACATCGTTCAGATTCCCTGGTTTCCGAAGACCGATCCACCGCTGGCCGGTGGTGCCCGCGCCGGTGAATGGCAGCCTCGTGATCAGCAAAGCCTGGGTACGATCGCCAAAAGCCTCGTGTATGAGGTGTCCACCACCCGGGTGAACTCACTGCCTTCGCCCTGGTCGCGGTCGCTGCAGTTCGAGCAGGCGGTGCTCAACTCCCGCTACCCCACCCGCGATGCCCTGCTGGAGGAGCTGTTCGGTGGCATGGCCTGTCTCGGCCTCTGGGAGATGTTCGGCCTGCGGGTGGAATCGCAGCGGGTCTCCCTGCTCGAGCAGACCGAACTGCAGGACGATGCGGTGGGCCCCTTCTCCCGCAGCCTGGCCAGCTCTTTGCCCGATGGCAGCACCGCCATCTCCGCCCATCCGGAGGGCCGCAATCCCTGGGAGGTGATCTACGTCTTCAGCCTTGAGGGCAGTGTGATCGGCTTCAGTTCACCGAGCACCTTGTTCTGCCCAGCCGTGCATCTGCCGCAGCCGATCCGCGGCATGGGCTGGAGTGCCAATGGCAGGTTCAGCAGCCCGCTCGAGTTTCTGAGCACACCGCAGCGTCAGGCGCTGGCTGATTGGTTCAGCCATGTCCGCAGCGGCATGCTCAATGCCAGGGATCTCAACAGTCAGACCACGGCCGGGCAGATGGCTTCCGTGTTCGACCTGTGGATCAGCAGCCTGACCGGCGGCCGCCTCGGCACACCCACCCTCTCCACCGGCGGCCGTGTCGCCAATCTCCCTGCCAACCCCGTCGCCGTGGCGCTGCTGGCCCGGCCCGCCAAGGGCGGTGTCAGCGCCAGCCAGGCCACGCTGGATCTCGGTGATCGGCGCAGGCTGCCCCTGGCGGACACCCCCGTCGACCGCCCGGTGGTGCTTGTCGATGCCGACATGCCCAACAAGCTCGGGGTGCGGGCCGCGGACATCTGCCTCTACAAATCGGCGACGCTGGAAGCGATCGGTTTCGAGCCGGCGCAATTGGAGCGCCAGTACGGCCAGGAGATTGTGGTGATCACCCCCGATGATCTCTTCCTCGATGAGCTCTATCTGGTGGCCGGCCAACAGGCCCTGATGCATTCCTGGCTGGACAGCCGCCTGGAGGGGCTGCCTCAGGTCAACGGCGATCCGGTCACGCCGCTGTTGCCGCTCAAACCCAGGGTGCGCGCCTTGTTCAGCAGCCGCGAACTGCAGGATCGCATCGAGCTGCGGGTGCTGCAGACCAGCGTCAGCAGCCAGCTGGAGGTGCGCCTCAGCCTGCCGCTGCTGGGGCAGCGGGAGGAGTACGTGATCAGCCGCATCTATCCGCTCAAGGAGCAGAACCTGGTGGCCGAGGATCTGCCGGTCGTCAGCTTGTGGCCTTACGTCAGCGATCAGCAGTGGCGCCTCTTCTATCTGTTCTGCGAAGACAGCAGCAATGGCCTCACCATCGATGGCTTCAGTGATTACGACCGCAAGCTCGGCCGGGATGGCCAGCAGTCGCTGAAATACTTCACCACCCGCCACTTCCCGGATCTGGTCCGTATGAGTGAGCGGGGCCAGGATCGCGGCCTGCTGCCAGTGACGCCACCCCCTACCAATCAGGATCAGGGCATGAACTGGCGGGTCGGCATTGATTTTGGTACTTCATTCACCAACTTCTTTGTGGATGATGGCGGCGGTCCGCGCCGGCATCAACTGGAAACGCGCGTTGTTTCATTGACACTGTCGCAGCGGGATCAGCGCCAGCGCCTGCTTCATCAATACTTCATTCCTGAAGATATGATTCCAGCCGCTGAGTATGGTGGCAATCCGCCCACAGCTACCGCAATCAGCCTGCGGGGTTGGCAGGAGGTGCTGGGGCAGGTGCCTGAACTCTTCCACGAAGCCCGTTTGCGTGTGCCGAGCCCCGGTGAATTCGGTGGCTCCGAGCTGCGCACTGGCTTCAAGTGGGAGCAGCTCCAATACCAGCAACCCTTCCTCAAGGAGCTGGCGTTGCTGATCAGTGCCAATGCCGCCGCCAGCGGCGCCAGGGAAATCAGCTGGTCAGTGTCCTATCCGAGCGCCTTCTCCACCAATGAGGTGGCCCGCTACCGGAGGGTCTGGATTGAACTCTGTGAAGAGCTCACCCAGCTCACGGGTCTGATCCACCTGTTGCATCAACAGGGTGGTGAAGGCGGCCTACAGACCGAAGCCGTGGCTTTTGCCAGCTATTTCGGCAACTTCCAGAACCGACAGATGGTGCACACCTCCTGCATGGATGTGGGCGGTGGCACCACAGACATCTCCATCTGGCAGGAAAATCGCCTGATTCACCAGGTTTCAATCCCCTATGCCGGCCGCGACATCTGTTCAAAGCTCCTGCAACGCAAACCGTCGTTCCTCAAGGCGCTGTTCCCACCCAGCCTGACGGCAGACATCAATCATGATGAGGCGCGGGCCCGCCAGGACCGCAACTTCAATAGCAGGCTGGACAACATCATGCGTTATGGCTCCAGCGAATTATTAGCAGGACGCCTTGATATGCTGCTGAACAATAAGGATTCACCCCTGCAGCAGCCGCTGCAGCAGTTCTTGAGTTTGATTGCTGTTAATTTCGGCGGCTTGTATCACTATCTCGGCCAGGTGCATGCGGTGCTGCGTCAGGAGGGCAGGCTGACCCGCCAGGCACCAACGCCCGTCTATCTCGGTGGCAACGGCGGGCGCCTGATCAACTGGGTGGATGCGGCCTCGCGGTTCCAGAAGGGCGGTGATCCCGATCGCTTGATGGAGTTGTTGCAGATCAAGGCTGCCGGCTGCCAGAGCGGCAACGGCGCCACCTCGCTGTCCGATGCCTACAAGGATGAAACGGCCTGCGGACTGATCAGCACAGGCATCAATCTCAGCGGTGATTTTGATCCACGCGATGATGTGATGATCTGCGGCGCCAACCTGCAGATCAACAGCCTGCGCTTCACTGCCTCCGATCGGGTCAATATTCCGCACCAGTTGCGCAAGATCGAGCGTTATGAGTTGCAGGATCTTGACGCGATCAAGGCCTTCGTGGAGCACTACGACACCAGCGTCGCCGAGCTGCGCATTTCCACGCTGCTGCCGGTGCGGCAGCTCTGTGACCTCGATCAGCTCTGGGGAGAGGTGGAAACAGAAGCCCGCTCGCTCTGTCTGGCCAAGCTGGGCCAGGAAGCCTCCGATCTCGAACCGGAACCGGGCTTCATCCTCGGCCTGCGGGCGCTCACCAACTGCCTGGGTCGCGTCTGGGCTGAACGCTTCTGAGGAGTCGAGACCATGCCTGAACACACACCACAAACCCCTACAGCCCCCGCTGCCGCAGCTGAAGCGGCCGCCACCACCCCCGCGCCAGCAGCGGCCGCGCCCGCCGCCGGGCGCGTTCCCGTTGATCCGGTCACCGGCATGCCCGAGCCCATGCCCTCACCGGCCGCTCCGCTCAGTCGCGACCTGCCAGCACCGCTGCCAACCGGCTCCGCCGCGATCCTCCCCTACCTGTTGCCGCTTTCAGGACTAGCGCTTCTGCTGGGCGGTGTTGCTCTGCTGGCGTCTGGGCTTCTCTATCGGCAGCTGCGGCGCAGTCACCGGGAGTTGAGCCAACAGTTCAAGGAGCTCAAAAGCAGGCTGTCGGCCCTTGATCTTGGGCAGACCCTGGACGCTCTGGCCAGCAGCAGTGATCCAGGGACTCTGCCCACCTGGTCAGGTGCCGCAACGGCACCGCCAGCACGCCGAGTCCCCTTGTCTCAGTCCTCCTCGGCGCCAGCAGAACCTCCCCCAGCAGCGCCGGAGCACCTGCCACCTCTGCTGCAGAAGCGATGGAACCAGCCCTCTGCTGCTGCCCCAGAGGCTGACGTCGCTCCTGTCCCTCAGCCGAGCCTCAGCAAGGCCCTGCTGATTCAGGCTCTCAACAACGGCGACCGCCAGCTGCTGCGCGAGCACAGCAGCGCTCAACTCAACATCACCAGCGACTCGGAAAATTCCCTGGCCATGGGTCGCTCCCAGCCGACGCAGTTGGAAGCCGTTTCCGGTGGGGGCAGCTACTGGCTGGCCACCATCGGTGATCAGGCTTGGTTGTTCCCCACAGAGCTCACCCTCAAGGGTTTCATGTCGCTGCAGCCCAGCAAGGGCCTCTACAGCTACGAGAAACAGACCATCGGCAAACCACAGCTGATTGAGCCGGCTCTGCTGCGCCAGGACGGCCAGCGCTGGACGGTTGAAACCCTCGGCCGCGTGGCCATTCCCTGAATCCCACTCGCTGGGCCTCGATCCATGCGGCGGGTTTCAGGGTTGCGGCTCCAGGCGCTGCAGCGTCTGCTCCAGGGCCCTCAGGCGTTGTTCAAGGCTGCGCTTCAGCGGGTCGGCTTCAACGCCGATCCGCCCCTTGGCTGTAAGCATCCAGCGGCGGCCATGTTCCACGCTGGTAGCCACGGCGGGTTGCAGCAGCTCCAGCTCTGCCGGCAGCTCCGTGCTGCCGCTGATCGCATAGAAGCGCTCCAGACTTTGCAGCTGGGTCTGGCGGCTGAGTACACCCGGACGGGGCAGCAACTGCCAGGAGCCATCCTGCAGTTCGATCATCCAGGTTGAACCCTGAGCGAACGCCTCAAGTTCAACATCCTTCAGTTCACCACTGAGGCTGCGGCCGCTGACGCTGCAGGGCCTGGCGAATGGCTGGAGCAGGGCTGGCGCAGAGCGATAGGCATCGAGCAGACCCTCCAGTGGCAGGTTCAATGCAGGGATCGTGAGGTCCTCATGGCCGGCCGGCACGGGCAGCGTGATCGGCCGGCCTGTCATCTCGCCCGCCAGCAGCTCGCGGTCGCGGAAGGCTTGCAGATCCTTCTCAATGGCCTCCAGGCGACAGGACAGATCAATGATGTCGGCGCGAACCGCTTCAAAGCTGCGGTTGGATTTCTCATTATTTTCAACGAAGCGATCACTGAGCTGCCGCACACTGCGCAGCAGGAACTTGACCGACTCAAACAGCTTGTCCGACTCCATCTCAGGGTTCAGGCAATCATTCAGGCTAAAGGGCTACCAGTTGCAGCGGTGCTCAGTGCTGATCCTGGCGCTCAGTGCGTGCCACGGAGCTCCTGGCCTCGCGCAGCAGGGCGTCGAGATCGTCATCCTGGCCCTGGCTTGTGGATGGGACCGCTGCCGTGGAGAGCCGGCTTGGAGCTGTGGCGGCTGCCTGTGCTCGCGGCTGCGCGCTGGCACCGCTGCTGACGCCGGTTGCGCCGTTGACCTCACCGACAGCAGCTGGTAGCAGAATCAGATCGAGCAGTTGGGCGATGCCGCAGAAGCCGAAGCTGAGCAGCAACACCAGCCCGTAGCCCACCTGGCCGAGATAAAGGCGCTGGACACCGCAGATCCCAACCAGAGAAAGACACCACAAGGCATAGGCCAAAGCCACATCCTTACGTTCCTGCGGTTGACTCACCCCTTGGCGTCCGATACGGTCAACGCACTGTAGGGGCTGTCTCCTGTGGACGCCAGCTGCGGGACGCCAGCCGCTCCGCAGGGCCCGCCATGCAGATGGATGCAGCTGTGCCGTTGCACTGGGGTGGCGATCGGCCCCGGTCACGGCTGCCGACGATCCCGCTGGGTCGGCATGCTTTGACCGTACGCTGCTGGCCCAGCTGCTGCAGCATGGACTGAGCACAAGTCCTTGACTGTGGCGCTGGCCTGCTGGGACTGGGGGGCGTGGCTGGATGCCCCCGCCTGCAATCTGTCGTGACGGGAGCCTGGGTCTCGATTCTGAGGGCAATCGCCTGTTGTTGCTGGTGATGGAGCCGGTGCGGTCGACCTGCAGACAGATGGCCGAATCTCCATAGCATGAGGTCGTCGTCGATGTTCCGCAGCTCTTTTTCAGATCTTCCGACCTGTGCCGCACCCCTTCACCCCCGATGATCTGCCGGAGCTGCTGGTGCGTGTTGAGCAGAAGCTCCTGCCGCAGCTGCGTGTGCACAGTTTCGATCCCCATGATCCGGTTCAGGTTCTTAAACTGCCTGCCCCCTGGCGCACCATCGGCTGCGGCAACTATGCGGCCGTGTTTCATCATCCCGCCCATCCGACATTGGTGGTCAAGGTGTATGCCCCAGGTCGTCCTGGCCTTGAACAGGAGGCGGAGGTCTATCGTCGAATCGGCTGCCATCGCGCCTTTTCGCAGTGCTTTCATGCCTGCGATCACTACCTGGTGTTGCGTCGTCTCGATGGCATCACTCTTTACGACTGCCTGCGCCTTGGCATTCGCATTCCAGTGCGGGCGATTGTCGACATTGATGAGGCAATCGCCTACGCCATGCAGCGCGGTCTCCATGGCCATGATGTGCACGGCCGCAATGTGATGCTCCATCAGGGCCGTGGCCTGATTGTGGATATCTCCGATTTTCTCAATCCTGAGCCCTGCCATGCCTGGCGGGATCTGCGCTGGGCTTATCACCGTGTCTACCGACCGCTGATTGCGCCGCTGGCTCTACCGATTCCAGCCAGCCTACTCAATGGCGTCCGCAAAGGCTATCGCCTGTTCCGGCGTCTGCTGCGTCGAGGTGTGGAACGCTGATCACTGTTGCTTGATCAGCGGGCTTTGGCCGATCTCAACGACGCAGGCGCCCGCGTCAATCACCTCGGCCGGCCTGTCGCCGGCCAACAATGCAGCCAGATCCAGATCTGTCGGTTTGAGGCGGTGGCCCTGTGGCGGCAGCCTGGCGGGTGAGCCACCGCTGCCGCCCATGCGTGAAGCTGCTGCGTCAGCGCGGGGCGCCGTTGTATTCCACGTTCACCACACTGGTGCCATCCGGTGAAATCAGGATTCGGGTTTCCTTTGTGGCTGACTGTGGGTTTACCTGCCAGCCTGGAGGACCACCTGGAAAATCAAACAGATAGCCGTTTGGCCCTGCATTCACCATGCAGGAGCCCCCCCCTTTCTGGTGCATGCAGTCGGCCGTGAAGTATTGGCTGAGCCCACCGTTGATGCGTTCGGCCTCCATCCGTGCCAGGTTCGCAGCCCGAATTCGGCTCAGGGGCATCTCAGCCCATGCGGGCAGCACGGCCACGGTGGTGCAGAGCACTGCGCCGAGGCTGGCGGCGCGCAGCAGAGATCTGATCATGACGAGTAAGCACACAACCCTTTTTTAAGCAGGCCGGAGCAGCTTGTCGACCATGGTCCTGATCAGCCGCAATCCCTTGGGGCGGTGCCGTGGAGCGGTGCACAGCGGTTCAAATCACTGTGCACATCCACACAGCTGCCACGGCCTCGCGATCGTCTGTGAGCGCCCGGGCCGGCCCCTGCCAGCCACACGACAAGGTCAGCCATGAGCTGTCCGCCATCGCTTTCAGGTCATCCTGACCGCGGCAGCCTCGATGCCACAACCACCAGGCTGATCCGGTTGATCGGCCAACGCCCCCACGCGGCTGGCATGAATTTTCACCATGGTCAGCGCCTGTTCAGCACTGAAGTGATGCTGCGGCGACGTTGACGGGTTCGCCACTGATTCGCCACTGAACATTGAGCCGAGACGGAACAGCTAGCCCGAACAGCCGAATCGCGCTGTCCAGTGGGGGTTGTCATCGAGACAATGGTCAATCACCTGCTCCAGCAGTGCATGGCTGTCGTACACGACCATTTGCTTGCCGTCGCTATGGTGAATAATCGCGACGTAATCCCCATAGATTTTGGTCAGGCGCGCCAGGTGTTTGTCGTTTTCAACAAGCACGCGGACGGTTGAATTGTTGACTGCTACGTCTGCCATGGCCTCAAGGCCGTTTCTGTGGGTGATGGTGGAGGCCGCGCCACGATGTGACGGTTGTCAGCTTCCTGGTCTGGTGGATTCGACGACGCTATGCCGAACTGGGTGCCTGGCGATGCGAAACCCAGTGACCGGACGGCCACTGGGTTCGTTGCCCCAAGCTGTTGGACAGGAAAGTTACTTCGCTGTCAGGGCGGGTTCACGCTTATCTTCGGTACCGCTGTTGCGATGACCAACGCGAATACCACCCTTGATGGTGCTTACAGCCAGCATCGCGTTCACTTCAGACTCGTCCCTCACGGCGCTCGGAACGGGCTTGTAGCCCTGCGGTGCCAGTGCATTGCCTCGTAACACAGAACCCAGGGTCAGCAAGGTGAGCTTGAGTTGCTGCCAGGGGTTCATCGTCACGACCCGTTTGTAGAGGTAGCTGTCAAAGGTGAGGCGCTGCACGTCCTTGTCGTCGCACATTTCGACGAAAGCCTCGCGGGCTGCATCGTTCCGATAAAAGATATTCTGAAGAATTTCCAACACTTTGTAGGTGGCGCCGTACTGGCGATCCCACTTTTTCAGGTACTTCTTCAGGTCCGCTTCGCTGGGAATGCGTTGACCGTGCTGGCTGGCCTCGACAATTTGTTCGGCGCACATGCGGCCGCTTTTGGCTGCAAAGTAGATGCCCTCGCCCGAGCTCTTGGTTACGTATCCAGCAGCATCGCCGACCAGGGCCATCCGTCCCACCACGCGACGGGGGCGTGGATGTTCGGGAATCGGGTGAGCTTCTACCTTGATCACTTCACCGTTGACCAAGCGCTTCTTGGCGCGCTCGCGGATACCTTCTTGCAGGCTTTTGATCAGAGCCTGGTTGTCCTGCATGGTGCCGGTGCCCACGGCGACATGATCGTACTTGGGGAAAACCCAGGCATAAAAATCAGGGGAAACATCAGTGCCAACATACATTTCCGCTAGGCTTTCATAGTATTTCATTTCTTCGGGAGGAAGCTTGATGCGCTCCTGGAAGGCGATGGCCACGTTGTAATCACCGGCGTCCATAGCCTTGGCGACACGGCTGTTGGCTCCATCGGCGCCAATGATGATATCGACCTCCAGTTCTTTGGCTTCACCTGTGGCTTCGCCACCGCTGTAATCGGAGTAGGTGAGTGTATAGGGCCCTTGTCGGTTAGTGCCCGTATCGATTTTGGTAACCAATCCATTGACCAGATTGGCGCCAAGCTCTGCCGCACGGTTGCGCAGGAAGGCATCCATCACCTCGCGGCGACACATGCCAATGTATTCATTCTCGTTTTCAAGGTTGATGTCCACTTCCCGATTGGAAGGGGAAATCATCTTCATATTGCGAACCTT
The DNA here is from genome assembly GCA_041158125.1 of Cyanobacteriota bacterium. Lineage (GTDB taxonomy): Bacteria > Cyanobacteriota > Cyanobacteriia > PCC-6307 > Cyanobiaceae > Vulcanococcus. Next base: position 31,264 of record JBEBCC010000064.1, read on the forward strand.
GCGATCGATGATCGACTCGGGCAGGTCGAACTCGGCGACCATGCACAGAGGGATCGCGCCTCCGCAGGGCTTGGCGTTGTCCAGCTTGCGCTCGAAAATCCAGGTCTGGATGCCGGCCTTGGCAAGCACCTCGGCAGCACAGGAACCGCTCGGGCCGCCGCCCACCACCGCGACTCGCAACATCTTGAAACCCGCTCCGCCAGAAGGATCTTGGCGCCGAAGCTAACACCGCTGCGATGCTGATCGCTGGATGTTGGCGCCCTCGCCCTAGCATCGACCAACACCGTTCGCTTTGGAGTTCTAGCTTGCCCAGTGCCGGCCGGCGTCCAACGGGTTCCCCGGCAGCGGTGCGTCCGCCGGCAAACCGTCGCCCTGGTGGCGCGCGTTCCGCGGTCGATGAGATTCCCCTGGCCCGCCGCACCCTCTCACCGGTGCTCAGGCCTCGGCGCAGTTGGCGCATGGCTGCCATCGGTGCGCTCTCGTTCGCCTGCGCCGCCGCTGTTCTGGTTCTTGTCGCGCCCCAGCCCCTGCGGCGCTTGCTGGCGCCACCGCCAGTGCAGGGTCTCAACGCCCGCCCTGGTCCCGATGGCCGGCTGCTTGGTCACTTCCCCTACCCCGAGGCACCAGCGGCATCCCTGCAGGAGATCGCTCCCGGCGTTGCCCTGCGGCCTGACGCGGCCCTCGCCCTGAGGGATCTGCAGGCCGCCGCCGCCGCCGATGGCGTCGAGATCCGCGTCCTCAGCGCCTTCCGGTCGATTGCCCTGCAGAAGCATCTTTTCTTTGATATCAAGTCGGAGCGCAACCAGAGCGCGATCGAGCGGGCTCGGGTCAGCGCCCCGCCTGGGTTCTCCGAGCACAGCACCGGCTTTGCTGTTGATCTCGGTGACGCTGGCGATCCAGGTACTGATCTTTCCATCTCCTTTGAGCGCACCCCGGCCTTCCGCTGGCTGCTGGCCAACGCCAACCGCTTTCATTTCCACCTCTCTTTCCCCCAGGGCAATCGCCAGGGGGTCAGCTATGAGCCCTGGCACTGGCGCTTCGAAGGCAGCGCCGATGCTCTGCGCAGCTTTGCCGCTGCCCAGGCGCTGGAGCGCTGATGGCGATGGCAAGACCCACCGGCAACGCACCCAGCGCACCGCAGCTGCCCGAATTGCTGGCTCCGGCCGGTTGCTGGGCCTCGCTGCGGGCAGCGGTTGCCAACGGCGCGGATGCCGTTTACTTCGGTGTGGAGAGCTTCAACGCCCGTTTGCGGGCTGAAAATTTCCGGCGCGAGGACCTGCCGGAGGTGATGGCCTGGCTGCACGCCCGAGGTGTGCGGGGGTTCCTCACGTTCAATGTTCTGGTGTTCGCCGATGAGCTGGAGCAGGCAGCCGCGCTGCTCCGCCAGGCCGAGCAGGCTGGGGTCGATGCGCTGATCGTCCAGGACATCGGCCTTGCTCTGCTGGCCGCCGAGATCACACCTGGTCTGGCCCTGCACGGCTCGACGCAGATGTCGATCACCAGTGCCGCCGGTGTGGCGATGGCGGCTGAAATCGGGTGCCAGAGGGTTGTCCTGGCCCGCGAGCTCACTCTGCGCGATCTGGCGCGACTTCCACAGCAGTTGCAGCATCGGGGTGTGACGATGCCGCTGGAGGTGTTCGTGCACGGCGCTCTGTGCGTGGCCTATTCCGGTCAGTGCCTGACCAGCGAGGCCTTGGGGCAACGCAGTGCCAATCGCGGCGAGTGTGCCCAGGCCTGCCGCCTGCCCTATCAGCTGATCGTCGACGGAGAGGAACGCGATCTGGGTGAACGCCGTTATTTGCTGTCCCCGCAGGATCTGGCTGCCTGGGAGCTCTTGCCCCAGTTGGTGCAGCTCGGTGTGGCCAGCCTCAAGGTCGAGGGTCGGCTCAAGGAGGCCACCTATGTTGCAGCCGTCACAGAGGCCTATCGACAAGGACTCGATCGGCTGCGCACGGCCGATGGCCAGGCGGAGGCGAGCGGCGAGCGAGACGCCACGCCTGTTGCCACGCCTCCGGCGTTGCGGCGGCAGCTTGAGCTCAGCTTTTCGCGCGGTCTGCACAGCGGTTGGCTGCAGGGTGTCAACCACCGCCGTCTTGTGCGGGGTCGCTGGAGCAAGAAACGCGGCCCCTGGCTGGGTCGGCTTGAACGCCTTGAACCGGGCGACTGGTTGCTGCTGCGCAGCAGCGAACCTCTCAAGCCCGGTGATGGCATTGTGCTGGAGGTGCCCAGTGATGATCCGCTGCTGCCACCCCGCGAAGTGGGGGGTCGGCTGATGCGGGTTGAAGCCCGTCCCGGGGGGCGGCTGGCTCTGCGTCTCGGCCCGGGCCGGCTCGATCTGCGGGGTCTGCGACCCGGCAGCCCCTGCTGGCTCACCAGCGATCCACAGCTGGAGAAGCACCTGCAGCGCCTGGCGGAGCGGCCCACACCGGAGCGCAGACGTGCGCTCGATCTGCGCGTCAGCGGCAGTGTTGGTCAGCCCATGCAACTGGAGCTGCTGGCAGTGGATGGTCTCCGCGTCGAGCCGCATCGTGTGCGCTCGCGTGAACCGTTGCAGCCCGCCCGAGCCACGGCTCTGGATGCCGGGCGGTTGCGCCAGCAGTTCGGTCGCCTGGGGGGCACCGCCTGGCAGCTGAACCAACTCCAGGTCGATCTCGCTGATGGTCTGTTCCTGCCGGTGGCTGAGCTCAATCGTCTGCGTCGCGCCCTCGTCGATCATCTCGAGCAGGCTTCTGACTGTCGTTCCAGGGAACCGGCACGACCGGTCGTCGCTGCTGTGTCGGCTGCGGTGTTGCCCGGTTCCGATCCAGCAACGCCGCTGCACCGTGGTGCCGATGACGGTGCGCTGGAGCCCAGGCTCACGGTGCTGGTGCGCAGCCTTGAGCAACTGCGCGCCCTGCGCGACCAGCCACTGCACCGCGTCATCGCCGACCTGGAGCAACCTGCAGAGCTACGGGAGGCCGTGGCCATCGGTCGCGGGATCTGGCCTGGTGGCATCTGGCTTGCTGGTCAGCGGATTGTGCGGCCGGATGAGGCGTGGAGTCTGGAGCCGTTGCTGCGGGCTCAACCCGATGGCTATCTGGTTCGCAACGCCGATCAGCTGGAGCGGCTGACGCCGCTTGCCCCCTGTCTGGGTGATTTCTCGCTCAACGTGGCCAATCCGCTCACGGCCCGCTGGTTTCTGCGTCGCTGGGGGCTCGAGCGGATCACGGCCAGCTATGACCTGGCCCTTGAGCAGCTGCTGGCGCTTGTGGCCGCCTGTCCCGCCGATGCGGTGGAGGTGACATTGCACCAGCACATGCCGTTGTTTCACATGGAGCACTGCCTGTTCTGCGCCTTCCTCTCCGATGGCCACGATCACACCGATTGCGGGCGCCCCTGCGAACAGCACACGGTGGTGCTGCGCGACCGGAGCGGTGTTGACCATCCCCTGCGGGCCGATCTGGGCTGCCGCAACACGCTGTTCAATGGCCGAGCCCAGACCGCTGCTGAAGCGATTCCGGCCTTCCTGCGGGCTGGTCTGCGGCATTTCCGCCTTGAGCTGCTCCAGGAAGATGCTGAGGACAGCCGGCGCCGGCTGGATCTCTACCGGCGTGCCCTGGACGGCGAGGTGAGTGGCCGCGAGGTGTGGCAACAGGAGCAGCTGGACAGCCGGCTTGGCGTCACACGCGGCACCCTGGTGGAACGGCGTTGAGGGGCAAGACCGGCTTGCGATAACATTGCTTCACGCACCGTAGGGATCGAAGGTCTCACCCTGGCCGTTTCCAAGCCGTTGGTTCACTCCTCCTGAACCAGCAGTCCGCAAGCACCGCCTCACGGATGCTGAGGCGCTGTCGTCGTGATGCTGTCGAGCCTGTGCTCGCGGTTCATGTCGCAGACCACGCCTGAACCCGGCTTCGGCCCGTTCAGGACCAGGGAATCCACCACTGCTCCCACGCCAACGCCAGCCCCGCGCTGCCCGTTGCGGCCTCCAGCCCCCAGCTGCGGCGTGCCCCTACCGATTACCCCAACCCTTCCTTCATGAGCGGCGCGCATCCGGGAACACCGATTCGCAATATCGCGATCATTGCCCACGTTGACCACGGCAAGACCACTCTGGTGGACGCGCTGCTGGCCCAGTCGGGCATCTTTCGCGACAACGAGGCGGTGCCCACCTGTGTGATGGACTCCAACGACCTGGAGCGCGAGCGCGGCATCACGATCCTCTCCAAGAACACCGCGGTGGATTACGAGGGGATCCGCATCAACATCGTCGACACCCCGGGCCACGCCGACTTCGGCGGTGAGGTGGAGCGGGTGCTGGGCATGGTGGATGGCTGTCTGCTGATCGTGGACGCCAACGAGGGGCCGATGCCCCAGACACGCTTCGTGCTCAAGAAGGCTCTGGAGAAGGGGCTGCGGCCGATCGTGTTTGTCAACAAGATCGATCGTGCCCGTGTCGATCCCGAGCAGGCGGTCGATAAGGTGCTCGACCTGTTCCTTGAGCTGGGCGCCGACGACGACCAGTGCGATTTCCCCTACCTGTTCGGCAGCGGCATGGGCGGTTACGCCAAGCCGGATATGAAGACAGACAGCGACAACATGAAGCCGCTGTTCGATGCGATCCTGCGCCATGTTCCACCGCCGGTGGGTGACCCCGAGAAGCCCCTGCAGCTGCAGGTGACGACGCTCGACTACAGCGACTTCCTCGGCCGGATCATGATCGGGCGCATTCACAACGGCATGATCCGCGCCAATCAACCTGTGGCGCTGCTGCGCGACGACGGCAGTGTCAAGCGTGGTCGCATCAGCAAGCTGCTGGGCTTCCAGGGCCTGCAGCGTATTGAGATCGAAGAGGCCCGCGCTGGTGACCTGGTGGCCGTGGCCGGTTTTGATGAAGTGAACATCGGCGAGACCATCGCCTGCCCCGACAACCCGGAGGCACTGCCGCTGATCAAGGTGGATGAACCCACCCTGCAGATGACCTTCGTCGTCAACGACTCGCCCTTCGCTGGCAAGGAAGGCAAGTTTGTCACCAGCCGCCAGGTGCGCGATCGTCTCAACAAGGAGCTGCTCACCAACGTGGCCCTGCGGGTTGAGGACACTGACTCCCCCGATCGCTGGGCTGTCAGCGGTCGCGGTGAGCTGCACCTGGGCATCCTGATCGAAACGATGCGCCGCGAAGGCTATGAGTTCCAGGTGAGCCAGCCGCAGGTGATCTTCCGCACCATCGACGGCACCCCTTCCGAGCCCTTTGAAACTCTGGTGCTCGATGTACCTGAGGAGTCGGTGGGCGCCTGCATCGAGAAGCTCGGCATCCGCAAGGCCGAGATGCAGAACATGGAGAACACCAACGACGGCCGTACTCAGCTGGAGTTTGTGGTGCCCTCCCGGGGCCTGATCGGCTTCCGTGGTGAATTCATCCGCGCCACCCGCGGTGAGGGCATCATGAGTCACTCGTTCCTCGACTATCGCCCGATGCAGGGCGAGTTCGATGCCCGTCGCAATGGTGTTCTGATCGCCTTTGAGGAGGGGACCGCCACCTTCTACGCTCTCAAGAACGCCGAGGATCGCGGCCAGTTCTTCATCAGCCCCGGCACCAAGGTTTATAAAGGCATGCTCGTCGGCGAGCACAACCGTCCCCAGGATCTGGAGATCAACGTCTGCAAGACCAAGCAGCTCACCAACATGCGCTCCGCCGGCGCTGAGGAGCTCGACACCCTGCAGGCCCCGATGCAGATGACTCTGGAGCGTGCTCTGGAGTACATCGGCCCCGATGAGATGCTGGAGGTGACGCCGGAGTCGATCCGCCTGCGTAAGCTTCCGGCCAAGAAGCCGGCCCGCCGCTGAGGGGCTGGGTGCCGCCGGACGCAACCAACGGGCACGACCCTGAGGAGCTTGACCTCATGGCCGACTACCGCTTCCAGCAAGCGGTGAACCTGTTCAATGCGGCCAGCTGGTACCCCTGTCACGACGGTTTTGAAGAGCTCTGGCATGAAACCCAGGGCCCGTGCCGTCGGGTGCTGCAGGGCATTCTTCAGATCGCCGTCGCCCATATCCATCTAGAGCGCGCCAACCTGCGGGGGGCCACGGTGCTGCTGGGTGAGGGGTTGGGTCGCTTGCGCAGCAGCGACCCCGGCCTGCTCGGCCTCGACCTGAACCCCTTGTGTGAGCCTGCGGCACAGCGTCTGCAGGCTTTGCAGCAGGGCCAGCCCCCTGAGGCTCTGCCTCTGCCCCGACTTGTGTTCGCCAGTCACCGATACGATGGCTCCCACTGATTGCAAGGCAGCGGGTTTGGCACCGAAACAGCACAATTGGCCCTTCCAGTTGCGCTTCAACCCCAACCGCATCGGTCTGCCTCTGCTGCTGGCTGCCTGGATGGGGTCGGCACCAGAGGTGTCGGCCGCTGCTCCTCCCGTGGCTACGCCGGTGCTGCCCCCAGCGCAGGCTTCGGCAGCTGGCAGCTCGGCAGAGTCCACCAGCTCCTCAGGCTCTCGCCTGAACACCGGTCTGGTCTCGATCGAATCCGATCTCCAGCGCGTGGATCAGTCCACCGGTGTGGTGACGGCCAGTGGCAACGTCCGCATTGTCTATCCCGATCAACGGGTTGTGGCTACAGCGCGTCAGGCTCAGTATTTCAGCCGTGAGGGCAGGGTCGTCCTCAGTGGTGAGGTCGACATCGTTCAGGCGAGCGGCAGCCTGCTTCGTGCCGAGCAGGTGATTTACCTCGTCGGCAGCGAACGCCTGCTAGCTCTGCCGCCTGCGGGACAACAGGTGTTTTCGAGGCTGCGACTGCCGCCGCCATCCCAACCGAATGCTGCCCAGTCGCAGCAGTTGCGACCTCTGCCGGTGCAACCATGAGCCTGGTGCTCGATCATGTCGCGCTCACGATCGCTGGTCGTCCGCTGGTCAAGCAGGTCTGTCTCAGCCTCCACCCTGGCGAGGTTGTCGGTCTGCTGGGCCCCAATGGTGCCGGCAAGACCACGACTTTCAATCTGGTGACCGGTCTACTGCGGCCGGATCAGGGTTCTGTCCTGCTGGATGATCTTGATGTTGCCGAGCTGCCGATGCCGCGGCGGGCTCGTCTTGGTATCGGCTATCTGCCGCAGGAGGCGAGTGTGTTCAGAAGTCTGACCGTGCGCGAGAACCTGATGCTTGCTCTGCAGGAGAGTGGCCTGGCCGCGGTCGAGCGGCGCCAACGCACAGATGTGCTGATCGAAGAATTCCATCTCAGCGCCTTTGCCCATCGCCGCGGCTATCAGCTCTCCGGTGGCGAGCGTCGCCGTTGCGAGGTGGCCCGCGCCTTGGCTGTGGGCTCAAGCGGGCCACGCTACCTGCTTCTGGATGAACCATTTGCTGGCGTCGATCCCCTCGCGGTTGCTGATCTGCGCGACCTGATCACCGGCTTGCGCCGCCGTGGCATGGGTGTACTGATCACGGATCACAACGTGCGTGAAACCCTGTCAATCACTGACCGTGCTTATATCCTAACGGAGGGTTCAATCCTGGCAAGTGGACCCTCGGATGCGATCGCCAAGGATCCGCTGGTGCGCCGTCACTATCTCGGCGAGGACTTTCGCCTGTGACACGCTCTTCCTTCCTCACGTCACTCCGGTTGCGCTGGGCATCCCTGCTTCTTTTCTGGCAACGTCTACCCTTGCTCGATCGCTGGCTGATTGCTGAGCTGACCGGGCCATTACTGTTCGGAATCGCCGCTTTTACTGCCGTTTCCTTGTCGGTGGGAGTTGTCTTTGAGTTGGTGCGCAAGGTGGCGGAAGCCGGTTTGCCGCCTCTGGTGGCGATGCAGGTGCTCAGCCTGCGACTTCCTGGTTTTCTGGTCCTCAGTTTCCCCATGGCCACGCTGATGGCCACTTTGCTGGGCTACAGCCGCCTTTCCGGCTCCAGCGAATTGACGGCTCTGCGCAGTCTAGGTGTCAGCACACGTCGGATTGTGATGCCGGCCTTGATGGTGGCCAGCTTGATGACGCTGCTGACTTTCTTCTTCAACGACGTGGTCGTCCCCAGCGCCAACCTTGCCGCTGCCAACACCCTTGATGCCGCCTTGGGTCGTGCAATAGCTTCGGAGAAAGGATCCAATGTTGTTTATTCCCGGTTTGGGCCAGTTCTCATCCAAGAAGCCGAGAGTTTGCGAACAGATCACGGTCTTGCCCAGTTGTTCTACGCACGTGAGTCCACAAGTGGTGGCATGAAGGATGTTACCGTCCTCGATTTTTCCCGGGCGGGCCAGCGACAGGTGTTGGTGGCTGATACAGCAACCTGGAACGATGCTCGCAGCATGTGGGAGTTTCGCCAAGGTCGTCTGTTCACGATTGATCGCTTGAGTGGTCGCACGACATCGGCTGAATTTGATCGCTACTTCTATCCATTTACCTCGGCGCCGATCGACGTAGCCAGCTTGCCCAAAAGTGCTGAGCAGATGACCGTCGCTCAGGCGGTCCGTGCTGAGCGATTACTCGCCGGTGCTGGCGATTACAAAGAAGCACGGCGTCTGCGCGTGCGTATTCAAGAGAAGTTTGCCTTTCCAACCATTTGTCTTGTATTTGGTTTGATTGGCAGTAGCTTGGGAGTGCGGCCGAATTCACGCACCAGCCGAAGTCAGGGATTCGGCATCAGTGTTCTGCTGATTTTTGGCTACTACTTGATGTCCTTTATCTTCAGTTCCTTGGGCATCAAGGGTGCGCTCACGCCCTTCTTCGCTGCTTGGCTGCCCGTGTTGATTGGCCTTGCTGCCGGCGTGTATCTGTTGCGCCAGGCCAGCCGCTGATCGGCCGCCCGGCTTGCCAGACTGACGTTGACGATCGCCTGACCATTCCCAACCTGTGAGTGATCCTGTTCTTGGCCTCGGTCTGGCCGCCTTTGCCCTGCTGTTGCTAGCTCTGCCTCTGGCCTTCTGGAGTGTGAGCGAAAGTGGCGGTCGGGGTAGCCGTATTGTGCGCCTGTTGGTGGCGGCTGCCAACCTCAGCTTGACGGCCCAGCTGGTGCTGCGCTGGTGGCAGAGCGGCCATTTCCCCATCAGCAACCTCTACGAATCGCTCTGCTTCCTCGCCTGGGCCTGCACGCTGACCCAGTTGCTGGTGGAGCGCAGCTACCCCTCGCCGTTGGTGCCAGCTGCCGCTACGCCGATGGCTCTGGGCTGTGTTGCCTTTGCGAGTTTTGCTCTCCCCGATCAGTTGCAGCAGGCCGCTCCGCTGGTGCCCGCTTTGCGCTCCAGCTGGCTGGTCATGCACGTCAGCGTGATCATGGTCAGCTACGCCGCCTTGCTGGTGGGCTCCCTCCTCTCCGCTGCGGTTCTCGTGACCGATCGCGGCCGTGACCTCGAGCTGCGCAGCAGTTCGATCGGCAGCGGCGGCTTCCGTCAGGCACAGCTGGCCACCGCTCCTGCACCGGCTGCCCTCAATCTCGCGAGCGCCAGCTTGTCACTCAGTGAGCAGCTCGACAGCCTGAGCTATCGCACGATCACGGTTGGCTTTCTGCTGCTCTCGATCGGCATCGTCAGCGGTGCCGTGTGGGCTAACGAAGCCTGGGGCAGCTGGTGGAGCTGGGATCCCAAGGAAACCTGGGCCCTGATCTGCTGGCTGGTGTATGCCGCCTATCTGCATACCCGCCTCAGCCGTGGCTGGCAGGGGCGCCGTCCGGCCCTCGTGGCAGTGGCCGGGCTTGTGGTGATCTGCGTCTGTTATATCGGCGTCAACCTGCTGGGGATCGGCCTGCACAGCTACGGCTGGTTCTTCAGCAGCTGATCCGTTGCGGCGCCAGTTGATCGCTGGGCCCAGCTGATCGGTAGCCGCCTGAGCCGCCACTGCCATGACAAAGCCCTCGCTTCCGCGAGGGCAGTGATCAGCGGCAGGATGACCCGCCGCTGATGGTTGCTCTATTGGTTCTTGGGTCAGGCAGCCACGGCCACAGGCCGCTTGCTGTTGCGGATGCCGGTGATGGCATCGGCGTAGCTGGGCTGGTTGAACACACCGGATCCGCTCACGATGGCGTTGGCGCCGGCTTCAATCACCTTCCAGGCATTCTCGGCTTTGATGCCGCCATCCACTTCGATCCACGGATCAAGACCCTTCTCATCGCACAGGCGGCGCAGGTCTCGGATCTTTTGCACCTGGTTCTCGATGAAGCTCTGACCGCCGAAGCCGGGGTTCACGCTCATGATCAGCACAAGGTCGCACAGTTCAAGGCAATACTCGAGCGTGTCGATCGGTGTGCCGGGGTTCAGCACGGCTCCGGCCATCTTGCCGAGATCCTTGATCTGGGCCAGGTTGCGGTGCAAGTGGGTGCAGGCCTCCACCTGAACCGAAATGATGTCGGCACCGGCCTTGGCAAAGTCCGCCACATACTTTTCAGGCTCGACGATCATCAGGTGAACGTCCAGGGGCTTGGCGGTCACCGGCCGGAGCGCCTCGACGATCAACGGACCGATGGTGATGTTGGGGACAAACCTCCCGTCCATCACGTCAACGTGAATCCAGTCGGCGCCGGCCTCGTCCACGGCACGCACGTCCTCGCCCAGTCGCGAGAAGTCAGCGGAGAGGATCGAGGGGGAGATCACCAGGGGCTTGGTGCTCATGGGGGTGCCACCGGGGCGGAACAGAGGCGGATTGTAGGAATCGGCTCGCCTGGCGCTGGCGCGCCCCTTCGGCGAGCGCTGATACAGTGGGCGGCGCTCATTGCCCGAGAGGGCCTGCAGCCGCTGAAACCTCGGCCGCCGCAGCGCCTCCCTCGACGCACCCCCATCCCTACGCCGGACAGCTGTGGATCGCACCCTGATTCAGGAAATTCTCGAGGTCGTTGAACAGGCCGCCATCGCGTCCGCCAAGCTCACGGGCATGGGCCTGAAGAACGAGGCCGACGCTGCTGCTGTGGAGGCCATGCGCGAGCGCATGTACAAGATCCAGATGCAGGGTCGCATCGTCATCGGCGAGGGCGAGCGCGATGAAGCCCCGATGCTTTACATCGGTGAAGAAGTGGGCAGTGGCACAGGCCCGGGCGTCGACTTCGCCGTGGACCCCTGCGAGGGCACCAACCTCTGCGCCAACAGCCAGCGTGGTTCGATGGCTGTTCTTGCCGCTTCCGATCGAGGCGGTCTGTTCAACGCCCCCGACTTCTACATGAAGAAGCTGGCCGCCCCCCCGGCTGCCAAGGGCAAGGTCGACATCCGCAAGTCGGCCACCGAGAACATCGAAATCCTCAGCCAGTGCCTGGGCGTTCCTAAGGATGAACTGGTGATCGTGGTGATGGACCGCGCCCGCCACAAGGATCTGATCAAGGAAATCCGTGCCACCGGCGCCCGCGTACAGCCCATCTCCGATGGCGACGTCCAGGCCGCCATTGCCTGCGGTTTCGCTGGCACCGGCACCCATTGCCTGATGGGCATCGGCGCGGCTCCCGAAGGTGTGATCTCTGCTGCCGCCCTGCGGGCCCTGGGTGGTCATTTCCAGGGTCAGTTGGTGTACGACCCCGCCGTGGCGCAAACCTCCGAATGGGAGGGCCTGACCAAGGAAGGCAACCTGGCACGCCTGGCCGAGATGGGCATCACCGATCCCGACCGCGTCTATGAGGCCGAGGAACTGGCCTGCGGTGAGAATGTGGTGTTTGCGGCCAGCGGCATCACCGACGGCCTGCTGTTTGACGGCGTCAAGTTCGAGAAGGACTGCACGCGCACCAGCTCGCTGGTGATCAGCACCCTCGACAACACAGCCCGCTTCACCACCACCGTCCATATCAAGGACGGCGCCCAGAGCATCGCTCTGCGCTGATCCGAGGCGTTGTCTGGTCAGTCCCGCCACGGCGGTGGCGGGACTGACCTCCGCCAATCGTCCTTCCGTTTCAAGCGCACGTCAGGATCCAACTTCATGCACATCGCCGTCGTCGGTCTGAGCCATCGCACGGCCCCGGTGGAGATCCGGGAGCGTCTCAGCATCGCCGAGCAGAGCATGGAGGATTCCCTCCAGCGGCTGCGTGCCGATGAGCAGGTGCTGGAGGCCTCAATCCTCAGCACCTGTAACCGCCTTGAGATCTACACGCTGTTGCGTCATCCCGAGCAGGGCGTGACGGCTGTCGGTGGTTTTTTGAGTGATCATTCTGGGCTGGCCCTCGCTGAGCTGACCCCCCACCTCTTCACCTACCACCATGAAGAGGCTGTTGCGCACCTGATGCGTGTGGCAGCCGGGCTTGATTCCCTGGTGCTGGGCGAGGGTCAGATCCTGTCTCAGGTCAAGAAGATGTATCGCCTTGGTCAGGAGCATCGCTCGATCGGGCCAATTCTTAATCGCCTGCTGAATCAGGCTGTCAGCACCGGCAAGCGAGTACGCAGCGAAACCAATCTCGGCACGGGTGCTGTGTCGATCAGTTCCGCGGCTGTCGAGCTGGCACAGCTCAAGGTTGGACAGGGCCGCGGTGTCGACGATCTGGTGCCGCTTGATCAGGAGCAGATCGCTGTGGTTGGAGCCGGACGCATGTCCAGGCTCTTGCTCCAGCACCTTCAGGCCAAGGGAGCACGCGGGGTGGTGCTGCTCAACCGCACCGTGGAGCGCGCTGAGCTGATGGCTGCCGACTTCCCTGCTCTACCGGTCCAGTGCCGACCGCTGAGTGATCTCGACCATTGCCTGAGCACCTGTTCTCTGGTGTTCACGAGCACAGCTGCTGACGAACCGATCATCACGGCCGAACGGTTGGCCCGTCTCAATCGGCGCTCGTCGCTGCTGCTGGTCGACATCGGTGTGCCGCGCAACATCGCCGCGGATGTGGGCGATCTTTCGGGCGTCGGTTCCTATGACGTCGACGACCTTCAGGAGGTGGTGACCCGCAATCAGGAAGCCCGCCGTGAGATTGCTGCTGAAGCCGAAGGCCTCCTGCAGGAGGAAGGCCGTCAGTTCCTGGAATGGTGGGATGGCCTGGAGGCCGTGCCGGTGGTGAACCGTCTCCGGTTGCAGCTGGAAGACATCCGTGAGCAGGAACTCCAGAAGGCGCTCAGCCGGATGGGTCCGGATCTGTCAGCCCGGGAGCGCAAGGTGGTTGAGGCCCTGAGCAAGGGCATCATCAACAAGATCCTGCATACGCCCGTCACCAACCTGCGGGCGCCGCAGCCCCGCCAGCAGCGCCATATCGCCATGAAAGTGGTGCAGGACCTGTTCGACTTGCACGAAGCCCAGGGCTGATCCCACAAGACCCAGCACTTTTACTCCAATTCGGTCGGCAGGACGTCTGCGGCGGCATCTGATCGCTTAATCTTGCCCGGCATCAGGGAGAGTGGCATGAAGAGGGTTCTGGCGATCATTCTCGGCGGGGGTGCGGGCACCCGCCTCTACCCGCTCACCAAGATGCGGGCCAAGCCGGCTGTGCCACTGGCTGGCAAATATCGTCTGATCGATATCCCGATTAGCAATTGCATCAATTCTGGCATCAATAAGATGTACGTGTTGACGCAGTTCAACAGTGCTTCTTTGAACCGCCACCTCACGCAGAGCTACAACCTCTCCAGCGGTTTCGGCCAAGGCTTCGTTGAGGTTCTTGCCGCTCAGCAAACCCCAGAAAGCCCAAGCTGGTTTGAGGGCACAGCCGATGCTGTTCGCAAGTATCAGTGGCTGTTCCAGGAATGGGATGTTGATCACTATCTCATCCTTTCTGGTGATCAGCTGTACCGCATGGACTACAGCCAGTTTGTTGATCATCACATTCAGACCGGCGCTGATGTGAGCATTGGTGCGCTGCCTGTCGACGCCGCACAGGCTGAGGGCTTTGGCTTGATGCACACCAACGAGCATGGCCGCATCCAGGAGTTCCGCGAGAAGCCGAAGGGTGAGGAGCTCAAGGCTATGTGGGTCGATACATCGCGGATGGGACTTTCCGCCGATGAGGCGCTGAAGCGGCCCTACCTCGCCTCGATGGGTATTTACGTGTTCAGCAGAGATACCCTGTTTGATTTGCTGGCCAAGAACCCAACTGCCACAGACTTTGGCAAGGAGATTATTCCCGAAGCACTGCGACGTGGTGATAATCTCCAAAGCTACCTCTTTGACGATTACTGGGAGGACATCGGCACAATAGGCGCCTTCTATGAGGCCAACATGGCTCTCACCGATCAGCCGAATCCGGCCTTCTCTTTCTACGACGAAAAATTCCCGATCTATACCCGTCCCCGCTATCTCCCCCCGAGCAAGTTGTTTGATGCGCAGGTCACGCAATCGATCATTGGTGAGGGTTCAATGCTCAAGTCCTGTAGCATTCACCACTGCGTTCTCGGCGTGCGCTCCCGCGTCGAAGACGATGTCGTTCTCCAGGACACCCTGGTGATGGGTAACGACTTCTTTGAGTCGAGCGAGGAGAGGGCTGTGCTGCGCGAGCGCGGTGGCACGCCGGTTGGGGTCGGTCGAGGCACCACGGTCAAACGGGCGATCCTCGACAAGAACGCGCGGATTGGCCAGGGTGTGTCGATCGTCAACAAGGACCGTGTTGAGGAAGCAGATCGACCTGAGCTGGGCTTCTACATCCGCAACGGCATCGTCGTGGTCGTTAAGAACGCAACGATCGCCGATGGCAGTGTGATCTGAGTTCCTGCACGCTGGCCGGCCCAGCGAGGCCGTCGTTACCGTGTCGGCCTGCGCCAGGCCAGTGCCACGATCACGGCACTGGCCTGTTTCTGTCTCGTCAGCGCCACGCGTCGTCGCCATTTCGTTGACAGATGCGCACCGCAGGCTGCCAACGCCCTTGCGCTTCGCCACACTGTGCCCGTCCGCTACGGCATAGGTGGCATGACCTCCGCCACACAGAAAGCCCACTTCGGCCTGATCGGCCTTGGTGTGATGGGCGAGAACCTCGTGCTCAACGCTGAGCGCAACGGCTTCTCGAGCGTCGTTTACAACCGTACTTACGCCAAGACCGAGGAGTTCCTGGCGGGTCGTGGAGCCGGCAAACGGATCATTGGCGCCACCTCCCTGGAGGACTTCGTCGCCAAGCTCGAGCGACCACGCCGAATTCTGATGATGATCAAGGCGGGGCAACCGATCGACGCGATGATCCAGCAAATCGCCCCCCTGCTGGAGGAGGGTGACCTGCTGATCGACGGCGGTAATTCTCTCTACACCGACACCGAACGGCGCGTCGCCGAGCTGGAAAGCCGCAGCTTTGGCTACATCGGCATGGGTGTTTCCGGCGGCGCCAAGGGAGCCCTGGAGGGTCCGAGCATGATGCCGGGTGGTACTCGTGCCGCCTACGACGCGATCGAGAGCCTGGTGTGCAAGATGGCCGCCCAGGTCGATGATGGGCCCTGCGTCACCTACATCGGCCCCGGTGGAGCTGGGCACTTTGTCAAGACCGTCCACAACGGCATCGAGTACGGCATCGAGCAGATCCTGGCCGAGGCCTACGACCTGATGAAGCGTGGTGCCGGCTTGAGCGGCGACGCCATGGCCGACGTGCTTGGTCAGTGGAATACCACCGAGGAACTCTCCTCGTTCCTGGTGGAGATCACTGAAATCTGTCTGCGTACCAAGGATCCTGCCAGTGGCGTTGATCTGGTGGAGCTGATCGTGGATTCTGCCGGCCAGAAGGGGACCGGCCTCTGGACCGTGATCAGCGCGCTGGAGATGGGCATCCCCGTGCCCACCATCTATGCAGCCCTCAACGCTCGCGTGCTCAGCTCGATGCGCATCGAGCGCCTCGCTGCCGAATCAGTGCTGCCCAGCCCTGAGGTATCGCCGGTCCTGAATCTCGGTAGCCCCGCCGATGCCATGGCGCCGCTGATGGATGCCTGCGTGCTGGCCTGCATTGCCAGCTATGCCCAGGGCATGGCGCTGATGCAGGAGGCCTCTCGGCTTCACGACTACAACCTCGACATGTCGGCCATCGGCCAGATCTGGAAGGGTGGCTGCATCATCCGTGCTCGCCTGTTGCAGCGGATTCAGAATGCTTACACCGCGCAGCCCGGCCTGGCCAATCTGCTGGTGGATCCCTGGTTTGCCGAACAGGTGAATCGCCGCCTGCCAGGACTGCGTCGCGTCGTCGCTGATGCCGCCATGGCGGGCATTCCCGTGCCTTGCCTGAGCAGCTCGTTGGATTACATCGACAGCTACCGCAGTTCCCGCCTGCCGCAGAACCTGGTGCAGGCGATGCGCGATTGCTTTGGTGCCCATACCTATCAACGCCTGGATCAGCCGGGCAGTTTCCACACGGAGTGGATGTGAGGCGATGGCGATGACAACTGCCAGCTATCAGCTCGATGTGGTGCCCGACGCCGCTCAGCTGGCGCGACGCTGTGCTGAGCGCATTGCCTCCTGGCTCGATCTGGCCCTCGATGAGCGTGATCGTGCCCAGATCGCACTGGCCGGTGGCAGCACCCCCGCTGCGGCCTATCGCCTGTTGAACGGCGAGCATCTGCCCTGGAATCGGGTGGATGTGGTGCTCGGCGATGAGCGTTGGGTTCCGGCAAGCGACCCCGCCAGCAATGCCGGCATGCTCGCCGGCACCCTGCTGAAGGCGGGTGGTCCTGCCGCCGCCGCCTGCTTTCATCCAGTTCCCACCGAACTGGCGACACCTGAAGACTCCGCCGAGGCCTTCGAGGCCCACATTCGCCAGCTCTGCCCTGGCGATCCGCCGATCTTCGATGTGATTCTGCTGGGGCTGGGTGAAGACGGGCACACCGCCTCGCTGTTTCCGGGCACGCCTGCCACCCTGGAGCGAGAGCGCGCCGTCAGCATCGGTGCGGGTAAGGGGTTGGAGCGCATCACCCTGACGGCGCCGGTGCTCAGCGCTGCCAGGCATGTGATCGTTCTGGTCAGCGGTGCCGGCAAGCGCCTGGCGCTGGAGCGGTTGCTTGACCCCGCTGAACCGCCGCAGCGCACGCCGGCCAAACTGGTGCAGCCGCGCGCAGCTGTGCTTGTGTTGGCCGATGCGGCCGCCGCTGAGGGGGTCGCTGCGCCAGGCTGAACAGATCTGCTCTGCACCACCTCTCCATGATCGTTTCTGCTCAGGATCAGCGCCTGATCGTGGCCGCTGATGGCTTTGCCGGTTGGCAGCCACTGAACGACACGATCATGGGTGGCCGCAGCCAAGGCGTCTGCCGCACCACTTGCGAAGGTCTGTGGATGGAAGCTTTTGTGGAGCCGGAGGGTGGTGGTTTCGTCAGTTGCCGGTCACCGATCTACGCCCCCCCGCTCGATCTCTCCGGCTACGGGGCCCTTCAGCTTGAGCTCGATGGCGATGGACGGCGCTACAAACTGGCTGTTGCCTGCCATGATGGTGTTGCGGGTCTTACAGAGCTGATCCCCGGCGGTGTGCGTTGGGTTGCGGAGTTCTCAAGCCAGGCCAGCGGTACTTCGCGCGTCACCATTCCGTTCAATCGGCTCACAGCGACTGTGCGGGCAACTCCGGTGGGGTTACCTCTGCGTTTCGATCCTGCTGGTATCACTCGCTTGCAGATCTTGCATTCCAAGTTCGGGGATATCGGTGGGCGCAATCCGGGCTTCCGTCCTGGACCTTTGCGACTGCTGTTGCGCTCCATCCGTGCCATCGTCTGAGGGGGCATCAATCAAGCTGATGCATCAGGACTCACCGGGCTGTATGGGTGGTGATGATGGCCAGGCAGCGCCGCTGCCTGCAGATCCGTCAGGAGTGGATCCATCGGCCGAGCGGCGCCTGCAGCAGCTGCTCACCGACCTGGCCCGGGCTGCCGACCTCTGTCTCAGGCCCTGGCGCCACTCGCTGCGCTTCAGTGCGCTCACCCCTGCTGAGCCTGATCGGGTTGATCGTCTGCTCAGCGAAGCAACGCTGCTGATCGAGGTCCGCGATGGTGATGGTGTCCGTCACCCCAGCCGCGATCTGGAGTTGGAGATCTACCGCAGCGCTGAACGTTTCAATCTCATTCTGAGTCAACACCTTGATCCAGATGCCCCCATGCTTTGGTATGGCAGCCATCCTGTCTGGATGGCTGCCACTGATGGCCTGCGCTGTGAACGACCCGACGATGGAGTTGTTCTTGAGTCATTCTGTCGGCGTGTGTGGGCTCTGCTTGCCACTGAAATTCTGGCGGATTGAACCGCTGCAGATTGGTTCGCATGCCTGAACAAACTTGCATGGCTGGCCTTGCAGGTTTGACAGATGGCTTCTGGAGCCAGAAACGCACCAGCGGCGAGCAAGGCATTGGCAAGCTGGTGCCAAGGCATTGCCCCGGCTGTCGACGTCGATATGTTAAGAATTAATGATCGACCTGCATCATCATGAGAGGATCGCAATGATCACCTTTTTCAAGTCGTGAGCGAACAGCTTTCTTCATCTCTCGAAGCTGGTACCTCGGAAGGGTCTACCTCGACGTCCACATCTCGTCCCATGGCTTTGATCACGCTCGAGCAGCGAGCAGCTTTGCTGGAATTTCTGGCTAAACAGCCTTATCAGGAGGTTGCCGGCGGCATCGACTTTCTTAAGAATGCAATCATCATCAATGTTAACTTTACTGGTGATGATGCTCAATCCGACGACGGCTGAATCCTGACCTGATCGACCCCCGCGCCTTCTGACCTGCGCGGGGGTGACAATCACTGCCTAAGTCTTGTCTGGCGACGTGTGTTTCCGTGGAGCTGCAGACAAGCACTAGTCCTTTATGTCTCGGCAGCACCTGTGTGATTGGATTATGGCTCGATGATCGGTATATTGCCTTCACCTGTGTCTCGATTTATTTGTCTCGATTCATTATCTTACTGCCTGGGCTTGTTCGACCTGATTGTTTTTCATGTTGCTGGCTATCTGACGGCTGTGCGATTGCTAGATTTTTAGCTCCATGACTGGCTGATTGCAATCCAGGCATCATTGTTGATTTTTTCTCTCCTTCTTGACACTGTCTGCGCTGCGTGACAGAGTTGAGGGTAAAGGCATTTTGGTAGCAAATGTAACAAAAATGTATTCAGATCTTAACACAGCGATAAGCAAGTCGCTGAATGCGTCGGTGGTAGCACTGATTTCTGGCTGCTCCTTTCCGGTCGTCAGCTGAGCACCAGCCTGGTCTTCAGGCCGTCGCGGTGTGAGTCGCCCATCCCGGCGGCGGCTTTTGAGGCTCTTGCCGCATCTCTGTTTCCGTCCACACCTCTGTCCTGGCGCTTTCGGCCATGTCCGATCTGTTCCTCGAGTCGTTTGCCGTCAGTGCCGGAATCGCTGATCCGCCGCTCTGGTCAGCTCTGGTGTCGCCCTCCGCATTCGTTGAGCCGCGCTCCCCCGAGGCTCTGGCCTGGCTGCAGGATGTGTGCATCGATCCCGTCAGTCCATGGACCGGACTGGAAGCTCCAGGTCAGGCTCTGATGCCACGGACGTGGGGGCCGGCTGGTGCCACGGAGACCGCCGCCCCCAGCTGGGAGCTGCCGAAACATCAGGTGGATGCCAGCAACGATTGGCATTGTGATCCAATTACAGGAATCGGATCAACGGCTCAAGCTCAGGCTTACTTGGCTGTTGATGGTTTAGGTGCTGGTGATTCTGGCAATTTTAGTGCAGCTCCTGCAACGCTTGCTTGGAGCAATGCCCAAGCATCACAGCGGGATCTGTTTGTTGTTGATGACGCTTCGCCTGAGCTTGAAGCTCTTGCCTCACGTCTTGAGGCTGGCAATTACTGGGTCTTGCGAGTCGGCCATCTTAAAAGTCCCCTGGCTGCGATCTGCGACGTCCTCTCCCAGAGTGCCAGCACCCCTTCGGAACAGCTGAGCGGGGACATTGGGAATCCTGGGCCAATGATCGGACGGTTGCACCTGTTCGGTCATGGCACACCGGCGCGATTCCAGCTTGGTCAGGCCATTATCTCCAACCATAGCCTTCCCTCTCAGCAGCAGATCTGGCGAGAAATTGGCTCTCTGCTCGCAGCCGATGCTGCGATTCGCCTCTATGGCTGCGATGTCGCTGCCAGCCCTGCCGGTGAACGGCTGCTGCAACGGCTGAATGAGCTCTCTGGACGCTCCATCCATGCATCCAGTGACACCACGTTTCAGACAAACATTTCGCATGATTGGGATCTTGAGTTTGTTGCCGGTACAGCTCTTGATTCCGCTGCCGGTCTTGATCTTTCCCTGCTGCTGAGCGGTCTCGGCTGGCGTGGTGCTCTCGGTGCTTCCGCCTCCACGACCACGCCATTTACAGCGGCCATCGATCCAGCGACCGGTCTGCTTGAGATCATCCAGACCGCTCCTGATCTGCCAGAGATCGGTACGACCCTCCAGCTTCTGCCTCTGACGTCTCTCCCGAGCACTGTGACCAGCGTGCGCGGGCTGGCCCTGGGCCAGGGTCTCTGGATCCGGCCGGAATGGCGCGCCGATGGCCTCTGGGGAACCCTGCAGCAGCTGCCTGGTATCGAGGCGATCACGGGTTGGGACAGTGCGGAGCAGGTCGCCCGGCTTGACAACCTGCTTGGCCACTGGCTGCAGTTGCTGCCAGGTGTTGCTGCCCCAGCAGCGCTCAGCGCCGATGTCTTGATCGATCTGGGCCAGGTGGCAGTGGCGGCCCGCTCCAGCCTCAGGCTCGACACCAGCGGAGCCGCGCCAGGCCTGGTGCTTGAGCTCCGAGATGGCAGCCTCGACCTCACCCACTTCGGTCTTGGCAGGCTCAACAACCTCGCCGGCAGCATCCGTTGGAGTGATCCCAGCGCTGTCCCAAGCCTTGAGCTGCAGGCCAGTGATGGTCTCACCATTGCAGGTCAGCAACTCAGCGGCACCCTGGTGCTGCAACGCGACGGTGTCGGGGCTGCTGGTCTACGCCTCAGCGGCCGCGATCTTCGCTTCAGCAGCGGTGCGAGCGAAGCCGGCGTCAGCCTGCAGATCGATCAGGCCAGTGTTGCAGTTGCGCTGGATGGCGATGGCGCCGGTCAGCTGCAGCTTGATGGTCAGCTGCGGCTGGATGGCTTTGCCGGTGTCAGTCTCACTGGCCAGGCCCGCTACAGCCGACAGCCCGTTGGAGGCGCCGAAGAGCTGATCGTGACGGCCGGTCAGCTGACGATGGCGGAGCTGGGGAGCCTGCAGGGGCGGTTTGCGCTGCGCCGTGAGCAACAGCGCACCCCAGACGCCAGCACAGATCGCCTGTGGATCGGCATGGAATCCCTCGCGGCCGATCTCCGCCTGGAATCCCTAGCGCTCGATCTGCGCGATTGCAGCGGCGCACTGGTGCTCAGCTCAATCCTGCCGATCGATGGCACCGAGCTGACCACCAGCACGGCACTGCAGATTGATGGTGCCATGGCGGTCTCAATCGCCGCCGCCGGAGAGCCCGCTGCGATCGAGCTGGAGGGGCGCGCCGTGCGTTTCTGCCGCAACAGCTCCGCTGCCCCCATCACCGGCTTTGTGCCGAGCCCTACCGGTGCTCCAAACTTCATCGCCCTGACAGGTGCACAGACCAGCCTCAGCGGTGAGTGGCAGGGACGCGTCAGCGGCGTCGGCAACCTCAGCGGTGCGTTGAGCATTGAGCAGCGCCAGAGCCGCCGCCAGCTGCAGGATGGTCGTTGGCTGGATTTGCAGGAGGTCCAGCTTGTCGGCCGCGACCTTGATCTCAGCCTGGCCGGCGCCGGTGATCCGCGCTGGCTCGGCCTCGGCCGCAGTGCGCTGGCCCTGATCTGGGCCGCGGATCCCCACGGGGGCGGCAGCTGGCTGTCGCTGGTGGCTGAACCCGGTGTGGTCCAGATCAGTGGCCAGAGTGCCCTGGTCCCCGCCGACGCGCGCTTCGCAGTCAACGCTGCATTGGCTGCGGGTGCTGCACTGCTGCCCGATGCGCCGGTGCTCAGCTGGTCGACGCCGCTGGACTTGGATGGCACGGACCTCAGCCTTGACCTGCTCGACTCAACGCGCCGCCTGCAGCTCCAGGGTGAACTGGCTATCGCGGCAGGCCGCCTCGCCGGCGATCTCAGCCTGGAGGCCACCGGCGTCGGCGATGCCACCGCCTGGAATCTGGCTCTGAACAATGGCAGTGTCACGCTTGAGGCCGGACCAGCGCGCCTGTCCCTCAGCGGGGCGCAGGCCAATCTGCCTTTGATCGGTGCCGGCATCGCTGTCGGTGAGATCAGAGGTGAGATCGGACTGAGTGGTCTGGAGGGGGTCAGTCTTCGCGGCCGGGCCCGTCTCAGCCTGGACAGCCAGGGCACCGGCACGGTGGTGGTGGAGGACGCCCACCTTGCCCTTGCTGGTGTGGGCAGTCTCGTCGGTGATCTGCAATTGCGGCGGATCGTTGATGCAGCCGGCGCCTGGTTTGAGGTCACGCTGCTGGATGCAACGGCCAGCCTCGGTGATGAAGTCGCCGGCATCCGTCTGAGCGAGGCCTCGCTGGCACTGTTGATCGGTCGCGACGCCGAGGGCAAGGCGAACCTTGCCGCTGCGGGTGGTGGGACCGTCGCACTGACCGGCTTTGGCTCCGCGATCGAACTTGCGGCCAGCCCAGCCCATCTGACCCTTGCCCAGCTGGGCCAGCCTCTGGCTGCGCTCGGCATCGATGACGAGCGCTTCCGCCAGCAGATTCAGTTGCGGGACGGCAGCGTCAGCCTCGCCGGCATCGGCAACCTGCGTGGCGACTTCACCCTCACGCGCCAGGAGCTGAGCGCCTGGAACGGTGCTGCCATCAGCCAGCTCGGTCTTGCGGTCGACCACGGCGCGTTATCGCTGCAGCTGGGGCCTGTCAGTGCAACCCTCAGCGAGTTACGCGGTGCGGTGGTGGCCCGCACGGCACCACAGGCGGAAGCGCAGCTCGCTCTGCAAGTGGAGGGCGTTGTTGCACTGGAGGGATTGCCTGGTCTTTCCATCAGCGCCGATCGTCTCGCGCTGGCAATCAATGGAACCACGGCCGGACTCACGGCGGAGATACCGGCGGCCGATGGTTGGTATGCGCTGGATCTGGTCGCGGCCGAACGGCGTCTGCGGGGGGATCTCAGCGTCGCGATTGACGGCCTGCTCTCCCTCAGCGGCGCCATGGCCCTGGAGAGCCGCACCGCGCAGACCATCACTCTGCACGACACTGCTGCTGGCACCACAACCAGTGTGGTGGTGGATCAGCTGTTGCTTGCTGGTTCCGATCTGGCCCTGCTGCTGGGCCAGGGGGGTCCGGGCGACCTGGCCTTGGAGCGGCTGGACGGCGTGCTGGTGATCAGCACTGAGACCGGCGGTGCCCGGCGGCGCTGGCTCACCCTCGAGGCCAGCGCCGCCGTCGGCTCTCTCGCCGGATTACCGCTGGCTGGTGACGGAACGGCGGCGCTGGCCCTGAACCTGGCGCTCACTCCCCATGGTCAGCCGCTGGCGATCGACTGGAGCTCAGCGGCGGCCCCGGATTGGACGGGCCATCCGCTCAACCTCGTCCTTCCGGGTGGGGACGTGGCTGTCACGCCTGCAGCCACCGGCCGCCAGCTGTCAGTTGCGCTCCGAGGGGGGCTCGATCTGCAGGGGCAGCTGCTATCGGGGCAGATCACAGCCAGTCTTGAGCGTTCTGACGCGGGTGAGCGTTGGCGCGTTGCGGTGAGCGAAGGCACCGTTGGCCTCTCCAGTGCCGCTGGCCCGGCTTTGAGCATCGGTGCAGTCAGCGGTGAGCTGCTGCTGGCCCAGGATGGCGGCCGCAGCGGCTCCCTGAGCGGCACCGCCCTGCTGTCCGGTGTACCTGGCCTCACCCTCTCGGGTGTTCTGGTGGCTGGCTTTGACGGTACGGGGCAGATCCAGGCCGCGGGCCAGCTGCGTCTTGCTGTGGAGGGGCTGGGCGAGCTGGACGGGGAGTTCAGTGTCGCCCGGGTGCGTGCTCTGCTGGCTCTGCCCGATGACGAGCTGCGTCCGGCTCTCCTTGGCGCCAGCGGTCGTATCGAGCGCCTGCTGAGCGGTGGCACCGGCCAGGGGCCCACCTACACACTGCAGTTGCGGTCTGACCCCGCTGAGCTGAGCCGGGAAGGGATCTATCGCATTCGTGTGGGTGATGCCGAAGCTCGGATCGACAGCCTCGGAGCCCAAGGGCTTCCCCTGGCGGATCGGGATCTGGCCGTGGCCCTGCAAAGCGCCATCGAAGCTCTGCCCGGTGTTGGTCCCGGCAATCTCACCGTCAGCGGCGGCCGCCACAGCGGCTTCCTGCTGCAGTTCGCTCCGGCCCTGGCGGCCAGCCCGCCCCAGCTCACTCTGCTTGCCCCGAGCGATCCCCCTGCGGGAAGCAGCCGCTGGCTGCTGGCGGAGCAAACCCAATCGTCGCTGCCGGGGCGCTCCGAGCAGCAGCAGCTCACGCTGGATGCGCCTATCGCGGGTGGTGGCAGCATTCAGCTCACCATGGCCGGTGCGGGCGGTGCCCTCCTGACCACGGCGCCCATCCCCCTGTTGGCGCGCACCCCCAGCAACGAGCGCCTGGTGCTCACCCTGCGGGGCAATGGAAATGCTGCCGGTCAGCTGCGGCTCAGCCTCGGTGATCTCAGCAGCGGACCAATCCGCCTGGGAACCGGTCCGCTCAAGACCCAGAACGATCTGAAGGCCGCCCTGGAAAGCCTCGTCGGCGTTGGCAACGTCACGGTGACGTACAAGCGCGGCTACACAGGCCACGACAGCATCGACTACCTGATCGGCTTCCAGGGTGATCTGGCGGCCCGTGATCTGCCCAGCCTTGCGGTGACCACCACCACCACTGCGGTGACGCCGGTGGTCCGGGTGCTGCAGCAGGGCGGCAGCGGTCAGAGCGTGACGGCCCAGGCGATGGCGATCCAGACGGCCCTGGACCAGCGGCTTGGCCCTGGCAGTGTTGTTGTCAGCTGGTCCGGTGCTCAGAGCCCGAGCCGCAACACCTACAGGCTGACATTTGCCGGTTCGCTCGCCGAGCGCGACATCCCTCTGCTGACGGCTACTGTCAGCGGTAACTCCGCTGCCACCGTCAGCCTCAGCGAGACCACTGCCGGGGCCGCGCCCCGAGGCTCCACACAGATCCTGCGCCTGGGCAGCCTGCCTGCCGGAGCAAGCCTGACTCTCAGCCTCAGCGCCGCAGGCACCAGTTACACAACGGTGCCTCTTGCGGGGATCGCCACCGCTGATCAGCTGAGAGAGGCCATCCTCGCCGCCCGCAGCAACGCCGGCGTCAGCCTTGGCAGCACCGGCACCGCCATCGCGGTCAGTGCCGATGGCATTGGGGGATGGCAGCTCAGCATTGCTGGAGCGCTGGCCGGTTTGGCGATTGAGCCGTTGAGGGTGGAGATCAGCGAACCCCTGCACTACGGACACGCCTCCTTACAGCTGAGCCAGCCCGCACTCCTGCACAGCGAGAGCCAACGACTCCACCTGACCGCCGCCAGCGCTGACGCCGCGCTGTTCCGGCTGGCTGTCGGTGCAGGGGATGCCACCACCGGCACTCTCGATGCCGTCGGCCTCAGCGCCGCTGCGCTTCAAGTCGCTCTTGAGGGGCTGGCGGAGATCGGTGCCGGCAACCTGGCCGTCACCTCAAGTGCGGCGGGGCAGTTCGAGCTGACCTACCGGGGGGCTCTGGCTGGCGTGGCGGTTGATCCCCTGCTGGTGCTGCCGGTGCAACGGTTCAGCCTCCGCCAGAGCGATGGTCAGGCGGTGGAACGGGTGGCGCTTCGGCTCGGTTCCGACGCCGAATGGAGTGCTGATCTGCCGATAGCCGGTCTATCGCCTGAGCAGGTGCGGGATCTGCTGAGGGTGGTGCTGGCCACCCTGCCGGGGCTGGCTGCCGATGTGGTCGACCTTCACCTCGTCGATCCGAGCACCTTCACCTACGAGCTGGTGGCGAGCGGAGCGCTTCGCGGCATGGCCCTGCCGGCTCTGGAGCTGCTGCTCAGCCGTACCGATACCCTGTCGCCGGAGTCGCTGCTGCTGGGCGCCGCGCAGGTGAGCGGTCGTTTCGGTGGCAGTCAGGCTTCGCTTGAGCTCAGCCGTGGCGAGCTTGGCCTGCTGGTCACCACCGCGGCGGATGGTCAGCGCGGTTTCGCGCTGCAGGGCAGTGCCAGCGCCGCACTCCAGGGTTTCGAGGGCCTGGTGAGCCTGGAGGCGGTCGCTCGGCTGCGGGTCAATACCCTGGGCCAACCGGTCGAGCAGACCATCGCCACCGGGCTGACAACGGCTCCGTTGACCGTTGCCTTCTCAGATGGGCTGAATCGCCGCGAGCTGCTGATCGACTCCGGCACGATCAGCGTGGCTGGTCTCGGCAGCCTCAGTGGCCGTCTGGCGCTCGAGCAGCTCAGTCGGGTCGAGAGCGGCAGCACCATCACCGATCTGCGCATCGGGCTGGCCGATGTGAGCGGTCAGTTACAGCTCGGTGGACTGTCGCCTGGCCTCAGCAACGGTCGCGGTGCTCTGGTGCTGCAGTCCAGCACTGATGCCAGCGGTGAGCAGCGGCGCCAGTGGGCGCTGCAGGCCGAGGGCGACCTGCATGTCAGCGGTGTGCAGGGCCTGAACCTGACCCTCAGCGATCTGCGCCTGGGGGTGAACAGCTGGAGCGGTGCGCTGCAGCAGGCGGTGGAGACTCCCAGCGGTACCTATGGCCTCGATCTGCTGGCGGGTGAGCGGCGCCTCAGCGGGCGCGGCGTTGCCGAGATCACGGACGTGATGCGCCTGGAGGGGGATCTCTTCCTGGAGAGTCTGCCCCCCGCCGAGGTGGTGCTCTCCGACGGTTCAGTCGTGACCGTGAACCAGCTTGTGATCGGCGGTAGCCATCTGAGTGCAGGTCTGGGACCGGCGGCGCTTGGCCTGGGTCTCGATCTCAGCAGCGTGGCTCTGTTGCTCGTCGACGAGGTGCCTTCGCCAGGCAGCAGTGCCCCTGCGCGCCGCTGGATCACCACCCAGGGCAGCATCAGCGGGTTCTCCCTGGCTGGTACCCATCTCGAAGGGTTGGCCGCAGCCGGCCTGCGTTTCAACCGTGCTCTCACCACGACATCGGCTGGAGCGGCGCTGGCGCCGCCGGCCCTGCCGGTGGTCGACTGGAGCCAGTCCGGGCGGCAGGTGGCGCTCGCTGATGGGGCTTTGCAGCCGATTGATCTTGCTGCCCCTGCTCTCCAGCTCGGGGCATCCGGCCGCCTCCAACTGGGTGATGCGGTGCTCGGTGGCGACTTCACCCTGGCCCTGGAGGAGCGGGAGGGCCTTCCGGCCTGGGTCGTTCGATGTGAAGCGGCGAGCCTGGGTCTTGAGAGCGGTGCCGCCTTTGTGGGTCTACGCGATGTCAGTGGCGAGCTGGTGCTCGGTCCTGGCGGTCAGCGCAGCGGCCAGCTCAACGGCAGCGCCGTGCTCAGCGGTGTTGATGGCTTGGATCTGCAGGGAACGCTCGCCGCCAGCTTTGACAGCACGGGCCATCTGCAACTGAGCGGCTCGGCCGTGACCATGGCCCTGGAGGGCTTCGGCAGCCTGACTGCCACGCTCAGCCTGCAGCGACGCGCTGATGGCTCGATTGCCCTCAGCGCAAGCGATGTTTCAGCCACGCTGGGCATGGATCCCGGCAGTGGCATCGCGCTATCCGGTGCCAGCCTGGGGCTGGTGCTCAGCGGCCGCTCCAGCAGCGAAGCTGGCTTTGCCCTGGTGGCCAGGGGGCAGGCCCTGCTCCAGGGTTTTGCTGGTGTGAGCCTGGCCGCCGCCGCTGAGCTGCACGTCAATACGACCGGTGCAGCGCTTGACACCAGCGTCGGTGACGGCAGCGAGGCGATGGCCATCCGCTTCGCCACTCCCGATCGGTTGATGGAGCTCCGTGTCGCCTCCGGCACGATCAGCATCGCCGGTCTCGGCAGTGTCAGTGGTGATCTGGCGATCACCAGTCTGCTCAGTGACACCGCAAGTGAGCTGCGTATCGGCATCGACAATCTCCACGGCTCGGTGGCGCTGGCCGGGAACAGCTTCAGCCTCAGCAACGGGCGTGGCGCCGTGCTGCTGGAGCGACGCTCGGACGGCAGTACCGGTCGTGCCCTTCAGGCCGAAGCCGCGGTGAGCTTCAGCAGCGGCAGCGATCTTGCTCTCAGCGCCAGCCGCATGGAGGTCGCCTGGAACGACCTGGGTCGCGCCATCCACGGGCTTGAGGTGGCCAGTGCCGGTGGCACCACAACCCTGGAGCTGCAGGCCGGGGAGGCGCGGGTGCGAGGTGAGGCCAGCATCAGCGTCGGCTCCGACCTCCAGTTCAGCGGCAACCTCTATCTGGAGTCGCACCAGGCACAGACGCTGACCCTGGCCGACGGCCGCACCGCCACCGTGGATCAATTGCGCTTTGGCGGCGCAGACCTCAGTGCCAGCCTCGGAGCCGGTGGTGTTGGCATCCAGCTGAGCGGGCTCGACCTCAGTGGTGTGCTTGCCACTGGTACCGGCAGCAGCAGTGGCGCTCGCTGGCTGGCTGCCACCGGCACAGTTGACAACCTGAACCTGCCGGGCTCGATCCAGGTCAGCGGAGGTCTCCTGCGGCTGAACCGCCGCCTTGATGGGGATGGGGCTGTCGTCAACTGGAACGACAGCGGTCTGCCGGCCCTCAGCGCCAGCGCGTTGCTGGCGCTGAGCTTCGATCAGCTGGATCTGCTGGTGGCCGGCATCCGTCTGCAGGGCGGCGCGAGTCTGCGCTTCGATCCAGCCGGCGGCGGCATCGAGGACGACCGCTGGCGGCTCAGTCCGTCGGGTTTGGGTGCCCGCGTCGAGGCTGCGGGGGTCCACCTGGGGCTGACGGATCTCAGCGGTGAACTCGTCTACGGCCCGCTCGGCCTTGAGAGCGGCAGCCTGCACGGCAACCTGGCGCTTCAGGGCAGTGATGCCGTCAGCCTGAGCGGATCGGCCACCCTCCTGTTCAGCCCAACCATCACCACCAGCCTGGTCGGTCAGGCCAGCCTGAGCGTGAGCGGCCAGAGCATCAGGGGTGATTTCAGCGCCGTGTTGCCCGGTGAGCTGAATCCTGATCTGGGGCTGGCCTTCACGGATGCTGCCGTCGCGATCTCGGCCGGTCACGGCAGCGATGGGCTGCAGCTCAGCGTTGCTGGTGTGAACGGCGCTGTACTGCTGCGGGAACGTGGCAGTGCCGGCCGCTTCACGGCGGCGGATCTGCAGCTCACCCAGAGCGATGGCAGCGCCATCCCTGGGCTTGTGCTCGGTCCGGTGCGACGGGCGAGTCTTGCCTTCAACACCACCGATGAACCGATCAGTGCCCGCACGATCGGAACCACCACGCTCGCCTTCAGCGCGGCTGAACGGCGCCTCCTGGAGGTGGGTGGTGATCTTGACGTGGGAGTCAGCACAACAGCGGCGGCTTTCAGCCTGGGCGGCTCGGTGCGAATCCGCCGCGAGCCCCTGGCCCTGGTACCAGGCGCGGCCCCCTTGGAAGGGTTTGCCATCCACATGGAGGAAGTCGGCAGCGACCTGCGCTTCGGCGCTGCCGGCGCCAGCGGTGGTGCTCGCCTCCGCCTCGGCGGAATCCGTGGCGACGTGCTGGTGGCCAGGATCAACGGCCGGGCCGGGGCCAGTGCTGACCTGACGGTCGGTAGCGCCGCTCTGACTCAGGCCGATGGGATCACGCCTCTGGTGGCTGGATTGGCCCTGAACCCTGTTGATCTGCCCCTGCGCTTCAACCTGTTTGATTTCGATCCCCACCTCCCGCTGCAGCTGCTCTCGCCCGAGCTGGGCTGGCCAACTCTGTCCGTCCCCAACCTCGGACTGGCCTTCCCGGATCTCAAGGTTGACTGGCCAGCGCTGAGCCTGCCGGAGCTGCTGTTCACGCTGCCGCAGTTGCAGCTTCCGGGGCTGCGCGTCGAATTCGACCTGCCCAGGCTGCTGCCCGGCTGGCCGCACCTGCAGCTCCCCGATCCGAATCTCAGCCTGCCTGAACTGATCTTCGGCCTTCCCGCTCTTGGGCTGCCAGGTCTCTCTCTCGAGCTGCCCTCCCTGAGCGAGTTGCCGAACCTGGGTTGGCCCACCCTGAGGCTTGCAGACTTCGGCCTGGCCTTCCCAGACCTGGATTTCAACTGGTCAGAGCTCAGCCTGCCTGAGTTCATTCTGGCGCTGCCACAGCTGAAGCTGCCCGGGCTGGATCTGTCGCTTGATCTGAGGGCCCTGCTGCCCGATCTGGCGCCGTTTGATCTGCCGCTCGCCAACCTGCGCCTGCCTCAGCTGGGGTTGGCGCTGCCCAGCCTGGCGATCGACTGGACAGCACCCTCTCTTGCTCAACTGTTGCAGGGCCTGCGGGCCCTGCAATTACCAGGGCTGTCGATCAGTCTGCCGTCGCTGAATGGCGTCGAATGGGGTGGCTGGAGCCTGCCCAGTCTGGCGGCGCGCTTCCCGGCGCTCCAGGTCGACTGGCCGGCCCTGACGCTGCCGCAGTTGCTCGCCCAGCTCCCGAACCTGCAACTGCCGGGCTTAAGCATCAGCTTTGATCAGCTGCGGCTACCTGAGTGGCCCTCGTTGCACCTGGATCTACCTGATCTCGGCCTCAAGGCTCTGCATCTGGCGTTCCCAGATCTCAATATCGCCTGGCCTGAGCTGTCGCTGCCTGAGCTGGTGCTGGCGGTGAAGGCCCTCAAGTTGCCCGGTATCAGCATTGAACTTGACCCTTTCACCCTGCTGCCAGACTGGATTAACGCCAATCTCAGACTACCGGAGCTGCGCCTTGATGATCTCGGTCTGGCGTTCCCCAATCTCGGCCTCGATTGGCAGAACCTGAAGCTGCCCGAACTGATCCTGGCGCTGCCGCGGCTCAACCTGCCCGGCCTCAACATCCGCGTACCGACCCTGGCGGAATTGCCGGCTTTGCAATGGCCGGATCTGCCCTGGAAGGATCTCGGCCTCGCCTTTCCTGATCTACGGGTCAACTGGGCTGACCTTGATTTACCGAATCTGCTGCGGCTGCTGCCCAAGCTGAATCTGCCGGGTCTTGACCTTGACCTGAATCTTGCTGGGCTGATGCTTCCGGGGTTCAGTCTCTGCGGCGACCTCAACCTCGATCTCGGCGCTGGTCTGAGTGTGGCGGGAGAGTTCTGCTTTGACCGGCGCGATGGCCAGTTGTTGGCGATCGCCAGCAATGCCAGCGCCAAGGTATCCGCAGGCGGCGTTTCGCTCGGGCTGAGCAATGTCAGCCTTGGCCTTGTCGCCGATAACGGTGGCCTGGCCTTGGAGGGGAGGGGTGATTTCAGCGCCACCTTGGCCGATGGCATCAGCCTGGCCGTCGCAGACGCCCGCCTGTTCTTCAACTCCACTGGTCGATCCTGGAGCGGCGTCACGATCCAGGCCGATCAGGGGCGCTACAGCTTCGGCACGTTGTCCGCCACGGACGTGCGCGGCATCGCCAAAGAGGGACGCTTCCTGCTGCAGGAACACATCTCGATCACAAACCCGGCGGATCGGGCCTGGCAGCTGGCGGTGGCCGATCTGGGCCTCAGCCTGACGGCAGGGAGCGCAACCCTGGCACTCGAAACCGGCAGTGGCGAGTTCTGGTTTGGTCGTGATGCCAGCACCGACACCTATGGCGCCACGCTGCGCAGCGGGGTGTTGCGCGGTACCGCGGCGCTGCAGGGGCTCAATGGCCTGACCGCAAGCGGCAGCCTGGAGGCACGCCTCAGCAGCACTGGCGCCTGGACTCTGGCGGCCGATGATCTGACCCTGGCCTTGGCCGGCTTCGGCCAGATCAGTGGCAGCGTGGCCATTGAGCGGCAACCCGGCACCACTGCGCCGGTGCAATGGCAATCCGCAAGCACGGTGAGTCATGGCGGCAATGCAGCAACCACCGTCAGCCCGGGTGGTGTGGCGAGGAGCAGCAGCTGGCGCCTCACGGCTGCCAGCGCCGATGGCCAGCGTTTCCGCGAGGGCACCTACAGGTTCAGCCGGACCAGCGGTGCGGCGGTCCAGGTCTCAACCCTCACGACCTCGGGTGTGCCTCTGGCAGATGGGCCTTTGGCTTCTGCGCTGGAGCGTGGACTCAGCGAGCTGTACGGCGCTGGTGCTGTCACGGTGCTTGGCAGTCGCGACACCGGATTCACGATCAGCCTGGGCGGAGCGCTGGCCGGCAGCGCTCTCGACGATCTGCAGATGCAGGCCCCCGCGGAGCCCAGCGCTGATCTCGCTGGCGGCCTGTTCACCCCGGTGGCGACCAACGGCACGATCGCCCAGCTGGCTGGGTTCCCCGCCGCTGCTGCCGGGAGCTTCAGCCTCGGGTTCGAGGTTCGGCGGGCGATCGACACAGAACTACGGCTCACCGCCTTTGACCCTGGAGCCGTTCGCTTCCGCGAGGGGCGCTGGCAGCTGAGCTACGGGGGCCGCCACGCCAGTGCCGACAGCACCGATCTGGCGGGCCTGCCCCTGAGCGACAGCCAGGTGGCAGCCAATCTGCAGGCAGCGCTTGAGCAGCTGCTCGGCCGCACCAATGTGCGGGTCAGCGGCAGTCGTGCCGATGGCTTTGTGATCCGCCTCGTCAACGGGCTCTCCGGGCAGAGCATCGACCTGGCCAGCAGCGCTGCCGGCAGCGGCCTCTGGATCGAGCCCCCCGCTGATGCCTCTGCAGCCCTGCCGACCTCAGTCAGCAGCCGTCTTGAGCAACAGGCGGCCCCCGCTGGCGGCGAGGTGGCCACGGCGTACATGTTCACGATCACCGTTCCCACGGCGGCCACCCGCAACAGCGATGGCGTCAGCTTCCGCTTCGCCAATGGTCAGCGCAGCGCCACTGCGGTCTACACCGGATCCCAGGACAGTCAGGCCCGTCAGTTGTTCGAGGCGCTGGCCCGGCTGCTGCCCTCGGGGCCATCCACCAGCAAGGTTTATGGCACCGGGGCGGTGGTCAAGGAGGTGCGCTCCGACACCATCACCGTCCAACAGCTGCAGTCCCCAGCCAATGCCCAGCGGTACCGCATCCGCTTCGCCGACAGCATCGCCAGCCAGGTGCGGAGCCTCGGCGCCCTGGACGCCATCAACACCGGTATCACCACCAGCATCGGCTACAACCTTGTCGCCGAGTTCCCCAGCGATAGCAGCGCCGCCACCCCGGCCACAGGCGCGGTGCATCGCCTCGATCGCTTCCCAGTCGCCGCCCGCGGCAGCCTTCAGCTCAGCTTCATGGTCGGCGGCATCACCTACCGCACGGCGCCGATCGATCTGCACAGCTCAGCGGCAACCCTCCAAGGGGCTCTGTTGAACGCCACGACAACCGCCGGTGGCAGCTTCGCGGCGGCCGGCGGTTCCGTGTTCGTCTCGCTCGATACGGCGGCCCAGCAGTGGCGGTTCAGCTTCGGCGGTTCAGCCCTG
The DNA here is from genome assembly GCA_041158125.1 of Cyanobacteriota bacterium. Taxonomy (GTDB): domain Bacteria; phylum Cyanobacteriota; class Cyanobacteriia; order PCC-6307; family Cyanobiaceae; genus Vulcanococcus. The sequence goes on from JBEBCC010000064.1 coordinate 64,419, forward strand.
GGGGTAGCGATGCAGCCCGTCAACGCCACGGTGCTGCCCGATCTGGCACCCGTCGCCCGCCTGGTGCTGCAGCAGAGCGCTTCTCTCGCCGGCGCTGGCCGCTACGAGACCCAGCCCATCCCCATCGGCGCCGATGCCGCCACAATTGAGAACGCCCTGAAGGACGCCCGGCTTCAGGATGGCTCCGGTCTGACCCTGAGCGGCAGTGGCCTCAGCGTCTCGGTGCTGCGCACCACAGACGGCAGCCGGGATCGCATCAGCTTCGGCAGCGTTCCGGGTCTGCGTGGGATCGAGGGTTTCAGCACGCGCATCGATCCGCTCGCAGCACCACAGGCGCGGCTGGAGCTGCTGCAGCGGGGGGCTGTCAGCGATGCGCTGCAGGAGCTGACGCTGCCCATCAACGCCGGCAGCAGCGTGGTGCTCAGTTGGAGCGATCCCGCCGGCCACCTGCACACCACAGCCCCGTTTGCTGTGGATCGCCTTTCTGCTGCCGCTCTGCAGCGTCAGCTCGACGCTCTGCTGGGATTCGGCAACAGCCGCGTCAGCCCGGGTGCGGGCCCGGGTCGCTGGGTTGTGGAGTTCCTGGGTGACCTGGCCGACGCTCCTCAGACTCCGCTGCAGGCGACCTCGGTTTTGCTGCTGGATCTGCGGCTGGCGGAAGGCTCTGCCCAGGCTGATCGGCTGCGATTGACTCCGCTTGTCCCCGACGGCACTGCCGACAACGCCACTGTGGTGGTGCTCTCGGGGCTCAGGGGTGAGCAAAGCCTCTCGCGTGTGCGCGCGGCGCTCGAATCCCTACCTGGATTCGGCGTCGACAGTGTTCAGCTGGAACCTGTGCCCGGTCAGCCCGGCCTGCTGCGCGCCTGGGGCCGTGGTGCCCTCGCCGGTCAGGCCTTGCCAGCCTTCAGCCTGGAGATCGCCGCCGAACCGGAATCCACCCCGGCTCGGCTGCTGATCGGGGCCAACGGCGTGCGGGCCGATATCGGCTCGAGCGCCGCTGCTTTGCAAGTGCGTAACGGCAGCCTCGGCCTGTTGATCGAAAACGGTGCTTACGCGCTCTCGGCTGCCGGTGCTGTGACCCTGCAGGGCTTCAACGCAGATGTTGGCCTCAGTGGTCAGGCGCTGGTGGCGGTCAATACCCTCGGGCGGGCAGTCACAGCCACCGTATCCACCGGGATCGCCAGCCCTCTGGCCACGATCAATTTTGCGGATGGGCTGCAACGGAAGGACGTCAGCCTCAGTGGCGCCCAGCTCAGCCTGGCCGGGCTCGGCAGCCTCAAGGGTGATCTGATCGTTCGCTCCAGCAGTGAGACGGTCGCAGCCGATGGCAACACCTCGGCCGGACAACGCACCCGGCTGCATGTGGAGCTGAACCAGCTCAGCGGCAACCTGAAGCTCGGGGGCCTGACAGCCTCGATCGAGGCTGGAGACGGCAGCCTCACCCTTGAGCGCCTCCAGCCCATCAGCGGCACGCCACAACAGCACTACAGCTTCAGCGGCGCTGGTGACGTCAGCGTGTCGGGCCTGCCGGGGATCAGCCTCAGCGCCGAGCGGCTGGAGATCACCGTCAACCGTGCAACAGGCCCGCAGCAGACCAGCCTGCGGGGCCGCATGGCACTGGGCATCGGCGCGGGATTGAACATTGAGGGCGATCTGTCCCTCGAAAGCCTTCCCGATCAGACAGTCCGTCTCAGTGACGGCACCAATGTGGCCGTGGATCAACTGGTGGTCGCGCTTGCAGATGGCAAAGCCCGCCTGGGAACCGACGCCATGGGCCTTGAGCTCGCAGGTCTTGACCTCGGACTGATCCTCAGCCAGCAGCGCGGCAGCAGTGCACCCCGCCGCTGGCTGGCGGCCAGTGCTGCCGTGGGTCAGGTGTCGCTGCCGGCTGGTCTGACCCTGGTGAGCGATCGCTCTGCCAGCCTCCGGTTCAACCACGAACTCACCGCCAGCGGCTCACTGCGCGGAGTCGGTGCCAGCGTGATCGATTGGAATGGCCCCTCGGGTACCACCAGCCGTGCGATCACGATCAGCCGCGGCAACGGCCTGTTCAGCCAGGCATTTCTTGATCGCGACACGCCAACGCTTGATCTGGCCCTCGATGGGGTTCTGAGCATCGGCGGCGCCAGCCTCGACGGTCGTTTCAGCCTGTCACCGCAGAGCTCCGCCACCAATCCCGCGCAGCAGGCCTGGCGTCTCCAGGCCAGTGGTGTGGCGATGCAGTTGAGCAGTGATGGCGCTGTGGTGGGTATCAGCCAGGGCAGTGGTGATCTCTGGTTTGGCCACGACCCGGCGACCGGCGCCTATGGCCATCAGCTGCGCAGCGGCCGGATCAGCGGTGCAGCGCAGCTGACAGGGGTCACGGGGCTGGCGGCCAGCGGCCAGCTGGCGGCCAGCTTCAATGCCACCGGTGATCTCACTCTGGCTGGAGCTCTCAGCCTGGATCTGGGCGGTGTCGCCGCGCTGAAGGGGCAGTTCGCAGTCGAGCGCCAGGCGGCTGTCACCCCTGCGGCCACTCAGATCGAGCGCGTTGCAATCCCTGCCGCAGCGGCCAGCACCAGCACCGTGGTGGAGGGAGGCCTGAGCCAGGACACGATTCTGCGCTTCCTGCTGGCGGCGTCGGATGGCAGCCGCAGCCGCGAGGGCGTCTATCAGCTGGTTCTGGGTGATCGCACTGTCAGCGTCGACACCCAGCTGGCTGGCCTGCCGCTCACGGATGCCGCTCTGGCGGCAGCTCTGCAGAGGGCCATGGAGCAGCTGCTGGGCGGCGGTCCGGTCCGCGTGAGCGGCAACCGCCGTGAAGGCTTCAGTCTGCAGCTGGGCGGCGATCTCGCCGGCCGGGCCCTGCGGATCGGCAGCGGCGCTGATGCGCTCCAGTTGGTGGCCCCGCCGGATCCACAACCTCCCGCGGCGGATGTGGTCACGATCCTCAGCCGTGCTGCGGTGGCGCGTCCCGGGGTCTACCGGCTTGAGCTGGAGGCCCTGGTGTCCAGGCCGAACACCACCAACAACATGGTGATGCTGAGCTTCGCCGGTCGCAGCGCAGCGGTCCGTTACACCGGCGACATCAACACCCAGCTGAGCTTCCTGCGGCGCAGTCTGGATGATCTGCTCGGGTCTGGAAATTACAGCCTGAGCCGCAGTGCCGACAGCGGTCTGGTGCGTCAGGCCTACAACATCGGTCTGAACCCTGCGCTCGCCGGCGCGGGCACGCTGTCAGCCGTTGCCGGTGGCAGTGCCCGGGATCTGGCCGTCCGCTTGGCCGTGATCCAGGCCGGTGACGCTGCCACCCCCACCGTGCACCGGCTGGCGATTCCCCTTGATCTTGGCGCCTCCTCTCTGGCCAGCCTGCGCCTCAGCTTCCAGGTCGGTGGTGTGAACTACCAAGCGCCGCTGCTGCCGGTCACGGCCTCGGCGGCGGCCCTCCGCGATGCACTCCTGTCAGCTCAGGGTGCAGGCAGCACATTCGCTGCCCATGGCGGTGATGTTGAGGTCAGGGCGGAGGGTGCGGGTCAGTTTGTTGTGCATTGGCTGGGTTCAACCCTCGGTGAGACCGTCGCGCCCCTCACGGCCGAATGGCAGCTGATCCCACCAACCACTCCGCTCCTGGAAGTCCTGCAGCTGGGCAGCCGCAGCAGCGAAAGCCAGCAGCTCACGCTGCCCCCGGGTGGCGGTCTGCTGGCCCTGCGTCTCGGCCTGGAACACACAGCTGTGCTGGATCTCAGAGGGCTTGGCACGGATGGTCCCACCGAGGTGCAGGCGGCGGCGGCCCTTACGGAGGCGCTGGAGTCGCTGACTTCTCTTGGACCCGGCGCCGTGCGAGTGAGCCCCGCCAGTGCTGGAGGGTTCACGATCGACTTCACCGCTGGCCTCGCCAATCGCGATCTGCCCCAGCTTGAGGCTCTTGCGGTGCAGACATTCGATCTGCGCCTGGCGGGTGGTGCGCTGGCTGACAGCGTCGTGCTGGAGCTGGGGCAACGCCGCAGTGCCAGCCTGTCGATCGGCGCACTCGATCAGCCGGCACTCGCCAGCGCACTGCAGCAGGCCCTGACCACTCTTCTGGGCACACGCCCCTTCAGGCTTGAGGGTGTCCCAGGCGGCAGCGGTCAGTTTCGACTGATCGATCTGGCTCCCTCCGGCAGTGCCACCCTGCCCGTGCTTGGACTCACCCTCAGCCGGCAGCCCCAGGCAACACCGGCGGTGCTGCGTCTTGGTGCATCCGGAGTCAGCGGGGTTCTGGGCAGCAGCAGCGCTGGCGTGGTCTTCGGCCAGGCGGCCCTGGGCTTGGTGATCACGCGCGCTGAACCGACTGCCGCTGCGACGGGACCGGCATCCAGTGGCTATGCGCTGCAGGCCACAGGCCAGGCCAGCCTTCAGGGATTCGGTGATGCCATCACCCTGCAGGCTGCCGGCAGCCTGGCCATCAACACGCTCGGGCGGCCGATCGACACGCTGGTGGCGACCGGTCTTAACAGCACTCCGCAGCAGGTTCGCTTCAGCGACGGCCAGGAGCGGCTGGAGCTGAGCCTCAGTGCCGCGCAGCTGGGTCTGGCCGGTCTCGGCCAGCTCAGTGGCGCCCTGAGCATCAGCGCCAACACAGGTCGTGAGTACGGCAGCACCCTCACCACGGTGACCATCGGTGCCGCTGATCTGAGCGGCAGTGTGCGCCTGGCCGGGCTGAGCGCGAGCCTCCTTGGCGGCCGTGGTGCGCTGATTCTCCAACGCAGCAGCGCTGGCAGCCAGCGCCATGTGCTGCAGCTGGAGGGTGACGTCAACCTGGAGGCGGGTCAGGGGCTGACGGTCAGCGCCGAGCGGCTGCGGCTGCAAGCCAACCGCTGGGGCAGTGCTGTGCAGACCTCCGTGGCCACGGGGCTCGGTCGGTTCAATCTCGATGTGCCAGAGGGCGACACCCGCATCCAAGGCGAGATGGCCGTCGAGCTCGGCGGCATCCTCCAGGCCGAAGGTGCGTTGTTCCTTGAGGCCCTGCCAGAACGCAGCCTGAGCCTCAGTGATGGCAGCACCGTCAGGGCCAGCACGCTGCTGATCGGCGGACGCGATGGCCAGATCCGGATCGGTGCTGATGGTTCTGCCCTGCAGGCCCGCCTCAATGACAGTGATCTGGCTCTGTTGCTGGCCACGGAGTCCAGGTCAGCCAGCGGCGCTGCTCCCCGTCGCTGGCTTGCCGGCACCGCGACCCTCGGCTCGGCCTTGGTGGCCGGCAGCCAGCTGCGGGAGTTCAGCGATCTGCAGCTGGAACTCAACCGGCCCCTGAGTCCTGATGGAGCAGTGGTGGTGTGGGGATTGGATCCCCTCGCGATCGAGGTCGGCAACCCGCAACCGCTCTACCTCGATGCCAGCGAGCCCTTGCTGCGCCTGCAGGGTCGCGGCCGGATCGATCTCGGCCCGATCGATCTGGCCGGTCGGTTGAGCATCAGCCAACAAGGGGATGCAACGCAGCCATGGCAGATCAGCGGACGGGATCTCAACCTCGGCCTGAGCGTCGGTGTGGCGCGGCTTGGGCTGAGCGATGCCGAGGGCAGTGTCGAGCTGCGCGCTGATGGCAGCCGCAGCGGCAGCATCACCGGCGACGTCAGCCTGTCGGGGCTGACGGGGGTTGGTCTGAGCGGCCGGCTCAGTGCTGGCTTCAGCGGTGGCGAGGCCTTCCGCTTGAGCGGTGATGCCGAACTGACCCTGGCTGATCTCGCCCGCCTGCAGGCCACGGTACAGATTGAACGGGCCCTGGTGGATGGCATCCCGGAGCTGCGCCTGGCAGCAACCGAGGTCACGGCGCAGCTTGGTACGGCCAGCGGTGGTGCCAGCCTCCAGGATGGCCAGCTGGCCCTGGTGAGCAATGCCTCTTCGCCAGGGGGGTACGCCCTTGTCGGCAGCAGTCCTGTGGTGATCACCACGCCACTCGGCTTTGGCTTCAGCGGCAGCATCAGCCTGGAGGCCAACACCCTGGGCCGGGCGATTGACCGAACCTTGACGGTCGGCGCTGGCCCTGCCGCGACTGATCTGCAGCTGCGGTATGGGGCCGATGCCCTGCCACCACGGCTGCGGGCCGATGCTCTTGATGTGCTGCTCAGCGGCAACCTGGCTGATCTGATGCAGGAGGCGGCTGCATCGATCAGTGACCTGAAGGTTGATGTTTCCCCCCAGCGCGATGACAACGGCAACAACAGCAACAGCCATCCGCTGGCCACTGCCCTGCCGCTGATCAATCGCTCGATCAGTGAGATCACCGGCCTCGATGCCTTGCTTGGCATCGGCGATTACGTCAGCCGCTATCTGGGCCGTTCGCCCGCCAATAGCTCGCTGCCAGCTCCCCCCAGCGGCGCACCGACGCTGCGCGGTCTGCTCACCTATCTGCAGCAGCACTGGTTGCCCAGCGTGCCAGGGGTTGACCCCGATGCGTTACAGCTGGTGGTGGGTGCTGATGGCGTGACGCTGGCCTTCCGCGACACCCTGGAGCTCAGCACTGCGGCACGCCTCGACCTGGCGCAGCAGCTGCAGACGATCGGCCTCAGCCTGGACGGGGAGCTCAACCTGCATCTGGCCACCCAGCTGGATGTGGGCTTTGACCTGGTGCTGGACTGGGCGAAGGCAGATGTCGCCTTCACGATCACCGAGTTGGCCTTCCGCACGCAGGCCTCGGCGGATGCGATTCAGCTCGGTGCTGCCCTGGGTCCTCTGGCCGTCAAGCTCGGCGAGGCGGGACGCGAATTGGGCCGGCTGACGTTGGACCTGGGCGGTCGGGTCGTGGTCGAGGACGGCGCTGATCTGCGTCTGCAGCTCACCCATGACAGCCTGACTGGTTCCCTGCCGGTGCTGACCAGCCTGGGCAGTCTTGATCTGGGGCTCGGTAGCCAGACCCCACGCATTCGGCTTGAGGGTTCCCCGTTCGGTGGTGGCACGCTGCAGTTGCGAACGGAACAGTTCGAGCAGCTGACCGATTTCAGCGATCTGTCGTTGATCGATCTGATTCTGATGTTCCCGCAGCTGGTCGATGCCATGGAATCGATCGCTGAGACGGATGGTCTGAGCGACAGCCTTCCCTTCATCGAGAAAGGACTCGATCAGGTGCTGCTGTTTGCCCGCGCTTTTGAGGAAGGGGTCTACAACCGCATTGATTTCCTGCAGCCCCGTCAGGATCTGGCCACCTTCACAGGTGCCAGCACAGCATTGGCGCGGGTCGGCAGTGCCGATGTCTCGGTGGTCCGCCTATCGGGCAGCGGTTTCCTCAGTAGCTATCAGGATCTGCAAGTCACCCTGGTGCGCCAGCTGCTGGGCACTGATGTGGAGATCGGCACCTTTGGGATTGCTCAGGTGCTCGATGGATCCACCCTCGTCGTCAAGGGTGCGCTGCCGCAGGGACTCCATGGCTTGCGGGTGATCGTGCATCCCAGGCGCGAGCAGATTCGCACCCTGCAGGAGTTTGTCGCGGCGGTGAGCCGTTCGGGTGTTCTTCCCTATGGCGCCAGCATCAGCTACGACCCCGTGGATCGCAGCTTCCTGTTGCCGGTGGCATTCAGGCAGCAGTTGAATCCTGAGGCTTTGCCGCTGTCTCTTGCCGTTGATGTGGAGGGCCTGGCGCTAGCCACCAGCGCCCAGGGCACACTGAACGCCAGCCTTGAGGGGTCCCTTGGGCTGGTGATCGACCTCGATGGCCGAACGCTGCAGGGTGGTGCGGGCACGCTGGCCCAGAACTCCAATCTGTTCACGATCAGCGGCATTGGTGTCGACAGCGGCGTCGTCGGCTACTCGCTGGAGATCGGCGATCAGCGGTTCCGCGTGCTTGGGATCGGCACCCCGGATGCCCAGGGTCGGGTGCGCAGCCTGCGGCTGGATCGCACGGCCAGTACCGCCTTGTCGGGCTCCTGGATCCTGCGCGAGGGCAGCCTTGATCTGGCTGTTCAGGATCTGAGCCTGCGCGGTGGTGTCGATGTCGCCGCCGACGATCTGGCCGTGTCCGTGGCACTCGGCTCCCTGGGATTGATGGCGGGTGGTGCCGGCAGCGGTTCGGCGGTGCGGGTCGGTGTGTCAGCTGACGTCAGCCTGCGGGAGCGCACCAGCCTTGATGCTGTGGACGGTGATGCCTTCCGGGTTGATCTCGATGGCGAGGCCAGTGCCCGGCTGCGGGGACTGCGGGTCAGCACGGGTCTGGGCCGCGATCTGCCGATTGCTCCCAGCGCCGAGATCAGCATCACCCTGCTCGATCCACTCAACCCGGGTGCCACCCGGGTGATTCACCAGAACCCGCTTTACGACGTGGATCTGCAGGGGCTGGTGGCGGCCGGCAGCCTGGAGGCCAACGCCATGGCGGTGGTGCTGCCTGATCTGGGATCACCATTCAGCTTCAGCAATTTGAGCGTCAGCGATGTGATCAGTGGCGTCCGCAGCGGTCTGGAGATCGTCCGTGATTCGCTGGCCGCGCAGCCCTTCTACAGCGTCACGCTGCCGGTGATCGGCACCTCGCTGGCCGAAGCCTTTCCCTTCCTGGATTCCATCCTGGCTGAGCTGGAAGCGGTCGCTGAAAACCCCTCCAACCTGCTCTCGCAGGTGGAAGCCGTGATTGAAACGGCACTTGGCCTCAGTGATGACAACAACCTGCCAGCACAGAGGCAGCGCTTCAGCCTCAGCCTTAATGGCGACACGATCGATCTGCACCTTAATCTCACGGAAGTCTTCCGTCAGAACTTCGGCTTCAATCTCGATCTTGAATCCCTCTCAGAGATCGCTGGTGGCGGCATCGATGGACTGGACTTCATCTCCAGCCTCAGCGATGTGTTCAATCCGGGGGCAAGCGGCCAGGTGGCTCTGGGCTTGCGGGCTGGCTTGCAGATTGATGCTGGTGTTCGCTACAGCGGCGGTCGGGTTGAGACGTTCCTCTACGACTTCGACCCCACCCGCCTGGTGCGTGAAGCCGTTGCTGACTTTGGCCTCGCCCCCTTTATCACTGGCAGCAGTCTGATCGCTGAGCCGGCCTATCAGGCCCTGCTCAACGGGCTGCGCTCCCAGGTCATCGCCGATCGGCGCGATGTGCTGAGGATCCAGGCCAGCATCGATGCGGTGCTGAATGCAGCCAGCGAGGCATCTGGACTCGATGCTGCTGTAGTCGCCGGCTCCCGCCGCCACACCCTGGCAGCCAACCGCATTCAGGCGGTGCTCGACCTCAGGAGCCGCCTTGAACGCGACCTTGGCATCGCCCTGGATCTGTTGGCCGGCTCAATCAGCATGGCACCGTCCCCTGCGGCACCGCTGCGCTTCAGTCAGGTGATCGTGGTGCGTCGCGAGAGCGTGGAGGTCAGCGAGGCCCGCGGCACCATGGTCAATCTCGGGCTCCAGGTGCAGGGCCAGAAGCTCAGTCTTGGGTTCAGTGCCGGACCGGCGGAGATCGGGGTCAGCAATGGCTGGTTCGCAATCGATGCTGATGGCCTGGCCAGTACCAATGATTGGGCGAATCTGAGTCTGGTGCTGGATCAGAAGGGCGTCGCCGCTGCAGGGCCTGTCGATGATGGTCGCTTCCATCTGAGTCGCGAGACCCTCAGCAGCAATCTCAGCAGCCTGGTGAGTGGCCGGATCGGAATGGATCTGCCGATGCAGCTGGCCGTGCCTGGCTTCGCAGACCTCAACGCCGGCAGCTTCCGACTGATGCAGCAGGGCCAGGCCGGCCTTAACCAGCTGCTTGATCTGGCCGCTGGTCGCACAGCGATGGCTGATGTGGTCAGGCTGGAGGTGCCAGACATCCGCGGTCTTATCGAGAACCAGCTGGGTGAACTCTCCTTGCTTGGCATTCTCAACAACCCAAGTCGTGTGCTTGACGGCATCGATACCGCCCTGGGTGGTATTCAGGACGGACTCGACAGTGTGCTGTCGGTGCCGATGCCACTGGTGGGTGACGCCCTGGCGGAGGGCAGCAGCTTCATCCGCACGATCCGCACTGGCTTCTTGGCAGATCTGCGCCGCCGGCTCAGTGCTGAGGGTGGTGCGATTCCGCTGATTCAGGAATCGCTATATGAGCTGTTGCACCAGCGACTCAACATACTTCAGGACATCAATCTGGATGGCCAGATCACTGTCGCGGATGTCCAGGCGCGCTGGTTTGATCGCAACGGCCAGCCCCTGCGCGATGCCATCGGCAACGACATCAGCCTCTGGACCGCGCAGGCGAACCTGCCAGCCGGCGCTGATGCCATTCAGTTCAACATGAAGCTGGGTCAGCTGCTGACCTCCACCAATCTCGAGCTGCCCCTGGATATTGAAATCCCCGGTTTTGAACTGGATATCAATGGTGGTGTTCGATTGGAGTTGGCGTGGGCCTTCGATTTTGGTTTCGGCATCAGCCTGGCAGATGGCGTCTATCTGGCAACCCGTGCCGATGCCACGCCTGAAATTCGCTTGGAGGCACGGGCCCTTCTCGACGGTCCCGGTCACAACCTCTTCAGCAGCAGCGGCAAGCTGCTGTTCTTCAATGCCGAGCTGGTTGAACAGGATGTGGATCCCTATACGGCCGGCTTCCAGCATGGTGGCTTCAGTGCCACGATCGGTCTCGATCTGTTGGGCAACGGTCGCGGCCGGCTCAAGTCGGCTGATCAGCAGCCCGGCACGCTCAGTGGTCCCGGTGCCGCGCCGCAGTCCGCCTGGTATCGCGGCATCGTCAGTGCTGATGCAACCTTAAGGTTCGGGGCGACCCTTGGCGTCAGCGGTGTCCAGGGGGTGCCGCGCCTGCTGGCTGATCTGCAGATCGATTGGGATTACATCTACGGCCGTCCGCTAGCTTCCCCAAGCATCGGCATCGATCGACTGCGCGTCGATCTCAGCTCCACGGTCAACAACATCCTGCTGCCAGTGGCCGATCAGGTGGCCAATGCCCTGCAGCCGTTGCGGCCATTCATCGACTTCCTCTACCAGCGCATTGATGGTCTGTCCTTCCTCTCCGCGTTGGGGGTGCAGCCGACGCCGCTGGGCCTGGTCAATGCCTACCTGCGCCTCAATGGTGAGCGGGAGTTACCCACGCAGTTCTTTGATGCGGTTCGTTTTGCGCTTGATCTACCGGGTCGGCTACGACAGATCAGCAGCGGTGGCGAGCTGCTGCTGGGTGATCTGCGCGTGTCGCCTGCCGGCCTGGTGGAAAGCCGTGGACTCGATACGACTATCACCAACCGTGTCTTGGATCTATTACGTGAGATTCAGGCCAATCCCCAGCTTTACGCCAATAGCCCGCAAGCCCGTGTCCAGCTGCTGCGCAGCCGGGGTGTTCCTGAGCAGTATCACAAATATGCACTTGATCCACAGGCTGGATTGAATGAACTTCTCGGCTCATTCCTGCCCCAGTCGATCGCGGGTCCACTTGGCGCCATCGCCGGCGAGGTGGCGGGTGTTCTGCTCGCTGCCGCGATGGGTACAGCACAGCCCACCCGCACTGGCTTCCGCTTTCTGGAGTACATCAAGGATATTGAAAACTGGAAACAGATTTTCAGTGGTGGTAACGCCACGCTGTTCACCTATGAGCTACCGCTGCTGCAGCTGAGCAAGCAGTTGAGCTTCCGCAAAACCATTCCGATTGGTCCTTTCCCATTCGCTCTGGGGGCCGATCTCTCCATCAGTGCCACGGCTGATTTTGCCTTCGGTTTCGACACTTATGGCCTGCGCAAAGCCTTTGAAACCGGCAATCCACTGCTGGCGATGGATGGCTTCTTTGTCTCTGACGTCACCCTGCCGAGTTTCAGCAATGGCCGTGCTGTGCCGGGCACCGGTGGCTACGACAAGCCCGAGTTCAGCTTCCGTGCCAGCGCTGGTCTGAGCGGCGGCGTGTCGCTTGGTCCGATCAGCGGTGGCGTCGGGGTTGAGGTCAACTTCTTCACGGATGTTGATTTGCAGGATATTTATACCTCGTCACTAAGTAAGACCATCTATGGTGATATCGCGGGTGTTAACTGGCAGGCCGATGGCAAGGTGCGAGGCAGTGAGTTTGCCACGATGTTTGGCTATCAAGGTGGCGGCATCAAAAACCTGTTCAATATTGATATGGGCGCCGATCTGATCGGCAAGGTATTTGTAAGGTTTGATCTTAATCTGCTCTTTGTTAAGATCAGTAAGATCCTCTGGGAGGCCAAGCTTTTTGATATTGATCTCTTCAATCTCAACTATCGCGCCCCCAAGGTTCAGCCTGAGTTAGCAACACTCGCTTCTGATGGCACGCTGACGCTCAATGTGGGTCATCGTGCCGGCAATCGCCGCTACTTCAATACCAGTGATGGCGGTGAGGTGGTCACGCTGCACGGCAGCGGTGGCGTGGTCGCCGTTGAATTTGATGGCTGGCTTCAAACATTCTCAGGGGTGCGCCGTATCACGGGCAACCTCGGCTCTGGTAACGATGTACTTGACGCCACCCGACTGCGCGATGTGGCCGTTGAGGTGGGTGGTGGAGATGGCGATGACACCCTCAGCGCCGGGGACAGCGGCGGCACGCTCTGGGGCGATGCCGGTGACGACACGCTGCGCATCGGACGTTTCGCGGCCGGCTCCATCGATGCTGGCGGTGTGTATCGCAACGGCGCCTTCCAGGCTGGTGCGGGCGTGGGACGTGGCTGGACCCTCGATGGTGGTGATGGCGACGATCAGCTCATCGGTGCCGGCGGTGATGACAACCTCCGCGGCGGGGGCGGAGAGGACAAGCTGCAGGGCGGCGCCGGCAACGACAACCTCGAAGGTGGCTTCGGTGTTGATCTGCTGGAGGGTCAGGCCGGTGACGACCGCCTCAGCGGTGGCGGCGGTGACGATCGCCTCAAAGGTGGCGATGGCCGGGACACCTATGCCTACGGAGACGCCGATGGGAGCGATGCGATCGACGATCGTACCGGTGATTCCGTGCTCGACCTCGCGGCAATGGCCGGTGCCGCTGAGGTCACGGTGTCGAGCAAGGGTGCCTCGCTGCTGCAGGGGAGTCTCGAGACCCGGGCCAGCGCCGCTCGAGTGGTCGAGGTTCGTCTTGGTCGCGGCAACGACACGGTGCGGGTCACCGAGGTTCCCGACTGGACGCTCACGATCAACGATGCCGGTGGCTCTGATGCCTACGCCATCAGCCTCGGTCGCCCCAGCTCCGGCAAGGCCGACGGTCTGATCGACATCCGCGAGACCAGCAGCGGCGATGTGGACGAGATTCTGTTGGAGCAGACCCGCGCCAGTGATGCGGTCAGCTTCAGCGGCGATGGCGGCGGCGCCATGATCAGCAATGGCCGCGAGCGCATTCGCTACAACGCCACCTCGGCCGGTATTGAGAAAGTCACACTGCTGGGCAAGGGGGCCAGCCTTGATGGCCATCAGGTGCGCTCCTTCGGCGGTGACGTTCGTTTCAACGCTGCACAGCTCGGCAGCACCTGGTTCCGGGCTGTGGGCCGGCGCATCTTGCAGGAGAGCGCCGTCGAGGCTCAGGGCGTCGTCTTCGAAAGCCTGCAGGGCCTCACGGTTGAGCACAGCATCACCGCCCTCGAAAACGGCACCATTGATCTGCGCGCCCTCGGGGATGGCGCCTCGCTCACTCTCAAGGCCGATCTGATCGTGTCGGCAACAACAGACCGACTCGCCGGTGCAGCGACCAACCGCAGTGCCGACGGCAGCGGTGCCGTGCGATTGACCAGCGTTGATGGCTCCCTGGTGCTGGCTGGACGCACCGACAGTCAGGGCCAGGCGATCCCCGCCTGGATCAGAGGCAGCGGCAGCCATCTGCAGATCCGCGCCCGCGATGCCATCGGCACCGAGCTGCTGCCCCTGCGCACCCAGGTGGCTTCTCTCAACGCTGCAACCGCCGCCCATGGCGCTGGCAGCGGCGAGATCCGCGTGATCGAAACCGACAGCCTCATCCTGCGCAGCGATGCCGATTTCGGCCCGACCCTGGCAGCCCGGCAGATCGCTGATGTGCAGCTGCGCGTCACTCCCGGCCAGGACGCCTGGGAGAGCAAGGTGGCGTGGCAGGCGACCCTGCCGCCGATCTGGCGTGATCGCCTCACCATGGCCACAGGCAGCAGCGCCCTGGAGGCGGCCCGCGGTCAGCTCACGGTTGATCTGCTCGCCACCAATGCTCTGCTGAGTCTGACGTCGGGTCGTCTGTCGACAGCCAGCAGTGGCAGGGCAATCTCTCTCACCGCAGACGACATGGACTTTGTCAGTGGTGCAGGCCAGCTGCAGGGCACCGGTGCCCTGACCTTGCGCACCCAGAGTCTGGTCAGCAACAGCTGGATCGGCAGCGCCGCCGACAACGCCTACGCCGATGCTGAGATCGAGGAGGCCAGGCAGCAGCCCGGCCTGTATCTGTCTCGCCAGGATATGGCCGCCCTGGCAGATGGTTTCAGCCAGATCACCCTGGGCCGTCGCGATCGCGGCAACGTCATGGCCATTGGCGATCTGCGCTTCGCCAATGGTCTCGATTCACGTCTGCGGGATCGCACCACTCTGCTCAGCGATCAGTTCGCCATCGGCGGTGTGGTCGAGTCGCCCCAGACGGCGCTGCAGCTGGAAGGGCGTCTGCTGCTGATCAACAACAGCAATCTGCACGCCGCCACAGGAGCGCCGACCAGCGGAGTCGCCAACATGCCCGGACTGATTGCCCCCGCGCTGGTCCTGCAGGTCGACCAGCAGGCCCGGCTGCTGGGTCAGCTGACCACGACAGATGGCATCAGCCTTGCCATCAACGGTTCACCTGAAAGTACAGGCACTCTGCTGAGTGCCGCCAGCAACCTCTACAGCCTTGAGCTCCATGGACAGGTGAGCGCCAGTGCCGGCTCCATCAGCCTCCACACACGTCACGGCCAGACCATCGGCGCGGTGGTTTCCGCCGGCGGCAGTGGCAGCGACCTCACGATCAATGCCAGCGGTCTGGTGGAGGTGTACGGCAACCTCGGTGCCACAGACCAGCTGACCGTTTCTGTCGCTGAGTCCAGCAGCGAGTCCAGCAATCTGAGCCCTGGTCTGCTGATCAGCTACAGCGGCGTGCTCAGCACCACGGCTGACTACAGCAGCATTCACCTCACAAGCTTCGATGGGCAAGGCATCGATGGCCAACTGCAGGCGGCCGGCGTCGGCAGTGATCTGATCATCAGAGCCGGAAAGAACGTGCGGGTTGCCGGCCGTCTGCAGGCAAGCGATCAGCTGAGCATCGGCGTCGGAGGTGATAACCCTGGTGCCGTAGTGGGGCATCGCAGTTTTGAGCTCAATGCCGGCGGTCTGCTGCAGACCAGTGATCCGGACAGCCTGATTGCGTTGATCAGCAGCGATGCTCAGGTGATCAGCGGCACGATCCGCGCCGGCAGCGCTGGCAGTGATCTGCAACTCAGCGCCAAGGGCCTGGTGCAGGTCATCGGTGGGGTGATCGAGGCAACAGACCAACTCAACCTCAACATTGCTGAGGCCGATGCCACGGTGATCCACAGCAACACGGGCCTGAGCGTCGATGGCAACAGCCGAATCGCCACCAGTGCCGGCGGCAGCAGGATCAGCCTGGTCAGCTTTGATGGCCAGAATCTCGCCGGCAGCGTGACCGCCGCCGGCCCAGACAGTGATCTCATGATCACCGCTGGCAAAACGGTGCATGTCAGCGGCAATCTCACGGCCACCGATCAATTGACGATCAGCGTCGGCGACAAGGCCCCAGGCGCCCTCGTCGATCACCGCCATCTCCGTCTGAGCAGCAGCGGCTCGATTACCACCACCGCCGGCGCCAGCGCCATCGTGCTCAGCACCAGCGATGGCCAGGAGCTGGCTGGGCTGGTGGTTGCCGGCAGCAACCCCGGCAGCGGCGGCGCCGATCTGACGATCCAGGCCAAGGGACGGGTCGAGGTGAGCGGCACCCTGCAGGCCCGCGACCAACTGCAACTGAGCGTGTTGGAGTGTGAGGCCGGTAGTTTCACGGGCCTGGCCAGCAGCGGCTTCGGCCTGGCCATCACGGCCAGCGGTCAGCTGATCAGCCACGATGCGGCCAGCACCATCAGCCTGAGCAGCCGCTATGGCCAACGCATCGCTGGCCAGGTGGAGGCCCGCGGTGCAGGCAGCGACCTGATCCTCACGGCCCGGGAGCTGCTGCACCTGGCTGGCCATCTCAAGGCGGTTGATCAGTTGCTGATCAACGTGAGCGCGCTGCCCGGCTGGATCGACCCGGGCAGTGCCTTCGGCCTTGGGGCCACCGGCGTGGTGGTTGAAACAGCAGGTGAGCTGATCAGCACTGGCGACGGTGGTCGGATTGCCATCAGCACCGATCACAGCATCAGCTTTGAAGGCAATCTCCAGGCCAGCGGCAGCGGCACCCGTGTGAGTCTGGCCAGCAGGGAGCGCATCCAGATCGGCGGTGTGATCCAGGCCACAGGCCTGCAGGCGGCGATCAATGTCAGCGCCGCGCCTGCGGTGATGCCCAACCTGTCAACAAGCAGCCTGATCGCCGGACGGTTGCATCTGCTTGAGCTCAGCCGGGATACGGGCAGCGGCAGGATCGGAACGGTTCTGGCCAGTGGCACCGGCAGCAGCGTCAGCATCAGCAGTGCCCAGGCGCTGCGCTCCCAGGGTGAAATCGAGGCCCGTGGCGCCGGCGCCACGGTCACGCTGAGCAGTGGCGAACAGGCGGAGATCAGCGGCAGCGTGCGGGCAGCCGCTGCGATCGGTCTGGTGGTGGCGGCCACCGGTGATGGCGCAGGCCTGCTGAAGCGACCCTACGGACGCCTCGGCCTCCGCCTCGACGGCGGATCCATCCTCCAGACCAGCGAATCGGCCAGCCAGATCAGCCTCAGTGCTGCGGCTGCGATCGAGGCCGCCGGTGTGATCGAGGCCGGCGGCCATGGTTCGCAGCTGTCACTCATGGCCTCTGGTGCTCTGTTGTTGATGGAAGGTGCCGACCTCCGCGCCCTCGGTGCTGGGTCTGCTGTCAGTCTGAGCAGTAGCGACGTCCTGGCGGTCAACAGCGGTTCAGCGGTGCGTGCCGGCGTCAGCTTCACCATGGTCGAGGCCGCGCCCCTGCCTCAGATCAGCGGCAGCAACGCCAACCTCTCCCTGACAGCCAATGGCGAGATGCTGCTGGCCGGTTCAGTCTCTGCCAGCGGTGATCTGATCATTCGCTCGGGTGCGCAGCGCTACGACAACGCTTCTTACGGAGATCCCGCTAACGCCAGCGAAACAACTTTCAGCAGCCAATATCTCCCCGGTTACGCCATCTTCAACAAGACGGCGATGCTGGCCAGTATCGCCAACCAGAGTCCCAACCATTACCTCGCGCAGCACACGGGCGGCTACGGTCTGATGCTGACCGGCACCGTCACCAGCCTGGGCGACCAACGCCAGTTGACGCTCAGCTCCAGCGAAGACGTTCTGGTGCGCGGCAACATCACAGCCATCGGCGTCGGCTCCGGGTTGACGCTTCACTCGGATCAGTGGCTGTTTGTTGAAGGCTTCGCCACCGCCAGCCGCAGTCTCAACCTCTACGGCGGCATGGGCCGTAACGGTGAGGTTCTGACCGGTAGCGCCGCCCGCGCTGACAGCCGCGGTACCAGCATCTACGTGCACGCCACCAGCACACTGCGCACCAGCGAAGCGGGCAGCACGATCGATGTGCGTGGTGCCGCTGATGTCGACCTTTTTGCCGCTTTGGTGGCCGGCGGGACGATCACCAGCAACGGTGTGAACTTCACGCTCGATGCCGATGGCGATGGCGGCAGCAACCTGAGCATCAGAGCCGGCCAGCAATTGCGGCTTGAGTCGGGCCTGTTGGCCAGCGGCGATGTGACCCTGGCCAGCGGTGCCCCCGGCAGCGACGACAGCTGGAACGGCCAGAGCATGGACAGCCTGGGCAGCAATCCGTTGAGCTTGCTGATCCAGAGCAGCGGCGGCATCACGGCCGCCGGTCTCGGTGCTGGGCTCAGCAGCGACGGCATCACGCGCAAAGGCAGCACGGTGACGATCGATGCCGCCGGCCGGGTGGAGCTGCTGGGAACCATCAACGCCGGTGGTCGTCTGGTTCAGACCTTTGCACCCAACGGCGGCCCGCTCCTGAGCCAGAGCGTTGACTGGAGCGGCCGCGATTCGGATCTGATCATCCGTTCCACAGGCCGGGTCTATGTCGGTGGACTCACCTGGAATGGCAGCTCCACAACCGAGACCGGCGCCTTCTTCAACGCCAGCCGGCTGATTGATGTGCAGGGCGGCAGCGACAGCACCAGTGGCAAGGGACTGATCGTGCAGGCCAGTTCCGAGCTGGTGGTGCAGGGCACCCGCCATGATGATGGCAGCGTGCGTTCTGCCGGTGAGATCCGGCTGCGCGGCGTCAACGATGTCGATCTGCAGGGTCTGCTGCTGGCCGGCGGTCGCAGTGAGATGGTGCGCGACAGCGTCGGTCGCTACCTCGGCCGCCGGATCGTGCGCTACGACGTCGATTCGCAGATCACGGTCCAGGCCGATCGGCAGCTGATCATCGGCACTGATGTCACGGCGGGCAAGAGTGTCACCGTGCGCGGCGGCCTTGACAGCCGCACCCCCACGGTGGGGGCCCCCTACGAGGGTCGCGGTCTGGTTCTCTATGGCACCGCGAGTGTTGCCACCAGCCGCGCCAACGGCGCCATTCACCTCGATGCACCCGGCCGCATCGACCTGCTGGCCCCGCTCGATGTCAACGAACTGACCTTTGATGGCTGGCCCGTGGCGGGCAACGGCCAACTGAGCCGCGATGTGACCCTGGTGGTGCAGGTCGACAAGATCAGCTACGCGATCGAGGCCGCGGTCACCCTGGCCGCCAGCGCCACAACCAACAACACCAGTATCGCCAACCTGGCCGCCGACCTGGAGGCCGCCCTGGCCGGCGCCAGCTGGAGGGTGATTCGCAGCAACGGCACCAGCAGCGACCCGGTGCTCGGCAGCGTCTACAGCGATAGCAGCACCGCTGTCTTCAACAGCAACAGCACCCTGCCCGACCTCAAGGTCAAACTGCGCGACGGCCGCCTGCGCCTGGCCGGCCCTTGGCAGCATCAGCTCCTTGCCAGCAGCGAAGGCCAGCCGGAACCCCACGTCAGCATCAATACAGCCGAGCTGGGGCTGACGCTCGACAACGGCGCCACGCTCAGCTCAGGTCGCCGGTACGCCATCGACGCTCCGGGTACAGGATCAACGGTCACCATCGGCAGCAGCAGCGGCCCCAACGGCAAGATCTACATCGCCGGCAAGGTGCGGGCCCACAGCGCCGTCAACCTGCGCAGCGGCCGCAGCCCCGACGGCCGTGACGTCGAGATCGACGCCAGCGGCGTGCTCGAGACGATCGACGGCTCGATCGGCTTCTACGCCGGCGAAACCGGACTGATCAAGGGCGATGTGATCGTTGGTGGCGCCGGTCGTGATCTGACCCTGGGGGCGGGCCGCTCGCTGCGCCTCGAAGGAACCCTGCAGGCTCCCGACGACGTGAGCATCAGCGCCGGTAACGGCACCGTGCTGCCCGGCAGCCGCAGCCTCGAGATCACCGGCACCGCCCGCATCCGCAGCACGGCCGCCGGCGGCAGCCTGAGCCTGAGCGGCACCAACGACCTGTGGATCGACGGCGCGGTGGTGACCAGTGACGCCACCACCCCGATCAGCCTCAGCAGCAGCCAGGGGCGCCTCACCCTCAACAGCACCAGCGGCCGCATCGAGGCCGCCGGCGACCTGGCGATCAGCGCCGTCGACCTGACCCTGCAGGGCCCGATCACCAGCACCTACACCGGCGGCGGCACCACCCCCGAGGTGCGCATCACGGCCACGGGCGAGGCGGTGCTGCAGGGCCAGCTCACGGCCAGTGGCGATCTGCAGCTGCGCGCCGGCAGCCTGCGGGCCGTGGGCAGCACCTGGCAGGCTGCCAAGGTGGATGCGCTGATCACCGGCAGCGCCACCCTGGGTGATCCGATCAGCGCGGCCAGCGGCGCCGTGCAGAGCGGCGCCGGGCTCGTCGGGGTGGCGGAGGTGAGCTTCGCTGCCGATCATCTGCAGCTCAACCGCGCCGCCAGCCTGGGCACCACCCAGAGCGGCGCTGCCCTGGCCCTGACCCTGGGCAGCGGCCAGCTGGTGGGCGAGGTCAGCTCCAGCGGGACCCTGAACCTGGCCGCCAGCCGCTGGCTGCGGCTGGGGCACCTGGCCAGCTCGGCCAATGAGCAGAGCTGGGGCGGCAGCGTCACCGCCGCCGGCGACCTGACCCTGAGCGCCGGCATCGGCAGCCGCATCAACCCGGTGGGCCTGGTGGTCGACAGCCGCAGCCTGGTGCGCAGCAACACCGGCGCCCTGTCGATCACGGCCGCGCGCGATGCCCATCTCGACGGCACCGTTGAAGCCCAGCGCAGCAGCACCAGTCCCAGCAGCGGCAGCGACGGCACGCTCACCCTCAACGTGGGCCGCAGCCTGCGGGTCGACGGCCAGCTCTGGGGCGAGCGCAGCGTCACGATCAACGCCGGCAGCAGCGACAGCAGCGGCATCTCGCTCGAGACCCTGGCGCTGGTCTACAAGACCTCGGGCAGCTACCTGCTCGATGAGAACAACCGGCTGATGAACAGCCAGGGCTACCTGGTCAACAGCAATGGCGGCCTGGTGGATGCCGATGGCAACAGCGTCAGCAGCGGCGTGCTGGGCGGCGCACCGGTGCGGCTCAGCGGCGCCATCATCGACAGCGGCAGCCGCCAGATCAGCGCGGCGAGCTCCAGCGGCAGCGGCAGCATCAGCCTCAACGCCAGCGGCGTGCTGCGGCTCGACGGCAGCATCGGCCAGAGCAGCAAGGACAGCACCAGCACCCTGCGCTCCACCACCGGCAGCCTCAGCATCAGCGGCTCCAGCAGCGCCTTTGTGCTGGCCGATGTGCACGCCCAGACCAACCTGAGCCTCAGCACCAGCGGCGATCTGGCCCTGCGCAGCGATGCGCTGCTGCGCACCTGGGGCGCCGGCGCCACGTTCACGGCAAACGCCGGCGGCGGCCTGCTGCTCGAGGGCCAGGTGGGTTCTGCCGCCGCCGCCAGCCTGATCGCCGCCGACGGCCTGAGCCTCACGGGCGCCAACCTGTACCTGGCCGGCGAGATCAACGCCCAGCGCAGCGTCAGCCTGAGCGCCACTGGCGACATCACCGTCGAGGGCACGGTGCAGACCACCGCCAGCAGCGCCCCCAGCGGCGGCGGCAGCTTTGGCATCAGCGCCAGCAGCAGCGGCAGCGATCTGTTTGTGCTGGGGGCCGGCCGCTTGGCCACCACCGGAAGCCTCAACCTGAGCGCCGCCGGCGATGTGGTGCTCGAATCGGGAGCCAGCACCGGCAGCGGCACCCGCACGCCGCGGCGCCCCACGATCAGCACCGAAACGATCACCGTCGAGGTGCAGACGGGCACCACCTCGGTAGTCGACCGGGTGATCAACATCCCGGTGGTGACCTGGATCAGCACCACCGGTCAGGAAGAGGCCGGCACCGAACAGGTCAAGGTGGGCAGCGAGTTCTTCACGATGGACGTCACCCTGAGCCAGGACGGCTACTGGAACGCGACCAGTGGCACCCAGCGTGACTACTTCATTGTCGGCGTCGACTACCGCAGCAACAGCAACCAGAGCGGTTCAGCGCCCGTCGTCAACTGGAGCGGCTTCAACCTCAGTGAACCGCTCACCGGTACCAGTGGCTCGACCTACCGCAATCCCAAGGAGTTTGCCGACCTGAGCGACGCCGAGCGCAACGCCGTGCTCACCACCCTGGGCTACAGGAAGCTCTACAGCTTCAGCTCCAGCAACCACCGCATCAACCGGGTGCTGAACGGCAACCCCACCGCTCAGACCTGGACGCCCGAATGGCTCAATGCGCCGCTGCGGGTGATCACACCCACGGTCAGCGGCTGGGAAGACAAGGCGATCCGCCTGCCCATCGGCGCCGAAGACGGCATGTTGCGGGTGGTGAGCCAGGGGGCACCGGTGCTGGGCAGCGAAACCGTCGGCAGCGTTGTCGACACCGCCATCGCCCTATACGTGCAGGCTAGCTCCAGCCAGGTGGCCGGCAGCAGCCCGAAGGGCTACGAACCGCTCTCCGGTCTGTACCCGCTGTACAACAACGGCGCCGATGTCACCCTGACGGCGCGGCCCACCTCCAGCAACACCGACCTCGACAGTGCCACCTACGCCAATGGCGCCAGCTGGACCGTGGCCTACAAGCCCAGCAGCGGCCAGCGCACCTATCTGATCAACACCACGGGCGACACGCGCAGCGGCTGGGAGCCAGGCCTGGTGCGCGAACTGTTCATCAACTACAGCACCAACCGCGATCTGGCGGTGCTGAGCCCCAGCAGCACGGGCCTCGATCTCAACGGCATCAATGAAGCCGATGGCGGGGCGATGGCGCTCAGCCTGGTGACGGTGGGTGATGCCGGCAACACCGCCGACAGCGGCGGTTATGGCGATGTCGCCACGGCCTATGCGATCAGCAAATACGAGATCACCCAGCAGCAGTACGCCGACTTCCTCAACGCCGTCGCCAGGACTGACACCTACGGGCTGTACAACCCGGCGATGGCCTCGAACCTCAATATTGCCGGCATCTCCCGATCGGGTGCCTCGGGGTCGTACAGCTACAGCGTGATGGGTGGCAGCGGCAACCGCCCGATCACCTATGTGAGCTGGTTTGACGCGGCCCGCTATGCCAACTGGATCCACAACGGCAGGCCCACCGGTAACCAGGAGGCAGGCACCACTGAGGCAGGTGCGTACACGCTCAATGGTGCGACCAGTGGGAGCGCTCCGGCCAAAAATGCCGGCGCCCGCTATTGGATTCCGACGGAAGACGAGTGGTACAAAGCCGCCTACTACAAGGGCGGCGGCACGAACGCGGGCTACTGGGATTACGCCACCCAGAGCGATACGGCCCCGGGCAACACGATCGGCAGCGCCGCCAATCAGGCGAACTACTACGCCGGTGACTATGCCGTCACGCAAGTGTCGAGCCCCTCGTCAACGCAGAACTACCTGAGCGATGTGGGGGCGTTCACGGGCAGTGGCAGTTACTACGGCACGTTTGACCAGAGCGGCAACGTCTGGGAATGGACTGATCTTGACGCTGCTGCCGGCTCCACTCGCGCGGTTCGCGGGGGCTCATGGGTCACCGGAAGCGCGGCCGACGTGTCGGTGAGTGGCCGCTTCACCAGCCTCTCGTCCGAATATGACTACATCGGCTTCCGTCTGGCCGGGCTGGCCAATCCACCAAACCAGGCCCCCAGCGACATCAGTCTCACGGCCACGACGATCGCCAACAGCAGCCTGGCCGGCGCTGTTGTGGGCACGCTGAACAGCCGCGACACCGATCTAGTCCAAGCATTCACCTACAGCCTGGTGAGTGGCAGCGGCGACACCGACAACAACCGGTTCCAGATCGTCGGCAACCAGTTGCGCCTGGCTGGGCCACTGGCCACGGGCATCAACAGCGCCAGCGTGCGGGTGCGCAGCACCGATGCCGGTGGGCTCTGGTTCGACAAGAGCCTGAGCCTGGATCTCAAGCGCAGCCCGGTCACGTTTGTGCCGGTCGGCGACACCCGCAACGCGGCCGACACCACGGGCTACGGCTCGGTGAATTACGGCTACCAGATCGGCAAAACCGAGGTCACGATCCAGCAGTACGTCGACTTCCTCAACGCTGTTGCCGCGACCGACACCTACGGGCTCTACAACCCGTCCATGGCGACCAATGTCAACATCGCCGGCATCAACCGCAACGGCAACTCCGGTTCCTACAGCTACAGCGTGATCGGCAGTGGCAACCGCCCAATCACCTATGTGAGCTGGTTTGATGCAGCTCGCTATACCAACTGGATCCACAACGGCATGCCCACGGGCGCCCAGGGCCCCGGCACCACTGAGACCGGTGCCTACACCCTGCCGTCGTTCAACACCAATGCCTCGACCGACCTGATCAACAGGGCTGCAGGGTCAGCGCCAGCATGGACCCCGTGGAGCTATGGCTATACCGCGAACGGCT
>JBEBCC010000065.1:0-2592 GCA_041158125.1 Cyanobacteriota bacterium
CAATGCCTGCAGGCGGGGCTGTGCGGACGGCACAGGCCGGGCCATTTCAATGGCGTGGCCACCGTGGTGGTGCGGCTGCTCGGGCTGATCCGCCCCAGCCACATGCTGCTGGGCGAAAAAGACTGGCAGCAGCTCACGATCCTCAGGCGCGTTGTCCGCGACCTGGGGTTGCCCGTGCAGGTGATCGGCTGCCGCACCCTGCGGGAGGCCGACGGCCTGGCCATGAGCTCACGCAACCGCTACCTGGATGCGGCCCAGCGCCAGCAGGCCGCGGCGATTCCCCAGGCTCTACAAGCCGCTGCGGCGGCAGGGATTCAGCCAGAGCAGGCGGCGGCACCGCTGGTGGCCCGCGTGGAACAGCAGCTGGAGCAGGCCGGGCTGGTGGTCGACTATGTAGAAGCGGTGTGCGCGCACAGCCTGCAGCCCAAGGCCCAGCTCACGGGCCTCACCCTGCTAGCCGCCGCCGCCCACTGCGGTCCCAGCCGCCTGATCGATCACGTTTTTCTGATGAGCCGAGCCCCGATCGTTGCCATCGACGGCCCCGCCGGAGCCGGCAAAAGCACGGTGACCCGCGCCTTTGCCGAGCGGCTGGGGCTGATCTATCTCGACACCGGCGCCATGTACCGGGCCGTGACCTGGCTGGTGCAGCAGAGCGGTGTGGATCCTGCCGATGGCACCGCGGTTGCACCGCTGCTGGCTGAGCTGGATCTGCAGCTGAGCACAGCTGCCGCTGGCAGCCAGCGGGTGTTGGTGAACGGCCACGATGTGACCGAGGCGATCCGCTCACCGGAGGTGACGGCGCAGGTGTCGGTGGTGGCTGCCCACGGCTGCGTGCGCGAAGCCCTCACCCGCCAGCAGCAGGCCATGGGCGAGCGCGGCGGCTTGGTGGCGGAAGGCCGCGACATTGGCACCGCTGTGTTTCCGGACGCCGAGCTCAAGGTGTTTCTCACCGCCACCACGGCGGAGCGGGCCCGGCGGCGGGCCCTGGATCTGGAGCAACGGGGTTTCCCTGTGCCGCCCCTGCAGGAGCTGGAAGCCCAGATCACCGAGCGCGATCATCTCGATTCCACCCGTGACGTGGCCCCGCTCACCCAGGCCGCTGATGCCGTGGAGCTGATCACCGATGGCCTCAGCATCGAGGCGGTGATTGATCAGCTGGTGCAGCTCTTCCGCGAGCGCGTTCCCCACGATGCCTGGCCGGAGCCGGGGGCTTAAGAGGCTGCTGAAAAAGCGAGGGAAGCGAGGGCTTTTGCCCTGTTCGTGTCCGCAAGCAGCGCCGCGTCAATCAGGTTGACCGGTGCTCTGCGGCTCGCATGCACCGCTTCCAGGCTCGATTTGCCTGCAATGGTCATGATCGCCATGACCATTGCCTCCTTGATCGGTGCGTTCATGCCATCGCCTCCTGCTGGCTCTGGGCCCTGAGCAGATTGCTGATGCGGATCAGGTTGTAGGCCACCACATGCAACCGGAACACTGCTCCCACCTTGGTTCGGCCGCGGGCCTTGAGCTGCCGGAGCCCAGCGGCCTGTTTGATCCAGCCGAACACTTGTTCGATTCGCTTCCTGGAGTTGATCGATTGGGCGTATCCCTGGTGGCGAGCAGTGCGGCCATCAATCGCTGATCCGCCGCTGCGGCTGGTGTTCTGAGCCACATGGGGCGTGATGCCGCGGATGCGCAGGTCAGCCACAAACTCCCGGGTGTCGTAGCCCTTATCGGCACCAAGAGTTTTCTGGTGTGCACCCTTGAGGGATCGCGTCATCCGGCTCGCGGCTTCTCGCTCAGCTCTCCCTGTGGCCTGACTGACTTCGCTGGCTACCACCAGTCCATTGCGGTTCTCCATGACGCAATGGCCCATGAAGCTCAGGAAGGCACCCACACCAGGAGCCTTCTTGAACAACCGGGCCTCCCCATCACTGGTCGAGCGGTGGGTCTGGTTCGAGAGCAGCAGCCCACGGAAGTCGCCTTTGGCACGTTTCTTGCTACCGGTAGCGCTACTTCCAAATCCGTTGCCACCACTCGGTGGTGGCGGTCCGTCGTCCAGACCATCGATGCGTTCCAGCGAGCTATGGGATGCCCAGGCCCTCAGCAAGGTGCCATCCACGGAGAAATGCTCTGAACTCAGCAGCGGCTTGACCTCCGGCGTCGCCAACAGCAGTTCCAGGAACTTGGCCATCAGCTCCACGTTGAGCAGCCGATCGCGGTTTTTGGTGAATGAGGTGGGATGCCAAACGGGATCGTCAGGATTCAGGCCAACAAACCAGCG
Organism: Cyanobacteriota bacterium; assembly: GCA_041158125.1. Lineage (GTDB taxonomy): Bacteria > Cyanobacteriota > Cyanobacteriia > PCC-6307 > Cyanobiaceae > Vulcanococcus. Next base: position 2,264 of record JBEBCC010000065.1, read on the forward strand.
GAACAAGAGGTTGTAGTCGAGCTGCTCGATCAACATCCGCTCTGAGCGAATGCCGTAGATCGCTTGCAGCAACAGGGCCAACAGCAGTTGCTCCGGCGGAATCGAGGGGCGACCGCCCTCGGGATAGAGCTGGCAAAAGGTGGGGTTCAGCCGATCCAAAGCCTGGTCAGCAAGACGGCGCACCTGGCGTAGGGGATGGCTGGCCGGGATTCGGTCTTCTGTGGAGATGTACGAAAACAGGGGACCGGTGCGTTCCTGTTGACCGCGCATCCACTCAATGCCGTTGAGCCATTCTCCCGCAGCTGGCTGGCTTTTTCAGCAGCCTCTTA
>JBEBCC010000066.1:0-40148 GCA_041158125.1 Cyanobacteriota bacterium
ATCGAGGACGTCGAACCATCCCCGCTGCGGCGCGCGCCCTACAGCGATCGTCATGGGTGGGAAATGAGCGGTGCGGGAAACCCGCGTGCTGTGGGTTACCGGGCGATGGTAACAACGTTGATCGGCCCTGCGAGACAGCGGCCGGCGGGCTGACACGGCCCGTCACCATTGGCTTTGCGCCAGCGTGCGCCATCGCCTGATCCCCGCTGACGTTCCCCGGTGCCACTGGACGTTTCGCCAACTTGTTGTGGCGACCGGCGAGGATGGCCCCCTCCTGACGCCTGTTTCATGGCTTCCCCCCAGGCGCCCGCGCCCGCTGCCGCTGCTGCTGCCACCGATGTGCTGGAGCAGACGGTGCTGGGCTCGCGCCGCCTCTCCAATGTGCTGATGGCCGCGGTGGTGAGCACCGGCGGTCTGGGTTTTCTGCTCACCAGTGCTTCCAGTCGGCTGGGGCGCGACCTGCTGCCGATCGGCCATCCCGCTGAGCTCACCTGGGTGCCCCAGGGGTTGGTGATGGGGCTGTATGGCCTGGCTGCGGCGTTGCTCGCCAGCTATCTCTGGGCCGTGATCGCCATCGATGTTGGCGCTGGCGCCAACCGCTTCGACAAGGCTGCCGGCACGCTGACGGTGACCCGGCGCGGTTTTCGGCAGGTGATCAGCGTGACTACCCCTCTCCGCGAGATTCAGGCCGTGAAGGTTGAGGTGCGCGATGGCCTCAATCCCCGCCGCCGCCTGGCCCTGCGGGTGCAGGGCCGTCGCGATCTGCCCCTCACCCGCGTCGGCGAGCCGATGCCCCTGGTGGAGCTGGAGCGCGGTGGTGCAGAGCTGGCCCGCTTTCTGGGGGTTCCCCTGGAGGGCGTGTGAAGAGCTTCCCGTTGCCTTTGGCCGTCAAACCGCTGCTTCTGGCCTTGCTGCTGCTGTTCAGCCCCCTTGGACCTGTGGCCTGCGCCTCTCAGGCCACGGCTCCAGAGCTCGGCTGCGGGCATGGCGGTGTTCCCTGCCTGAAGGGGAAGGCTGTGGTGGAGTTGAAAACCAGCAAGGGGGATGTTCAATTGAACCTTGATGGTGATGCCGCACCGCTCACCGCTGGCAATTTCGTCGATCTGGTGCGCCGTGGTGTGTACAACGGCACGATGTTCCACCGTGTTGTGCGGGAGCCCATCCCTTTTGTGGTGCAGGGCGGTGATCCTCAGAGCGCTGATCCTTCAGTGACGGTGGATCGCCTCGGTGGCGGCGACTACATCGATCCCACCACTGCGCAGCCGCGCCAGATTCCGCTTGAACTGTTCCTGAACGACGAAGCATCGCCTCGCTACGGCCAGTTGGCAGCAGGTCCATCCCAGCTCGCCAGGCTCAAGCTGCCGCATGATCGGGGATCCCTCGCCATGGCGCGCACTGAGCAGCCGAATTCAGCCAGCGCGCAGTTTTATATCGCCCTGCGGCCACTGCCGGAGTTGGATGGGCGCTATGCCGTCTTCGGTAAAGTCAGCCGTGGGATGGAGGTGGTTGACCGGATTCAACCGGGCGACCGCATCATCAGTGCCCGCATCGTCGAAGGCGGCACGCTGGTGCAGGAGAAGCCCTGATTTCAGGCCGGTACCCGCTTATCCAGGCTCGTGACCTTCAGGTAGGCGGTGTTGACACCCGAGGCTCGTTCCAGGGCGATCCGGCCGGTGCGGGCGATTTCCAGGATGCCGAAGCCTTTGAGCACGTTCTCAATCGCCACCAGCTTGCCGGGGTCGCCCACCACCTCGATGGTCAATGCCTGGTCGGCCACATCGACCACCTTGGCCCGGAACACCTGAACCAGATCAAGGATCGTTGCCCGCTGCTCCGGCGGTGCCGACACCTTCAGCAGCATCAGCTCCCGCTCCACTGCGGGAATGCGGGTCAGCTCGGTCACCGCCAGCACATTGACGAGCTTGCTCAGCTGCTTGCTCATCTGCTCCAGCGTGCGGTCATCACCGTCGACCACCATCGTCAGCCGGGAGACACCAGGGCGCTCGGCTGGGCCGACCGCCAGGCTTTCGATGTTGAAGCCGCGGCGGGCAAAGAGCCCGGAGATGCGGCTCAGGGCACCGGATTCGTCTTCCACCAGCACCGACAGGGTGTGCTTCATCGCCGGGGCTTTTCGGGGCACAGAGCTCCCAACCTACGCATCGGCAGGAGCCCGTGGGGCAGGAGGCCGCTCTCAGGAGTTCTGCCGCTCTCTCAGCCAGTGCAGCACCCGCTGGTTGAACAATGCCGGACGTTCATCATGGGGGCAGTGGCCCAGTCGGGGCAGCAGGCTCAACTCCAGGTCTGGCTTATGGGCCCGCAGTCGCTCGCTGATCCGCACTGGCACCAGCCGATCCTCGCCGCCCCAGAGCACCAGCAGTGGTTGCTCCATCCGCTCCAGCAGCGCTGCCGCCGTGGCGGCTCGGGGCCGCAGGGCCATGCCGATGCTCATCGCCCGCAGCGCCCGGGCGGCGCCGGCCCGCCGGGCCGGCCGGGCCACCAGGTGCCTCAGCTCCTGATCCACGGGCTGCGGGTCGCTGTAGGCGCTGCGCAGGCCCACGGCCAGCAGCGACGTGCGGGCGATCAGGGGCACCAGCAGCTCCAGCGGCAGCAGCCGACAGACCAGCAGCACACCATGGCGCCGCAGGCGGCGGCGCCAGCGGGGGTGCCGCCTGCGCATCGGCATCAGCAAGGTGGGGTCCGGCAGCGGAGCAGCCACCACCGCCTGCACCCACCCCGGGAAGAACACGGCGCAGGTCACCGCCACCAGGCTGCCGAGGGAGTTACCCACCAGAACAGCCGGGGCTTGCACCACCTCCTCCAGGAACGCCCGCAGCTGCCTGGCCCAGAGCCGGTTGTCCAGGGGGCTTCCGCGCCTGTGCCCCGGCTGACTGGAGGCGCCGAAGCCCACCAGATCGATGGCGTAGACGCACCAGCCACCGGCCGCCAGCTCGGCGGCGTTGTGGCGCCAGTGGCCGCTGGCGGCACCGAAGCCGTGGATCAGCACCAGCGCTGGATGCCGGCGATCGCCCAGCACCCGCCAGTGGCAGCGGTGCTCCTGCCAATGCCAGATGCTGTGGGCACCCCACAGGGCGCCGGTCCGGGCCAGCGCAGACTCACAGCAGTGCGAGGGGGGGGTGGTGAGCACGGACGGGATCGGTTGGGCGGCAACGGAGGCGGACAGACAGGTTCCGCCGGATCTGGAGACGGCGGGCACCGGCGCGGCCGGTCTGGGCTCGGGCCGCATCGGCTCGGGCGGCATCGCTTCAGGCGCAGGTGCCAACGCTGCTGCAGGGGATACCCGGAGTCGCCCGGTTGACCCTCACTATCGCGAAGGCGCTGTGCAGCTGGCGCTCGGCGGTGGTTTCTTCCGGCCTGAATCGCGTCCCTCACGCGATCTCGGCGTGCTGCTGGCGGGGGTGTTGCCGCAGCTGCTGCCGGATACCGCCGACCTGCCGGTGCTGGATCTGATGGCAGGCTGCGGCATCCGGGCCTTGCGCTACGGCATCGAAGCCGGTGCGCAAGGGGTATGGGCCAATGATGCCGATGCCGATCGGCTGCCGGTGCTGCGCCGCAACCTCTCCTCCCTGGCAGAACGGGGCTGCCGCCTGCGCAGCACCGCCATGACAGCCCAGAAACTGCTGGCGCGTTGTCTGATCGCCGAGCGCCGCTTCGCTTTGGTGGATCTCGATGCCTTCGGCTGCCCCACGGCCCTGGTGCCAGCGGCCCTGGATGCCCTGAGCTTCGGCGGCGTGCTGTATCTGGCCAGTACGGATGGTCGCTCCCCCACCGGTCACGATCGGCGCGCTGCGATCCGTTCGCTGGCTGCTGCCGCCCGCGCCCATCCCGCTAGCTGGGAGCTGGCCCTGCGCCTGCAGATCGGCGTGGTGGCCCGTGCCGCCTGGGCCAGCGGCCGCGGCATCCGGCCGCTGTTCAGCTTCAGCGAGGGGCGCACGTTTCGCACCGCCATTCAGCTGCGGCGTCGGCCTGAGCCCCGCGAGGAGGAACAGCTGGGTCTGCTGGCCCACTGCCACGGTTGTGGTGAGCAGTGCAGCCAGAGCCTGCTGCAGCTGCGGGGCTGGCCGGCATGCTCCTGCGCGCCGATGCACAGAGTCGGATCGGCGCGTTCTGAGGCTCCGCCTTCCCTGGCAGTTTCCGGCCCGCTCTGGCTCGGCCCGCTGCAGCACAGTCCCACCCTGGAAGCGATGACCCGCCGCGCCGAAGGCCTGCCGGCGCACTGGTTGGCGCGACCATCGCGACGGCTGTTGGCGGCCCTGCTCGCGGATCCCGGTCTGCCGGCCTTGTGCTGGCCGACAGCCGAGCTGGGACGGCGGCTCGGCGGCGGTCCCCCCGCCACTGAGGTTCTGCTGGCGGCGTTGCAGGCGGAGGGATACACGGCCCTGCGCTCAGGTGTGATGGCTGGTCAGTTCCGCTGCAATGCTCCCTGGTCGCGCGTTCTGGAGCTGGCGGCTGCGCTAAATAGGTAGCCGTTTCGGCACTGGGTCATGGCCTCGGAAATCTTCGGCACGGCAGCGCTGTTCTGGGTGCTGATCCCCATTGGTCTTGTCGGTGGAGCTCTGCTGCTCAAGCTCCAGGGCGACAACTGAGTGTTGGTCCCGCTGGCGCACCGTCCCCTTCACGACGGTTCCAACCCTCCCTCTAGGCTCGTGCCTCGCTGAAGAAGCCTGATGCAGGTGCTGGTGATCGGTGCAACGGGAACGCTGGGCCGCCAGATCGCTCGGCAAGCCCTCGACGCCGGCCATCAGGTGCGTTGCATGGTGCGTTCGCCGCGCAAGGCAGCCTTCCTGCAGGAGTGGGGCTGTGAGCTCACCCGTGGTGATCTGCTCCAGCCCGACAGCCTCGATTACGCCCTTGAAGGCCAGGAGGCGGTGATCGATGCCGCCACCACGCGCGCCACCGAGGGGGGCAGTGTCTACGACACCGACTGGACCGGCAAGCTCAACCTGCTTAATGCCTGTGAGCGCGCCGGCGTGAAGCGCTTCATGTTCGTGTCGCTGCTTGATGCCGAGAAGCATCGCGATGTGCCGCTGATGGACATCAAGCACTGCACCGAACAGGCCTTGATCGATTCGGACTTCGACTACACCATCCTGCGCTGCGTGGCCTTCATGCAGGGCCTGATCAGCCAGTTTGCGATCCCGGTGCTCGAGAGTCAGACCGTATGGGTGAGCGGCACCCCTACGCCGATCGCCTACATGAACACCCAGGACATCGCCCGTTTCGCGGTGGCCGGCCTGAATCGCCCCGAAACCATCCGTCGCGCCCTGCCGGTGGTTGGCCCTCGCGCCTGGTCCACCGGTGAGATCACCCAGTTGTGCGAGAAGTACAGCGGCAAGAGCGCCCGGGTGTTTCGGGTGCGGCCGTTCCTGCTGCGGCTGATGCAATCGGTCACCTCGTTCTTTGAGCCGGCCGTGAACGTGGCCGAGCGGCTTGCCTTCGACAAGGTGGTGGGTGGCGGCCAGTCCCTCAGTGCGCCGATGGAGGAGAGCTATGCCGCCTTCGGCCTGGATCCGGCTGAAACCACCGGCCTTGAGTCGTATTTGCGCGAGTATTACGACACGATTCTGCGGCGCCTGCGCGAGATGGAAGCTGATCTCGACAAGGACGCCAAGAAGAAGCTGCCGTTCTGAGCTGCGACCCGGCGCTGCTGCACCGCGCTTCTGTCCCGCGCATACCTCTGCGGCCGATTCCGACCGACCAACCCCCAACCAGCCCCGATGAGCTCTGGGTGGTTCAGATGTACCATCAAGGCCTTATGTCTGAGCTCCGCTGATGTCCATCGCCCAGGTCAAGAATCTGCAGCGCCGACTCGGCAATCTCGAGCAGGAGGCGATCGAGGAGCTCAACCGCAGCTGCGGTCATGAGCTCTGGCAGAGCCTTGGCTTCGACGCCCTCGACAGCCTTGAGGATGCCGACCGCCGCGCGCGCGCCAACTACTACTACGGCCAGCTGCAGGTGGTGCGCGAGCTCAGGGATGCTCTGGGCTGAGGATCATGGCGTCGTGGGTGGTGGGCACAGACGCTTGGGCGAAGCCTCCCTATCCACCGCCGCCGGCCCTGCCTGATTTCCCTCCGCCGGCGCGGCCACCGGCCCCGGCCTGAGTCCTGCGATGCACCAGCAGCCGGTCGAGCCGTTGCTTCTCTGCGGCGGTCACGCTCCGCCAGTGGCCCGGCGCCAGGCCGCTCAGATCGAGGCAGGGGCCCTCGTCCATCAGGTCGATCGCCACCCGCACCAGCCTCAGGGTGGGCAGGCCCACGGCTGCCGTCATGCGCCGCACCTGGCGATTGCGCCCCTCCCGCAACTCGATCGCCAGCCAGCTGGTGGGGATGGCAGCCCGCCAGCGGATCGGCGGATCGCGATCCGGCAGTCCTGGGTCGGGGATGGCGTCAGCCCGGGCTGGACGGGTGCGCTGCCCCTGGATCACCACGCCTTCCCGCAGGGCCTGCAGGGCCGCAGCATCGGGGCTGCCCTCAACTTGTACCCAGTAGCGGCGCCAGTGCCCCCAGGTGGGGTCGGTGAGCCGCTGCTGGAGTCGGCCGTTGCCGGTGAGCAGCAGCAAGCCTTCGCTGTCGGCATCGAGGCGACCGGCAGCGTAGACATCCGGGATGTGGATGTGGTCCGCCAGACAGCCCCAGCGGCTGCCCGCTTCAGGTGTGAACTGGCTGAGCACCCCGTAGGGCTTGTGGAACAGCAGCGTCGTCAGCGGCCCGGCCGAGGCTCTCCTCAGGATGCCTGGCGGGCGCGCCAGAGGTTCACCACCCCGATCGAGATCAGCAGCAGACCCACATCCATCGAGACGGGAGGCAGGATCATGGCGCAGGTTCCGGTAGAGGGGCTGACCCTAGCGACCACAGCCGCATGGTCAGGGAAGCTGGTGCCGTCCGCTGCGCCAACTAAGCTGGAGCAAGCAGTTCGAATCTTCCCTGGCAGCAGCGCATGATTGAGACCTCCGGCGTCATCGAGAAGGAACAGGGCAACGGGTTCTACCTGGTCACCCTCGAGCAGCCTGCAGGCCACCAATGCCTCTGCCGGGCGGCCGGCAAGCTCACCAAATTCCGCATCAAGCTTTTGGCAGGCGACAAGGTGCTGGTGGAGATCAGCCCCTACGACCTCACCCGCTGCCGCATCACCTACCGCGAGCGCAATGCCGGTGCCACCGGTCCCCGCCCCGGCGGCAATCGCCCAGGCGGCCCCCGCCGCCGCTGAACCTGTTGCAGGGCCGTCAGCCAACCCAGCAGCATGGCCACAGGGCACGGATGGGTTGTCGTTGAGGGGGCGCACACGGGTCGAGCCCCCTCAGGCTGCGGGGATCAGGTCACAGCCGAGCCGAGCAGGGCGTCAATTGCGGCGCGGAACTCACTGCGCTGCTTCACACCCCGGAATTGTTGCTTCAGCTCTTTGCGGAAGAAGAGCTGCACGGTGGGCGTACCGGTGACACCCGCCTGCTGAGCGATTTCGGCCTCGGCCTCAAGATCGATCTCCACCCCTTGAGCACGGCCGCCCAGCTCCTCGAGCACACGCTTGAGCTGAGGCTTCAGCACATGGCATGGGCCGCAGGTCGGCGAGGTGTAGACCACCAGCAGCGGCTTGTCGCTGTCGTGGTAGAGCTTGCGCAGGGCGTAGCTGCCTTTCTGCCAGAGGGCGTGAGGGTCGAAATTGGCCTCATCGCTCACGGCGGTGCGCTGCACCTCACCCACCTCAGCCGGATCGACCGGGTTGTGGCTCACGGTGATCGCCAGGTTGTGATGGCTGAGCCAGCGCTCCGCCGCCAAGGCCGCCTGGCAACCGCTGCCCGCGGCGGTGATCCCTTGCCGCCATTCGGCGTCGGCCACATCGCCGGCGGCGAAGACCCCCTCCAGGCTGGTTTCGGGCCGACCCGGCCGGGTCACCAGGTAGCCGTGCGCATCAACATCCAGCTGATCACGCACCAGTCGGGTATTGGGGGTGTGGCCGATGGCGTAGAAGAGGCCGCGCACCGGTACCCGCTCGGCCGCCTGGCCCGCAGCATCGATCAGGTCGATCGCCTCCAGCCAGTCGCCGCCGCTGCAGTCGGCGATGCGGCGGTTCCAGTGCACCGTGATGGCTGGATTGGCGAGCACGCGATCGGCCATGGCCTTGCTGGCGCGCAGTTGCTCTGAGCGCACGATCAGATGCACGCGGCTGCCGTATTTGGTGAGATAGACCGCTTCTTCGCAGGCGGAGTCGCCGCCGCCGACCACCGCCAACTCCACATCGCGGAACTGGGGCGTGGCGCCATCGCAGATGGCGCAGGCGCTGATGCCCGCGTTCCAGAAGCGCTGCTCACTGGGCAACCCGAGCCGGTTTGCACTGGCACCGGTGGCCAGAATCACGGCCTGAGCCGTGATCGTGCGGCCCTCGGCCTGGATGCGGAAGGGGCGCTGGCGGAGGTCGATGCTCTCGGCATCCGCCTCCACCAGGCGTGTTCCCCAGCGAACCGCCTGGGCCTTGAGCCGGTCCATCAGCTCGGGGCCGAGGATTCCATCCGGAAAGCCGGGGAAGTTCTCCACGTGGGTGGTGGTCATCAACTGGCCACCAGGGATCCCGCCGTCCTGGAAACCGGTGATGACCACCGGGCTGAGGTTGGCGCGGGCGGCGTAAATGGCGGCGGTATAGCCGGCGGGACCGGATCCCACGATCACCAGGTTTTCAATCCCACCGGGGACTCCAGTGCCAGCGCTTGGACCGTCGAGGCTCGTGTTGTGGGGGGCTGCGGGACCGGCCTCCATGGCTTAAGCGAAGTCACTTCGCTTTGAATCTAGGGGGCTTGCTCCAGGGCTGTCGGCAGCCAGGTTGAGCGCTGCCGACAACGCGTCATCAGGGCGAATGAGCGGGCGCGCAGACGACTGCGCCGGATCTTCGGATTTGTTTTAGATTTCGACCACGCCGTCGCTGCCGTTGCCCTTGTCGCTTTCCCGGTTCGGTCGGGGCAGTCTGCTGAAGTCAGGCACCATCAGCATCTGCTCGGCCATCAGCTCCGGGTGCTCATCCACGCAGACGATCCATTCACGAAATTCCTGCGTCAGCGCGTAGCTGTCCTCGTAGCGCTCGCGGGCGTCCAGGCTGGCGATGCGTGCTGCTGACCAGTTGATCGCGACGGTGAGCCGCCGCTGGATCGAACCGTGCATGGCTTCTGCTCCGTTGGGACCACGCTGCTTGGCCGAAGGGCCCTCAGAGGGGTCGATTCGCAGAACGTCGCATTTTTTGCTGCAGAAGAATGTATTTATCGCTGCACAACGAAGTGGGGGAGCTGGGGGCCCCGCAGGTGGATCAGCTCGCCGGCGCCGTCCTCCATCGCCCGTAGGGGCTGGGGGCCGCTTCTGCCGCCCCCGCTCAGCTCCTCGGCTGGTTCCGCTGCCTGCCGGCTGCGCAGCACGTAAGGCTCACTCAGCGACCAGGTGCGCGCCACCTGCATCAGCAGCGGATCCGCCGGTGCAAACACGTAGGAGGGGTGGCGCGGCACCGTTTCCAGGCTCGCCCTCTCTCCGTCCATGCGCACAGCGCGGGTGATCGCCTGCACGAAGCGGGTGCGGCTGACCACCGTGGTGAGGTAGGCCACCACCCTCAGCCTCGGTGCATCGAAGCCCTCGGCGCACATGTCGATGCTCACCAGCCAGTCGGCCTCTCCCGCCTTGAAGGCCTGCATCCGCTCCGCCGCCTCCGGGTCCTGGGAGTGCACCAGCAGCACCCGGTCACCCTCCTCCTCAAGAAAGCCACACAGGCGGCGGGCATGGGCGATGTTGCGCCCGATCACCAGTCCGCCGGCTCCGGGATGCTCGCGGCGCACCCGCTCCAGCCTGCGGCGGGCATTCAGCAACAGCCGCAGGGCGATGCTGCTGCTGTCGCCCAGCTGGATCGCTCGGCGCAGGTTCCGCGCTCGCCAACTCTCCCGTTGCTCCTGCGACAGGGGTGAGCGTTCCACCTGTCCCATCGCCACCAGCCGGCCATCGTCCAGCCGTTCGGCCTGGCGGCCATGGTCCACCCAGCCATCCTGAAAACGGAATTCCAGCGGTCGCACATCGCCGGCCACGATCAGCTGCCGCGGTTCAACGCTCAGGTCGGGCACGATCTGCTCCACCCACTCCTGGCCATCGCGCACGCGCAGGCGGCGGGCGGCGCAGAAGGCCAGGTTGTCGGCCCGAAAGGGGGTGCCGGTGAGGCCGAGCCGCAGGCGGGCACCGGCGCTGAGGCAGCTGAAGGCATGCCCCCAGGCGCTGGCCTCCGGCTCCTCCGGATCCACACCGAGATGGTGCACCTCATCGGCGATCGCCAGCCACGCCCCCCAGGCGGCGCGCGCCAGCTGCTGCACCAGCTCCTCGCGGTTGCGCCCGGCAGCCTGGTAGGTGATCAGCAGACCATCGGCATCGCCCAGCGCCGCCGGATCCAGCCCCGGTTCCCACTCCCGCAGCGTCAGCTGCAGCCGCGGCGCCGCCGTCAACCATTGCTCAGCAATCGAGCTGCGATGGCAGAACACCAGAAGCCGCTGCAGGCGCCCCTCCCGTTTCAGGCGCTCAAAACCCAACAGGGCCCCGAGGGTCTTGCCGGCGCCGGGGCCGGCGTTGATCAGCACGTCGGTCGTGCCGGCTGGACCCGCCTCGATCCGGCGCCGCAGCAGGGCGATCAGCTGGTTCTGCCACTGCCGCGGCTGCACAGCGGCGGCAGTGGTGGCATCGGCTGTGGAGGAGGAATCGCCGGGGGCGACGCCACCGCGACGACGGCTCAGATCGAAGGAGGGAGCGGCCATGGGGCCATTGTGTGGGCCGATGCAAAGAATTGAGCCTTTTTACCTATTCGCATCGGCGCTGGAGTCCTTACCTTCCGGCCATCACCCCGCTCCCGGGTTCTGCCCCGTCAGCCCCATGCTTGAGCGTTCCGCCTTCGCCCTCACCCCCGACGACCTGCGCCGCCGCCTGGAGCGGGCTCTCGATCTCGACTGCGACCTTGATCCAATGATCCTGCGCGCACGCCAGTTGCGCCGGCAGGGGGCTCTGCCACAGGCCCGTTGCCTGGAGCAGGAGCTGCTGCCTCTGTTCTGAAAGATGGCCAGCTGCCGGGCTCTGTGGCGATGTCACCACACGGGCGGCAAAAGCGTTGCCGGGATCGCCTCAGTCTCGGAACACTGGAGGCATTGACCCGGCGGGAGGTTCCCTTGACCTGTGTGCTGGTGCCCCGGGAGCGCAGAGCCGGGGAACATCGGGTGGCCGCCACGCCCGAAACGGTGAAACGGCTGATCGCTCGCGGTTGCGCGTTGATCGTGGAGAGCGGCGCTGGCCTCGCCGCTGGTTTCGCTGATGGCGACTACCGCGATGCCGGCGCCACGCTGCTGGATCCCCGAGCTGCCGATGCCCAGGCCCGCTGGCGCGATGCCGATGTGATCCTCAGCGTTCAGGGGGCATCCCTGGCGGAGGCTGAACCTGGCCTGAACCAGCTGCGCCCCGGTGCCCTGCTGATCGGTCTGCTGGAGCCCCACGCCAACACAGCACTGCTGGAGGCGCTGCAACGGCAACGACTCTCGGCCCTGGCCCTGGAGCTGCTGCCGCGCATCAGCCGCGCCCAGACGATGGACGTGCTCTCCTCTCAGGCCAACGTGGCCGGTTACAAGGCCGTGTTGCTCGCAGCGGCGGCTCTTGATCGCTACGTGCCGATGCTGATGACGGCCGCAGGCACCATTCAGCCAGCTCGCGCTCTGATCCTTGGCGCCGGCGTGGCCGGCCTCCAGGCCCTGGCCACCGCCCGCCGTCTCGGGGCGGTCGTGGTGGTGAGCGATGTGCGTCCGGCCGCCAAGGAGCAGGTGGAGTCTCTGGGGGGGCGCTTCCTGGAGCCGCCGCAGCTGGAGCAGAACCCCACGGAGCAGGGTGGCTACGCGCAGCAGGCCAGTGAGGCCTTCCTGGCGGCCCAGCGCCAGCAGTTGGCCGAGCAACTGGCCCAGTCCGACATGGTGATCTGCACGGCTCAGGTGCCCGGCCGGCCAGCGCCGCGCCTGATTGATGACGCCATGCTCGCCGGCATGCGCCCCGGCGCTGTGGTGGTCGATCTGGCCGTGGCTCAGGGGGGTAATTGTGAAGGCACCCGCCCGGGTGAAACCGTGCTGCGCCATGGCGTGCAGCTGATTGGTGCCGAGGCGCTTCCCAGCAGCGTGGCCCACCATGCCAGCGCCCTGTATGCCCGCAACCTGGCGGCCCTGCTGGAGCATCTGCTCGGCGCCGGCACCGACGGGTCCCCCCTGGCCCTGGACCTGGAGGATCCGATCGTCAGCGGTTGTCTGTTCAGCCATGCAGCCGATGCTGCGGCCCCCGCAGCAGGAGCTACCACGGGCGCCAGCCCTGAGCGTCAGCCGGTGGGAGGTGCGGCATGAGCAGCCTCTCCCAGGCCCTGTGGGTGCTGCTGCTCGGCAGCCTGCTCGGGCTGGAATTGATCGGCAAGGTGCCGCCCACCCTGCACACGCCGCTGATGAGCGGTGCCAATGCCATCAGTGGCATCACTGTGCTCGCCTCACTGACGCTGATCGCCCAGGCCGATGGCCGCGGCCCTCTGCTGCTGCTGGGTGGCCTCTCGCTCGGGTTTGCCCTGTTCAACGTGATCGGCGGTTTTGTGGTGACCGATCGGATGCTGGCCATGTTCGGCGGCCGGCGATCGAAGAGCTCCGGCTGAGTCGCCACGGCTTCTGCACCGAGGCCCCTGCCAAGCACCACACCCTCCTGGCCAAGGCGCAGGCATCACCACAGCACACGCTGCGTGATCCTCGCCAGCCGTTCGCACGCCCTACGCCTCCTCCGCTGAGACCGCCTCCCAATTTCATGGACTTCGCTTCCTACGCCATCGATCTGGTGGCGGTGTTGCTCCTGGCCCTCGGCCTCAAGGGTCTGGCCAAGGTGCGCACGGCCCGCAGTGCCAACGGTCTGGCCGCCCTGGCTATGGCTCTGGCGGTGGCGGGCCTGCTGCTGCAGCTCCAGCCTGGTCCCACCGCCTGGCTATGGATCGCCCTGGGGTCGGCGGCCGGTGGCATTGCCGGCCTGGTCACCGCCCAGCGGGTGCCGATGACGGCCATGCCGGAAACCGTGGCCCTGTTCAACGGCTGTGGTGGCATGGCCTCGCTGTTGGTGGCCCTTGGGGTGGCTCTGTTCCAGACCGAGCAGATCGATCTGGTGGGACGCATCTCGATCGTGATCTCGGTCTTCGTTGGAGCGATCACCTTCAGCGGCTCGATCGTGGCGATGGGCAAGTTGCAGGGCTGGATCGACACCCCCAACTGGACCCAGAGCTCCTTGCGTCATGGTCTGAACATCAGCCTGGCCGGCGCCTGCCTGGCCGCTGCAATCGCCCTGCCGGCAAACCCCGCCGGCTGGCCGCTGTGGGGCCTGGTGCTGGCCAGCACCCTGGTGGGCATCGGCGTGACCCTGCCGATCGGCGGCGCCGACATGCCCGTGGTGATCTCCCTGCTCAATTCCTATTCCGGTGTAGCGGCTGCCGCCGCGGGCTTCGTTGTGGGCAGCCAGCTGCTGATCGTGGCCGGCGCCATGGTTGGAGCCGCTGGTCTGATCCTCACCCAGGTGATGTGCACCGGCATGAATCGCTCCCTGGTGAGCGTGCTGTTCGGCGGAGCTCTCGGCGCCAAGGCCTCCAGCCCTGTGGGCGGCGGCGGCGATGAGGCTGGCTACACCCGCATCGTGAGCTGCAGCGCTGAGGAGTGCGCCATGGCACTGGAGAGCGCCGAGCGGGTGGTGTTCGTGCCCGGTTACGGCCTGGCCGTAGCCCAGGCTCAGCACGCCTTGCGCGAGCTCTCAAAGCTGCTGGAGACCAACGGAGCTGAGGTGAGCTACGCCATCCACCCAGTGGCTGGCCGCATGCCCGGCCATATGAATGTGCTGCTGGCGGAGGCTGATGTGCCCTACGAGCAGCTGGTGGAGATGGACACGATCAATCCAGAGTTTCCCCGCACCGATGTGGTGATCGTGCTGGGGGCCAATGATGTGGTGAACCCCCATGCCAAGACCGACCCCAGCAGCCCGCTCTATGGCATGCCTGTTCTCGAGGTGGACCAGGCTCGTCAGGTGTTTGTGGTGAAGCGCAGCCTGGGCGCTGGCTATGCGGGCATTGCCAATGCCCTGTTTGAGCTGCCGCAGACGGCGATGGTGTTTGGTGATGCCAAAGCCGTGTTACAGCAACTCTGCGCCGAACTGCGCAGCCAGGGCGTTGGAGCCAAGGCAGCGGTGGCAGCCTGAGGCTTGCCGCAACGGCCTGGATCGCTGAATCTGGGCCGTCCCGTCGCGTGATCCCGGTTTCACCGTGTCCGCCACCCTCGCCTCTTCTGTCGCCGCCACCATCACTGCTCCTGCAGCTGCGGCCAGCACGGCCAACTTGCCTCTCGAGCTCGGTCTCCGGCCATTCAGACCGCGGCTGCCCTGGCTGAATGGCGATTTACAGACCCTGCGCGACAGCCTGCGGCCGCTGCGCTTGCCGCGGGACACGGGTGTCCCTCTGGAATTCGATGTTGGTGGCGGTGATCAGCTGCTGGCGATCGTTGATCAGCCCCTGCCCGGTGGGCAGGCGTTGATCGGGTCCACGGTTCCCCCCTGCTCCCTCCCTCTGGGGTTGGTGGTGCTGATGCATGGGCTCGGTGGTTCCAGCGATCGTGAGGGCCTGCGGCGCATGGGCCTCACCCTTCAGCGTGCGGGGTTTGCGGTGCTGCGCCTGAACATGCGCGGCGCCGGCCCCGGCCGCAGCCTTGCCCGTGGCACCACGGCCGCCCGCTGCAACAGCGATCTGCTGCCGGCCCTGCACCAGGCCCGGCAGTTGGCCGAGCAGCTGGCTCCCGGCGGCAGGCCCCTGCTGGGTATGGGCATCTCGCTGGGGGGCACGATGCTGCTCAATGCCCTGCTGAGTGATGCCGGTGAACGACGGGGGGCAGGGCTGAACCCGATGCGGCCGCTGCTGGATGCGCTCGTGTGCATCAGCAGTCCGCTGGATCTTGAGGCCTGCTCACGCCAGATCGAACGTCCCCGCAACCGCTTCTATGAGCGCTGGTTGCTGCATCGCCTGCTGGAGCAGACCCAGGCAGATCCCTTCGGCTTGGCTGAGCGTGAGCGCATGGCCCTGGCGGGGCGGGGCCCCGGTGGCCCGCTGCGCAGCATCCGCGGCTTCGATGCTGCGATCACCGCGCCGCGCTGGGGGTATTCCTGCGTGCAGGAGTACTACCGCAAAGCCAGTCCGCTGGCGGGGCTTCTGGCGCAGCTGGAGCGGCCCGCTGCAGCGGCTGCTGCTCTGCTCCAGCGGCCGCTGCTGCCACCCACCTTGCTGCTGCATGCCGCCGACGATCCGTGGGTGCCGGTGGCGGCAACCGAGCGCCTGGCGCAGGCTTGCCGGCCTGGTGCAGGCGCTGCCAGCCAGGCCCAGCCGCTGCAGGTGCTGATCACGCCGAGGGGCGGTCATAACGGCTTCCACGCCTGCTGTGATCCCGTCACAGGGGCCGGTGGTTGCTGGGGCGACCGGCTCACGGCCCGTTGGTTGCTGCGGTGGATCGATGCCTCGGCTGGCGCCGCCGCCGGCCGGCTCAGCGCTGATCCGGGTTGAATCGGTACTGGCGCAGCAACCACTCCTGCACCGGCTGGCCAGCCAGCACGTGCTGACGCAGGATCGTTTCGATGCGCTCAGGGGTGACGCCGCCGTAGACGCAGCCCTCAGGCCAGATCAGCAGCACCGGCCCCTCGGCGCAGAGGCGCAGGCAGTCGGCCTTGGAGCGCAGCACGATTCCCTCGGGCCGTTGCGGATCCTCCAGCCCCCACTCCCGCACGAGTCGCTTGAGGGCATCCCAGCTGGCGGCGCCGATGGCCGGATCGGGGCAGCAGAGCGCCTTGGCGGGGGTGGCGCAGAGCAGCAGGTGGTGGGAGACGCGGATCACGCCGGCAGCACCGCTGGGGTCCTGCTGTGCAGTCGGGCAGCCGCTTCACGCACCGCCTGACGGGCCCAGGCGTCGATCGCCAGCACGTCGGACAGGGAGGGATTGGCGGTGAGATCAGGCCTGTGGCGATCGCACACCACCTCGATCAGACGTGGGATCTCGAGGAAATGGACCTGCTCATCGAGGAACAGGGCCACCGCCTGCTCATTGGCGGCGTTCATCACCGCCGGCATCGTGCCGCCGGCTCGGCCGGCCGCGTAGGCCAGCTCCATGCAGGGGTATTTGGCAGGGTCGGGCTTGCGGAAGCTGAGCTGGCCCACCTCGGTGAGATCGAGGCGGCGCCAGGGGGTCGCGAGGCGCTCGGGCCAGCTGAGGCAGTAAAGGATCGGCAGCTTCATGTCGGGCCAGCCGAGCTGGGCCAGCACCGAGGAATCGGCCAGTTCCACCATCGAATGGATGATCGATTGCGGGTGGATCACGATCTCGATGTGGTCGTAATCGAGGCCGAACAGGTAGTGGGCCTCGATCACCTCCAGGCCCTTGTTCATCAGCGAGGCTGAATCCACCGTGATCTTGCGGCCCATGCTCCAGTTGGGGTGGCTGGTGGCATCGGCCACGGTGGCCTTATGCAGATCAGCGGCATCCCAGTCGCGGAAGGCGCCGCCGCTGGCGGTGAGCTGGATGCGGCGCAGGCCCGGGGTCGGCACCCCGGTGCTCAGGCGGGCGGTTTCGGCATAGGGCGTGCCCTGCAGGCACTGGAAGATGGCGGAGTGCTCGGAATCGGCGGGCAGCAGGCGACTTCCCGACCTCTCGAGCTCCGGCAGCACCACCGGGCCGGCGGCGATCAGGGTTTCCTTGTTGGCGAGGGCCAGATCCTTGCCGGCGCGGATCGCCGCCAGGGTGGGCAGCAGGCCGGCGCAGCCCACAATACCGGTCACCACCAGATCAGCCGTGGGCCAGGCGGCGGCGGCGCAAAGGCCATCCGTGCCACCCAGCAGTTCAGGCAGGCGGGGCGGGCGGGCTGAGGCTTCCAGGGCATTCAGCCGCGCCTGCAGCTCCGGGATCCGATCGGCATCGGCCAGCGCGACAGCCTCAGGCGCGTGGCGGCGGATCTGCTCGATCAGCAGATCGAGGTTGTTGCCGGCCGTGAGCGCCACCACCTTGAAACGATCGGGGAACTCCTCGGCCAGCTCCAGGGTCTGGGTGCCGATCGAGCCGGTGGAGCCAAGCACGGAGAGGGCTTTCACGGCTGGAGCGGCAAATGGCGGCCGCCAGTCTCCCACCGGCAGGGCTGCCGTTCGCGGCACGGGCCCGCTTAACTGGCCGCACTGGACACAACCGCATGGCCCCGCTGCCCCAATGGCTGCTGCGTTTCAATTTCATCGAGCGCGCCAGGCTTGAGCGTGAGCTGTGGGACGCCTTCGAGCGCGGCGAGCCGATTGAAACCCTCGTGGAGCAGTGTCCACCTGGATTCCGCAAGGATGTGTGGAGCACCACGGCCGAGCGCATCCGCAAGATTGAGCGGCTGATGCGTGATCAGCAGGCACCGCCACCATCGCGGGAGTCATGAGGCTGCCCATCGCTCGTCGCCGGTGATCTGAAGCTCGACGGTTGATCCGGGCGCTGCCGCATCCCTGCAGCCAACGTGGTGGCACGGCGGTTGCACCGCTTTGCCTCGCTCTGCCCCATGACTGCTGAACAACGGGCTTTGGCAGCCCTGCGCCGCCATCTGCTGCCCTTCCTGTTCGTGCTCTACCTGGTTGCCTATCTCGACCGGGTCAATGTGTCCTTCGCCGCGGCTGGCGTGTCGCAGGATCTGGGGCTCAGCAGCGCAGCCTATGGCTTCGCTGCCGGCATCTTCTTCCTCGGCTACGTGTTGTTTGAGGTGCCAAGCAACCTGATCCTGCAACGGGTTGGTGCCCGTCGCTGGATCAGCCGGATCCTGCTGAGCTGGGGTGTGGTGGCAGCCCTGATGGCCTTCGTCCGCACGCCGGATCAGCTGTACTGGCTGCGGCTGCTGCTGGGCGTGGCGGAAGCCGGATTCTTCCCCGGCATCATCCTGTTTCTGAGTCAGTGGGTGCCCGAGCGCCAGCGGGTGCGCACCCTGGCGGGGTTCCTGCTGGCGATTCCGGTGGCGGGCCTGCTGGGGGGGCCGGTGTCGGCGGCCCTGCTCTCGCTGCATGGCTTGTGGGGGTTGGCCGGTTGGCGCTGGTTGTTTCTGCTGGAGGCTGTCCCGGCGATCCTGCTGGCGTTCGCCGTCTGGCACTTGTTGCCCAACCACCCCCACGAGGCCCGCTGGTTGGCGGAGGCGGAAGCCGAAGCGCTCGAGCAGGCGCTGCAGAGGGAACGACGGCAACAGCAGGCTGCGGGCGTACAGATTCAAGGGCTGCTGCCGATGCTGCGCGATGGGCGGATCTGGCTGCTGTGCCTGCTCTATCTGGGCATCAGCTCCGGTTTCTATGGCTTCAGTTTCTGGATTCCGCGCTTTGTGGCCGATGCCCTCACCCCGACTCAGCCATCGCCGGCGCTGGTGAATCTGCTCAGTGCCATTCCCTATGGCCTGGCGGTGCTGACGATGGTGCTGGTGGGCCGCGCCGCCGATCGCCATGGCGATCGGCGCTGGACCGTGGCCCTGCCGCTGGCCATGGCGGGGGTGGCGCTGCTGTTGGCCATCGCCGCCAACGGTCCGCTGCGGCTGGGGCTGATCAGCCTGGCCACCGCCTCCGGATTCGCAAGCCTCGGTCCGGCCTGGAGCATCCCGCTGCAGTTCCTGGGGGGCCGGGCAGCGGCCGGTGGCATCGCCACCATCAATTCCGTGGGGAATATCGGTGGTTTTCTGGCACCGTTTGTGATGGGACGGCTGATGCTGCTGCCCCAGGGCGAAGCACGCGCCTTGGCAGCCCTGGCGGCTGTGTTGTTGTTGAGTGCCCTGCTGGCTGTTCCAGTGGCGCAGGCTGCAGACCGCGCCGGCCGGATCAGCGCCGCAACCATTCCGTGATCCCGCCTGGCCGGTCGATCAGCTCAATGCCCTGGGCGGTGAGCTCCTCGCGGATGTGATCAGCGGTGGCGAAGTCGCGGGCTGCTTTGGCTGCCCGGCGGGCTTCGATCCGGGCTTCGATGGTGCTGTCGCTCAGAGCGCTGCTGTTGTCGCCATCGTCGCTGGCAGCGGCCAAGGTGGTTTCAGGCTTCAGGCCCAGTACGGTGGCCAGCTCAGCCAGCAGGCTGGCCTGGGTGATGAGACCGGGCTGCTGCGCTTCGGCGATGGCGGCGCTGTCGCCCCGCTCGATGCGGTTGGCCAGGGCCCGCAGCGGTTTGGCCAACTCAAACAGCACTGCCAGGGCGGCGGCGGTGTTGAGGTCATCGTCCATGGCGGCGGCAAAGCGGGACCGCGCGGCCGTCAGATCGGCGCTGAGCCCAGCGGTATCGCCAGCATTGCTGGCCGGGGTGATCGCCTCGGCCGTGGCTTCGCCGCCGGCCGCCAGGCTGAGGGCCGCGTTGAGCCCTTTCCAGCCGGTGGCGGCGGCCTCCAGGGCTGCGGTGGTGAAATCGAGCGGTTTGCGGTAGTGAGCCTGCAAGGTGAACAGGCGCAGGGTCATCGGCGAGACCCCGGAATCGAGCAGGGCGCGGATCGTGGTGAAATTGCCGAGCGATTTGCTCATCTTCTGGCCACCCACGTTCACCATGCCGTTGTGCAGCCAGTAGCGGGCCAGCTGCTTGCCCGTGGCGGCCTCCGACTGGGCGATCTCGTTCTCGTGGTGGGGAAAGATCAGATCGGCACCACCTAAATGGATGTCGATTGTGTCGCCCAGCTCCTCGCGCACCATTGCCGAACATTCGATGTGCCAACCAGGTCGGCCTGGACCCCAGGGTGACTCCCAGCTGGGTTCACCCGGTTTGGCACCCTTCCAGAGGGCGAAATCGAACGGGTGTTGCTTGCGGGCTTCCTCTTCGGTGGCCACCCGGCCGGAGGCGTTGTCCTGCTGTTCGCTGAGGTCGCGGCCGGAGAGCTTGCCGTAGCCGGCGTGCTTCATCACGGCGAAATACACATCGCCATCGGCGGAGTAGGCAGCGCCCTTGGCCTCCAGAGCAGCGATCAGGTTGCGGATGGCATCGAGGCTGCGGGTGGCGCGCGGCATGCGATCCGCCGGCAGGATGTTGAGCCTGGCCATGTCGGTCGCGAAGGCTTCGATGTTGCGCTCGCTCACCGTCTGCATCGAGCTGCCCTCCGCGGCGGCGCGATTGAGGATCTTGTCGTCGATGTCGGTGTAGTTCTGCACGAACGTCACCGCATAGCCGCTCCAGATCAGATAGCGACGCAGCACGTCCCAGGCGATGTAACTGCGGGCGTGGCCGAGGTGGCAGAGGTCGTAGACCGTCACGCCGCAGCAGTAGATGCTCACCTTGCCCGGTTCGAGCGGTTCAAAGGTCTCGATGTGGCGGCTGAGGCTGTTGGTGAGCTTGAGGGTCACGGGCGGCTTGATTACTTGGCGTCCATCCAGTTCGGGCCGAAGCCCGTCTCCACCACCAGGGGTACAGACAGCTCGACCGCGTGTTCCATGGTTTCACGCGTCAGCGCCAGCACCGCCTCCAGGGCGTCCGGCGCTGCCTCCAGCACCAGTTCATCGTGCACCTGCAGCAACAGCCGCGCCGGCAGGCCGCTGGCCGCCAACCGCGCCTGCAGCTGCACCATCGCCAGCTTGATGATGTCGGCACTGGAGCCCTGGATCGGTGCATTGGCGGCGGCCCGCAGCTGTTGAGCCTCCATGCCGCCGCGGCGTGCCACCTCCAGATCGATCTCCAGCGGGTCCTTGCCCAGCAGGCGGCCAAGACCACTGGGATCAAAAGCGAAGGGGCGGCGGCGCCCCAGGATCGTTTCCACGTAGCCACGGCTCAGGGCCAGGCGCTCCTGAAGCTCCAGGAAGGCGAACACCCGTGGATAGCGCTGTTTGTACTTCGTCA
Source organism: Cyanobacteriota bacterium (assembly GCA_041158125.1). Lineage (GTDB taxonomy): Bacteria > Cyanobacteriota > Cyanobacteriia > PCC-6307 > Cyanobiaceae > Vulcanococcus. The sequence continues at coordinate 20,894 of JBEBCC010000066.1, forward strand.
GGAAGTCCTTGGCCTGTGCCTGGCTGACGCCGGTTTCGCGTGCGAAGCGTTGGGCCCCCATGCCGTAGATCACGCCGAAGTTGATCGTCTTGCCCAGCCTGCGCTCATCGGCGCTCACGGTCTCCTTCTCGAGCAGCAGCCGGGCCGTGAGGGCATGCACGTCGTCGCCGTTTCTGTAAGCCTCCACCAGCACCTCTTCGCCGGAGAGGTGGGCGAGGATGCGCAGCTCAATCTGGGAATAGTCGGCGCTGATCAGCTGCCAGCCCGCTTCCGGCAGGAACGCCTTGCGGATCCGGCGCGAGAATTCAGTGCGCACCGGGATGTTCTGCAGGTTGGGGTTGCTGCTGGAGAGACGGCCGGTGGCGGTGACGGCCTGGTTGAAATCGGTGTGCACGCGGCCGGTTTCCGGCTCCATCAGCGCCGGCAGCGCATCCACGTAGGTGCTCTTGAGTTTGCTGAGGGTGCGGTGCTCCAGCACCAGCCGCACCACCGGATGGGCGTCCTCGAGCTTTTCAAGCACGGTGGCATCGGTGCTCCAGCCGGTTTTGGTGCGGCGAGATTTCTTGCGATCCAGCCCGAGCGTGTCGAACAGAAGCTCGCCCAGCTGCTTGGGAGAGGCCAGGTTGAAATCGGTGCCCGCCGCCTGTTTCGCCTCTGCCTCCAGCCGCGCCAGGGTTTGCCCCAGCTCCTGGCCCAGCTCCGCCAGATAGGCAGTGTCGATGCGGATGCCGGTGGCTTCCATCTGGGCCAGCACCGGCTCCAGCGGCAATTCCAGCTGATCCAGCAGCTGCGGCAGCTGCGGTCCCAGCGCTTCGAGCTGGGCTCGCAGCAGCGGTGTGAGCCGTCTGGTGACGTGCACATCCATGGCGCAGTACTGGGCCGCTGCTTCGATCGACACCGAGGAGAAATCAGCTCCCTTGGCCACCAGCTCGCCATAGCTCAGGGGCAGGAAGCCGAAATTGCGTTGCGCCAGGACTTCCAACCCGTGTTTGGCGTTGGCATCGCGCAGGTAGTCGGCCAGCAGCGTGTCCATCACCACTCCCGCCAGCGTCAACCCATGGCGCAGCAGGATCAGTCGGTCGTACTTGGCGTTCTGCAGCGCCTTCGGATGCTGAGCGCTGGCCAGCCAGGGCGCCAGCGCGGTGAGCACCTGATCCAGCGGCAGTTGGGCAGCTGCCGGGTTGAGCAGATCTCCTGTGCCGGCAGCGCTGCCGGGACGGTGGCCGATCGGGATGTAGGCCAGATCAGCCGGACCGTCACCCCAGCAGAGGCCGATCCCCACCAGCTCCGCCTGGAAGGGATTGAGGGCTGTGGTTTCCGTATCGAGGGCGATCGGAGCTGTGGCGGCATCGGTGCTGGCGGCCATCAGCCGTTCCACCAGGGCGGCCAGTGCCGCGGTGGTGGTGATCAGCTCGGGTTGCAGCGTGGGTGGAGCTGTGGGTTGATCGGGCTCGGCTGCGTTGGTTGCTTCCGGGATGGCGGGAGCGGTCGCCGTCATCGCCGGCGTGGCAGCGCTGGTTCCGTCTGCTGGGACGCTCTGGCCTGCACGCGCCGATTCTGAAGTCGCCATGGCAGCTGCCGCCTCAGCCGCAGGCGGCACAGCCGAGAAGACCACCGCGAACTGATCGACCTGGCGGCGCAGGCTGAACAGCTCCAGCTCCTCCAGACTCTCGGCCAGATTGCTGCTGTTGACCGCTCCCAGCGCCAGACGCGGCTCACTGGGCAGAGGGATATCGATCAGGATCTCCGCCAGCATGCGGGAGCGGTAGGCGTTGTCGCGGTCGGCGCTGAGCTTCGCCAGCAGCGCACCCTTGAGAGCACCCTTGGGATCCTTGGCTTTGGCGCCGGCGGCCTGCAGCTGCTCAAGTGCTGCATAGATGCCGTCGAGGTCGCCGTGGGCCTGCAGCAGGGTGATCGCTGTTTTGGGCCCGACACCCTTGACGCCGGGGATGTTGTCGGAGCTGTCGCCGGTGAGGGCCTTGAGGTCAACCACCTCTTCCGGTGTGACGCCCAGCTTGGCGATCACTCCCTCGCGGCGAATCTCCACCGGTCCGCTGTTTTTGGCGTAGGGACCGCCGCCCATGTAGAGCACGGCGATGTCCCGCGTGTCGTCCACCAGCTGGAACAGATCGCGATCGCCCGAGAGGATGCGCACTCGCCAGCCGGCAGCGGCGGCGCGGTTGGCCAGGGTGCCGAGCACATCATCGGCCTCGTAGCCGGGAGCCATGCAGAGCGGGATGTCGAGGCCTTCCTGCAGCAGGCGTTGCAGGTTGGCGAGGTCTTGAAAGAAGTGCTCAGGTGCTTCGTCGCGATGGGCTTTGTAGGACGCATCCGCTTGATGCCGGAAGGTGGGCTCCGCCGTGTCGAAGGCGATCACCACGCCCTGCGGCTTGAGGCCGCGGCAGTTGTCGAGCAGCGCCTTGAGAAACCCGTAGGTCACGGAGGTCGGGATGCCGTCCCGGGTGCTGAGGCCGCCATCGCCGCCCTTGCTGAAGGCGTAGAAGCTGCGGAAGGCCAGCGAATGCCCATCAACCAGCAGCAGCAGGGGCTGTTGTTGCGGCGTCGCTGCCGCCGTCGCCACCGCTGCCGTCACCGTGTCGTTGTCGCTGTGCAAGGGCCAGCCTGCCAGAGCTGCCGCTGGCCTTCTGCCGGTTCAACGCCGTGGCGGGATGCGCAGTGGCCGCGGCTGCTGCATTCTGCTGACGGAATCTCGCCGCACCGCTCCCGCTGATGAGCCGTACCCCCAGCCGTTACGCCATTCACCTGCTGTTGGCCGGGGGCCATGAGCAGGTGGTGCATTTCGCCAGCCTTGATGCGTTTCAGCGCTGGTATGGCAGTGTGCTCAATGCCGGCGCAAGCGATGCCTTCATCAACGTGCCGATCGATGATCTGCCCGGTGATTACTTGGTGATTCGCCCCGGCTCGTTGCATGCGATTCGGGTGGAGCCGGTTTACGGCAGCCTGGAGGATGACGTGTGAGGCTGGCATCAGCCTGATCATCCTCCTTGGATCGCCTTGATCTGCTCTGGGGCGGGGCCGTCTTCGCGGGCACGATCGCCCCGTTGCAGGCCCGTCTCACGGGGCTGGCGGCGGCGGTGCAGTTGGCTGCTGATTCAGATCGGTGGGCTCAACCTGGCCTCGCTTGATTGGCGCTCCAAGCTGATGGGCAGCAGAACGGCCCCCCATGGCATCGTCACCGCCGCCGTTGTCAGTTTGTTTGCCCTTGAGCTCACGGCCGCTGGCAACCCCGGGGCCGGTGCGCCCAAGGGGCTGGTGCAGTCAGCAGCGATCCCAGGGTTAGAGAGCCCGCCTGAGGCGGGCGTGGGCCTCGCCTGAGGGCTGCAGCAGCAACCAGGTGGTGAGCAGATCCGGGCCCTGGAGGTTGCCAAGCAATGCGGCGCGCAGGCTCTTCATCAGCACCCCTTTCTTGACTCCAGCGGCACTGGCCGCTTCGCCCAGCAGGTGTTGGGCCGCGTCCTGGGTAAGTGGTCCTTCCGGCAGGCGTTCCAGCAGTGCCGCCAGAGCGGGACGGGCGCCGGCGCTCTCCAACTGCTGCAGCGCTGCTGTGCTGAGGTCGGGGCGTTCGAAGAAGGGCCGCGCCTGCACCAGCCCGTCCTGCAGTGTGGTGAGCGAGGGGCCGATCAGAGCGCAGAGCTCCTGGGCCCAAAGGTCCGAGTCTGCGCCCGCAAGTGCGTTGGCATCCCAACCCTGGGCAGTCCAGAGGGGATGCAGTGCCTCGCGCAATTGCTCGTGAGTGAGTTCGTGCAACACCTGACTGTTGAGCCAATTGAGCTTGTCCCAGTCGAAGCGTGCGCCTGCTCTGTTGACCCGCTCAAATGAGAACACCTCGGCTGCTGCCGCCAGGGTGAACCGCTCACCCATGCCTTCCGGCGGCGACCAGCCCAGCAGGGTCATGTAGTTGGCGAGAGCTTCAGCCGTGTAGCCCATGTCACGGAAGTCGTTCACGGAGGTGACGCCATCGCGTTTGGAGAGTTTCTTGCCCTCCTTGTTGAGAATCAGCGGCGTATGGGCAAATATCGGCACTGGAACGCCAAGAGCTTGATAGAGCAGCAATTGCTTGGCCGTGTTGGCAATGTGATCCTCACCGCGGATCACATGGCTGATCGCCATGGCCGCGTCATCCACCACCACCACCAGGTTGTAGAGAGGATCACCGATCTGATCGGCAGGGGCCCGGCGGGCGATGACCATGTCGCCGCCCAGGTCGGCCCCGCTCCAGCGCATCTCACCGCGCACCAGATCGGTCCAGGTGATCACGGCATCGTCATCGATGCGGAAGCGGATGGTGGCCTCACGGCCTTCGGCCCGGTAGGCCTGCTCCTGTTCGGCGCTGAGATCACGGTGGCGATTGTCGTAGCGAGGGGCGCGGTTTTCGGCGGCCTGCCGCTCGCGCATCTCGGTCAGTTCGGCTTCGCTGGCGTAGCAGCGGTAGGCCCTGCCCGAGTCGAGCAGCTGCTGGATCGCAGCACGATGCTCGGCGATGCGCTCGCTCTGGATCACCGGTTCATCGTCCCAGTTCAGGCCGAGCCAGTGCAGACCGGCGAGGATGTTGGCGGTGTATTCCGGTTTGCTGCGCTCCTTATCGGTGTCTTCAATGCGCAGCAGGAACTGCCCGCCGTGGTGACGCGCAAACAACCAATTGAAAACGGCAGTACGCGCGGTGCCGATATGCAGCGTTCCGGTGGGGCTGGGGGCGAGACGCACACGCACCGCAGCTGCCACCGGATGATCTCCTCAGGATTGAAGGTTTTGAACGGGACTGACGGGGCTCGAACCCGCAACTTCCGCCGTGACAGGGCGGTGCTCTAACCGATTGAACTACAGTCCCAGGAATGCACGGTATGCATTCAGGAATTGACCTGATGGCGCTTGCCTTCGGGTCGCTTCCGTGTCGCGTCGGCGACCCCATAAGTATCCATGGCCGCGGTGCCCTCCGTCAAGCTGCCCTCTCCCCCGGGGTCTTCGGTCCAGGGCCGTCCTTGCCTGAAGGGCAGCCGCGCCTCCAGCGGCAGTGGCTGGACGCAGGTACTGGGGGCGCATTGCCGGCAGCCATCGCACCACGGGCCGTTGACGATGACTCCTTGGTCCTCCGGGGTTCTGTGGTGACCCCTCGGCGGCGTTGCCCGGTCTGAAGCGCGCAGCATCTGCTGATCGGCAACAGCTGTGTCGCAGGGGTGCGTGGCCGAGCCTGTCGCCGTTGGGGCGGCTGTTGTTCTGTTGCCGCTCCATTAAAAAAGCCCGCCGGTGAGGCGGGCTGAAACCATCGGTAATGGCGTGATGATGATCTCTTCAGGGGCGGAAACCTGCGGGCTCGATCAGACGCACCTGGTTGCCACGGGCAGTGAATTCGCGACCCTGGTCGCTTTGCACCACCACACGACCGCCAGACTTCACGCGGATCACCCGGGCACGAACCCAGCCGAGGGCGGCCGATTCGAGAACCTTGACGACATCACCGGGCTGTAGATCCAACTCCATGTCCGGAACCAAGAGACTGCAAGGAGGGGACATCGAACGCGCCGTGGAGGACTTGAACCCCCGACATCAGGTTTTGGAGACCTGCGTTCTACCAACTGAACTAACGGCGCAGGGCCGATGTCCCCCCATCCGGGAAGAAACCCAGTGACCTGGGGATCGTCTCGGCAGACCGCCACAGAGCGTAACGGTCTGGTGGATTGAGGCGGAAGGGGCCTCAGCGATCGAAGCGCTGCTTGACGCGGGTGGCTTTGCCCACACGGTCGCGCAGGTAGAAGAGCTTCGCTCGACGCACTTTACCCCGGCGCTCCACCTTCACGGAAGCCACCTGGGGGCTTTGCAGCATGAACACACGCTCCACGCCGATGCCCTGGAAGATGCGGCGCACGGTGATGGTCTCGTTGAGGCCGCCGTGACGCTTGGCGATCACCACGCCCTCGTAAGGCTGGATGCGCTCCTTGTTGCCTTCGGTGATGCGCACGCCCACCCGGACGGTATCGCCGACGTAGATCTCCGGCAGCTCCTTGGCCTGCTTGGCGACCTGCTCGGCCTCGAAAGCGTTGATCAGATCGCGGGCGCTGAGCTTGCCGGTGCTGATGCTTGCAGCGGCAGGCTTTTCAGCCACGGCGACACTGGTGCTGTCAGCGGCGGCGTCAGCCGCGGTAGCGGCCGACTGAGTGTCGTCCTGATTGATGTCCTTGGAATCCGCTGCCATCCCAGCTCCGTAAAACGCCTGGCCAAACAACGAGTGTACCGGCTCAGGGTTCCGCCTTGCCGCTGCTCGATCGTCTCCACCAGCGCTGGCTCAGCATCACCGCCCCCGTGATCACCATCCAGAGCAGCCCCAGGCCATTGAGAAGCACATAGAGCGACTCGGCGCGCGGCCCCAGCCATTCCCCTTCATGCAGCACCATCAGCCAGTGCACCCGGTCGCGGCTGAGACCGCCCCAGTCCTTGAGCAGGCGGTAGGCCATACCAGTGCTGACGGTGAGCAGCAGCGGCGCCAGCACCACAGGCGCCATGGCTCCATGCAGGCGACGGATCTGAACCAGCAGGGGCGTCATCAGCCCGGCAGCACCGCTGACCCAGGTTCTAACTTGAACCTGGTGCGGCTGCGTGTTCGGCGTTCTTGCCTCCGCCCGCTGGCCGCGGCACCGTGGCACCGTGGCAGAAGCATCAGCCAACACCCAGGGTCGCCACTCCCGGCCCTCGTCACAGCCGACAGCCCCGGTGATCAAGTTCCCGCTCTCCGGCCTTGCCCCTCAGGACCGCCTTTCATTCGCATGAACCTGTTCGCTGATCTGCTGGCGGCCACCCAGAAAGCCAACGGCCAGTCCGCCGCTGCTGCCCAGGCCGCTGCGGCTGCAGTCACTCAGACCGGTCCCCGCATTCAGAAGAGCCGGCGCGGCGTGGAGGTGAAGAGCGCCCGCGAAATCGAGACGATGCGCCAGGCCAGCCGCATCGTCGCCACGGTGCTGCGCGAGATCATGCAGATCGCTGAGCCGGGCCTGACAACGGCTGATCTCGACGCCCACGCCGAAAAGCGCATCCGCGACATGGGCGCTGTTCCCAGTTTCAAGGGCTACCACGGTTTCCCGGCCAGCATCTGCGCCTCGATCAATAACGAGGTGGTGCACGGCATCCCCAGCAGCAAGCGGGTGATCAAGGCCGGCGATCTGGTGAAGATCGACACCGGCGCCTATTTCGACGGCTACCACGGCGACAGCTGCGTGACCCTGTGCGTGGGCGAGGGTGTCCCCGAGCAGGCGCGCACCCTGGCGCGGGTGGCCCAGGAATCGCTGATGAAGGGGCTGGCCACGATCAAGGCCGGCAGCACCCTGTTCGAGCTGGCCGGCGCCGTGCAGGACCACGTCGAGGCCCATGGCTTCGCGGTGGTGGAGGACTACACCGGCCACGGCGTGGGCCGCAACCTGCACGAGGAACCCTCGGTGTTCAACTACCGCACTCGCGAGCTGCCCAACATGAAGCTGCGGGCCGGCATGACTCTGGCGGTGGAGCCGATTCTCAATGCCGGTAGCAAGGCCTGCCGCACCCTCAAGGATCGCTGGACCGTGGTGACCGTGGACGGCAGCCTCTCGGCCCAGTGGGAGCACACGATCGCCGTGACCAGCGACGGCTGTGAGATCCTCACCGACCGCGAGTTCTGACGCCTTGCTCAGCTGCCGCGGTTGTCGGCTCGCGCAGGCTTCATGAACGGCTGAACAGGCGGAAGTAGGCCCAGCGGCTGAGGACGGCCAGGGGCATCAGCAGATACGTGAGTGGATTGGGGCTGACGATCACCAGCCCCCAGTTCCAGCTGGCCTGGCGCACGATCTCGCGTGCGACGAAGCCAGCGCTCATCAGTCCGATCGGGTTGAGGGCCGAGCGGAACGGGCCCAGCACCAGGCGGCGCAGGCGCAGCCGTGGTCCCGCCAGCTCCAGGCTGCGCAGGCTGAGCAGCTGGCCCTGCAGCCGTTTGCTGATCTCATACAGCGGACTGAGCGCTGGCTGGATCTCGGCTTCGGAGGTGTTCATCCACAGCTCGCGCGGCTGATCCTGAGGGCTGGGATCCGCTGCAGCCAGGCTCGCGAACAACTCCAGCAGCCGCCAGCAGCTGAGTGCATTCACCTCCAGGGAGCGCTGCACCGCCGCGGCGCTGCGGTCAGCGTGCACGTTCACACCGTGGTTCAGCACCAGGAGATCCACCCCGGCCAGCAGCCCGCGCAGCTCCTCCTCCTGCCCGCAGCTCCAGGTGTGCTGGCGCAGGGGGATCGTCTGGCCGGTGTCATCCATGAGCAGCAGTGGGGTGGAGCTGCTCGTCAGAGCCACCAGGCTGGCCCCCTGGCGGTGCAGTTCCCGCAGCAGGGCCTGGCCGAGGCTGCCGCTGGCGCCGGTCACGGCGGCGGTGCGACCGCTGAAGACACGGTGGGGCATCGGATCTGGCGAAGGGAGGCGGCATGCGCCATCCTCAGGGTCGCCGCTGCGGGTGTGAATCGTGGAGCCTCAGGTGCTTCTTTACGCCCCCTACTGTCAGGGTCTGCGGCGGCGTCCGGAGCTGGAAGCCGCCCTGGCCCTGCTCGCTGCCGGTGAGCTGGAGGGAGGTCGCCGCCTGCGCCCCGCCGGCTGCCGCCGCTTCCGGATGCGCTGGCAGGCAGCGATCTCGCCCCTGGATCTGATGGCGGTCAGTCTGTGTTTCGAGGGCCCGTCAGCCCTGCAGCCGCTGGAGTACAGCTTCCGGGTGGCCAGCCATCGCCTGGTGCTGTGGCTGATGGATCGGCGCATCCAGGCCGAGGCTGCCGATGCCGCCAGGGATACCGATACTGATGCCGATACCGATGCCCCGGTCGACCTGCCGGAGAGCTTCTGGCAGTGGCTGATCCTGGGGGTCGATCCGGCCACCGCGGCGGCCTAGATTCGCCCCCACCCGCGACCGGTGGCATGGGCCAGGTCAGTGCAGTTCCCCAGCCCGGTTCCCCGGAGAATCCTCCCCCAGAGCACGCTTCCCCCCAGGCCGGGTCTGCCGGAGCTGATCCGCGTGCCTTGCTGATCGGCTCCTGTGAGGCCTACAGCGGCAAGTCGGCCCTGATTCTCGGGCTGGGCCGGCAGCTGATCCAGCGTGGGGTGAGCGTGCGTTTCGGGAAGCCTCTGGCTGCCAGCGCCAGCCTCTCCAGCACCGCCCCGGCTGATCAGGGTGATGACCTGATCGACGACGACGTGCGCTTCGTGGGGCAAACGCTCGGCCTGGCGACGCACCAGCTCATTGCAGCCGTGCACCGTCATGGCAGCGAGCGCTCCCGCCAGCGTTTGCTCAACGGCGAGCTTGCACCGGGCATCGGCTTGGACCACCTGCGCCGCCGTCTTGAGGCGGAGCCTGACGGCATCACGCTGCTGGAGGCCGCCGGCAGCCTGAGTGAAGGCCTGCTCTATGGCCTCAGCCTGGTGCAGCTGGCCCACGGCTTGCAGGCTCCCGTGGTGCTGGTGCACCCCTGGAACGACTGCGACAGCGTTGATCCGCTGCTGCAGGCACGCGATCAGCTCGGCGATCTGCTCGCCGGGGTGGTGCTCAACGGCGTGGTGCCGGAGGAGGTGGAGGGGCTGCGGGCCGAGGTGGTGCCGGCCCTGGAGCGCCTGGGATTGCCGGTGCTCGGTGTGTTGCCCCGTTCGCCGCTGCTGCGCAGCGTCACGGTGGAGGAGCTCTCCCGCCGCCTCGATGCCCAGGTGCTCTGCTGCCGCGATCGTCTCGATCTGCTGGTGGAGACCCTCTCGATCGGGGCGATGAACGTCAACTCCGCCATGGAATTCTTCCGCCGCCGCCGCAACATGGCTGTGGTGACCGGCGCCGACCGCACGGATATTCAGTTGGCGGCCCTCGAGGCGTCGACCCAATGCCTGATCCTCACCGGTGTCGGTGAACCTCTTCCCCAGTTGATCTCCCGTGCGGAGGAGCTGGAGGTGCCCCTGCTCAAGGTGGAGCACGACACGCTCACCACGGTGGAGGTGATTGAACGCACCTTCGGTCATGTGCGGCTGCAGGAGTCGGTCAAGGCCACCTACGCCTCCCGCCTGGTGGAGGAGCACTGCCGTTTCGACGCCCTGTTCCGGCGTCTGCGCCTGCCGGTTCCCGCTTGACCGCTGCTAGTTTCTGAGTGTCCGCTACGGGCGAGCGTTGACCCGGTCTCTTGATCTTCCGGCTCTCGACCGGATCGATACCCTGGCCCAGGAACTGGCCATGCTGCAGGATCGCAGCAAGCGCCGGATCGCCATCCTGGGCAGCCGGCACGTGCCGGTCGTGTCCGTGCATCTGGTGGAACTTGTAGCCCGCTCCCTGGCCCAGGAAGGCCACAGCTTGATCACCTCCGGCGCCCAGGGGGTGAATTCAGCCGTGATCCGCAGCGTGCTGGATGTGGATCCCGCCCGGCTCACCGTGCTGCTGCCCCAGAGCCTGGATCGTCAGCCGCGCGAATCGAGGGATCAGCTCGATCGGGTGCTGCACCTGGTGGAGAAGCCTGAGCATGATGAGCTGCCGCTGCCGATGGCCAGCAGCCTCTGCAACCAGGAGATCATCAGCCGCTGCGATCAGCTGATCTGCTACGCCTTTCACGACAGCGAAACCCTTCTGGCCAGCTGCCGCAGTGCCGAAGATCTCGGCAAGGTTGTCAGTCTGATGTTCTTCGACTGAGGCGCCCCCTCAGCCCACAGCCGCCAGCACCGCCTTCAGCCCCTCGAGATAGAGGATGCCGGTGCAGACCATCGCGCCCGCCCAGCAGAGCGAACGCAGGGGCGGTTGGTTAGCGACATAGGCGCCGATGTAGCCGAGGCGTAGCGCGGGGTGAATCCAGGCGGCGGCGATGGCGGCCGGGGCCGACACCTGGGCCACCAGGCAGAGCAGCACCGCCGGTGCGAAGAGGGTGAAGGCCTCGAAGCTGTTCTGATGGGCCCAGTTGGCCCGCTTGCCCCACTCGGGCAGCCGCTCGAACATCGCCCGCGGTGCCGCCAGGTCGGCGATGGTGAAATCGGCCTGAGAGCGGGCAGCCCCCAGGGGCACCAGGCTGGCCAGCACGACACCGGCAGCCAGCAGCAACGACCAGGCAAAGGCGGGTTGAACGGGCATCGAGCGCGGAGCGGCCGCAGGGGCCGGTGGCGGCAGAACCCCCCTTTTCTAGGCTGCGCGCAGACGCGACCGCCTGGACAGCCGATGGCCGACACCTATTCCTTCGATGTCGTTTCCGATTTCGATCGCCAGGAGCTGGTGAACGCGCTGGATCAGGTGCGGCGCGATGTGTCGACCCGCTACGACCTGAAGGACTCGGCCACCGAGATCGATCTGGAGGAAACCAGCTTCACCATCACCACCGCCAGTGACATGACTCTGCAGGCGGTGGAGGATGTGCTGCGCCAGAAGGCCACCAAGCGCAACCTCTCGCTCAAGATCTTCGACTTCCAGACCCCGGAGCCGGTGGGCGGCAACCGCGTCAAGCAGGTGGTCAAGCTGCGCAAGGGCCTGAGCCAGGAGCTGGCCAAGAAACTGAGCAAAACGGTCCGCGATGAGCTGAAGAAGGTGACCGTGGCGATCCAGGGCGACACGCTGCGGGTGACCGGCAAGAACAAGGACGATCTGCAGTTGGCGATCACCCTGCTCAAGGCCCAGGACGTGGAGGTGCCGCTGCAGTTCCAGAATTACCGCTGAGCGCTGTCGCCGCTGCCGCTGCCGTCTGCCTTCAGATCGCGTCGGTCGGCTCGAGCAGCTGGATCTCCGGGTGCCGGTCTGCCCATGGGCGCAGCCGCTCCAGCAGCGTTCGCCGCAGCTGCTGCGCGGGCTCACTGGCGGCGAATTGACGCTGCAGCACCAGAGCATCTCCCGAAATCAGCGGCAGCTCCAGCGGCAGCTTGAACAGATCTCCGCCCGTCACCTCCAGGCTGAGGGCCGTGGCGTAGCCGATGGTGAGTTCGGTCTCGGTTTTGCCCTCCCAGCGGTTGCGGTCGTAGCGGAGCATCCGCACGGGGGTGTTCCACAGGCCGACGCGGCGCAGCGCGGCCTCCGCCTGCGGGTAGGCGCCTGGCAGAAGGGCCAGGCTCGGGTAGGCCGCCAGATCATCGAAGCTCAGCTGCTCCTGCCGCAGCAGGGGATGCCCCGCCTGCACCACGCAGTGCACGGGCATCTGCGAGAGCGGCAGACTGATCAGGTCCGGGTCGTCGGTTGCGGGCAGGTCCGGTCGACCGGCGATCCAGGCATCCACGATCCCCTGACGCACCAGATCCAGGTTGCGGGCGATGCCGATGATGTTGTTGCGCCCCACAATCCATCCTGCCGGAGCCGGTGAGGCCAGCAGCGGCCCCGACCAGTAGGTGCCCTCCAGCCGCAGCGGTCGTCGCTGCTGCCACCGCGCCAACTGATGCACCCGCCGCTCCGCCGCCAGGATCGGATGGCCAGGGCTCAGATCCCACTCCCCCTCCCGTTTTTTGAGATTGAGCCCGAACAGCTCGATGCAGCGGCGGGCATTGCGGGATACGGTCGACTGGCTCAGCCCGAAGCGCCGGGCCACTTCCTCGCCGGTCTGCAGCCAGAGCAGTCCATCGAGGCTGGCCAGGGTGTCGAGATCAACCACGCGTTCGCGGCTGCCGCAGTGGAGCGATCAGTCAATCATCGGCTTGTCGCCGCTGGCCAGTGGCCTGCCGGGCCGCAGGGCTGCCCTTTCTAGAGTCCGCCCCAGCCGGTGCAGACGTGGACGGGGATGGAGCAGGCCGGCTGGCGCTTCTGGGTGGATCGGGGCGGCACCTTCACCGATCTGGTGGCCTGCGATCCCAACGGCCGGCTGCAGGTGCGCAAGGTGCTGTCGGTGCAGCCGGGCCAGCCGGGCGATCCGGTGGTGCGCGCCATCCGCGGCTTGCTCGGCCTGGATCCGGCAGCCCCTGAGCCGATCCCGGCCGGGCTGATCGCCGAGGTGCGGCTCGGCACCACCGTGGCCACCAATGCGGTGCTGGAGCGGCGCGGCCGGCCGACGCTGCTGCTGATCAACCGCGGCTTCGCTGATCTGCTGGCGATCGGCGATCAGCACCGCCCGGATCTGTTCGCCCTGGCGATCGAGCGGCCGATGCCCTTGGCCCGGCGCGTGCTGGAGGTGCCGGGCCGCCTGGCCGCCGATGGCCGCGAACTGCAGCCGCTGGGCTGCGATCAGGCCCTGGCCGACCAGCTGCGTCAGGCCCGCAGCGAGGGCATCGCCTGCATCGCCGTGGCGCTGCTGCACGGAGCCCGGCACCCACGCCATGAACAGGCCCTGGGCCGCTGGCTGGAGCCGTTCGGCTTCGAGCACATCGCCCTCTCCCATCAGGTGAGCGCCCTGCCCCGCTGGCTGCCGCGGGCCCACACCACGGTGCTGGAGGCGAGCGTGGCCCCGGTCCTGAGCGCCTATCTCGCCCAGGTGCAGACAGCCCTCGGCCCGGATGTGCCGCTGCGGGTGATGCAGTCGAGCGGTGGCCTGATCGCGCCGCAGCCGCTGCGCGCCAAGGACACGATCCTCTCGGGCCCGGCCGGTGGCCTGGTGGGCGCCAGTCGCATCGGCGCTGCGCTCGGCTGCCTGCCGCTGGTGGGCTTCGACATGGGTGGCACCTCCACTGATGTGAGCTGGAGCGAGGGAGCCAGCGGTGGTGCGGCCTGGCAGCGGCGCGAGCAGGGCCAGCTCGATGGCTTGCCCCTGCAGGCGGCCATGCTCGACATCCACACCGTGGCTGCCGGCGGCGGTTCGCTGATCCGCTTTGATGGCCTGCGGCTGCAGGTGGGGCCCGCCTCCGCCGGCGCCGATCCCGGCCCAGCCTGCTACGGCCGCGGCGGCCCCCTCAGCGTCACCGACGCCAATGTGCTGCTGGGGCGCCTGCAGCCGGCCCATGTGCCAGCGCTGTTCGGCCCTGGCGGCGATCAGCCTCTGGATCCCCAGCCGGCGCTGGCGGGCTTTGCGGAGCTGGCGGCAGCCCTCGGCTGCAGTGGGGCCGATGCCGCTGAGCAGGCGGCAGAGGGGGCCCTGGCGATTGCCGTGGAGCGGATGGCGGAGGCGATCCGCCGCATCACGATCCAGCAGGGGCACGATGTGCGCCAGGCGGTGCTGTGCAGCTTCGGCGGCGCTGGCGGCCAGCACGCCTGCGCCGTGGCCGAGGCGCTGGCGATGCGGCGCGTGCTGCTGCATCCGTTGGCCGGGGTGCTCTCGGCCTATGGGATCGGCCTGGCGGATGAGGCGGAGCTGCGCGAGCGCAGCCTGCGTCAGCCCCTGGCTGCCGACCTGCTTGAGCATCTCGCCACGATCCTTCCGCCAGCGCCGCCGGGTGGCCAACGGCGCTGCACCCTGCAGCTGCGCAGCGCCGGGGCAGACACCTGCCTGCCGATCAGCTGGGACGGGCAGCAGGATCCCCAGGCCCTGGCGGCGGCGTTCGCCCAGGCCCACCAGCGCCGCTTCGGCTATGCGCCGGCGATCGGGCCGGGGGCGGTGGTGCTGGAGCGGTTGAGCATCGAGCTGATCCGGCCCGGGGCCGCGCTGGGACTCGCCGCTGCCCCGCCGATGGCGGCAGTGCCCGCAGCGCCGCTGGCTCGGGTGCCGGTGTATCTGCAGGGTGCCTGGCATACGTTGCCGCTCTGGCAGCGGCAGGCGCTGGGGGCCGGCTGCCGCCTGCAGGGGCCAGGCCTGATCGTGGAATCCACCGGCACCACGCTGCTGCTGCCCGGCTGGAGCGCCCAGGTGCTGCGCGAAGGCAGCCTGCTGCTGGAGCAGAGCCCGAAGCCTGACCAGGAGCAGGACCGTGCTGAGCAGGCCGATACGCCGCCGGCGGTGGCCCCGGCAGCGGCCGCCGGCAGCCTCGATCCGCTCACGCTCGAGCTGTTCAGCCATCGCTTCACCGCCATCGCCGAACAGATGGGCACCCGCCTGCAGCAGACCAGCAGTTCGGTGAACATCAAGGAGCGGCTGGATTTCTCCTGCGCCCTGTTCGATCGTCACGGCGCCCTGGTGGTGAATGCGCCGCACATCCCCGTGCATCTGGGCTCGATGGGCGAAAGCGTGGCGGCGCTGCTGGCGGCGGTGGCGCGGGGGGACCGGCCGCCCCTGGCCCCGGGTGATGCGGTGGTGTCGAATAACCCGTACAACGGCGGCACGCACCTGCCGGATCTCACGGTGATCACGCCGGTGTTCGCCGCCGGCGAGCTGGTGGGGTTCGCGGCCAGCCGCGGGCATCACGCTGATGTGGGCGGCATCACACCCGGCTCGATGCCGCCCCACAGCCGCAGCATTGACGACGAAGGCCTGCTGCTCGATAACGTGCCGCTGGTGCAGCGCGGCTTGCTCGACCAGGAGGGCTGGCGCCAGCGGCTCACGGCCGGGCCCTGGCCAGTGCGCAATCCCGAGCAGCTGCTGGCGGACCTGCGGGCGCAGCTGGCTGCCAATCAGCTGGGGGTGGAGCGGCTGCAGGCGCTGATCACCACAGCAGGGCTGGCGCGGGTTCAGCTGGCGATGGAGCAGGTGCAGCAGCAGGCGGCGGAGGCGGTGCGGAGGGTGCTCGATCACCTGAGCGATGGCCGGGCGGTGGTGGAGCTCGATGGCGGCGAGCGAATTGCGGTGGCGGTGCAGGTGGATCGGGCCGCCCGCCGTGCTCGCATCGATTTCAGCGGCACCGCGCCGCAGCACAGCGGCAACCTCAACGCGCCGCTGGCGATCACCAAGGCGGTGGTGCTGTATGTGTTCCGCTGCCTGGTGGCGGAGCCGATCCCGCTCAATGCCGGCTGCTTCGCCCCGCTGGAGCTGGTGGTGCCACGCGGCTGCCTGCTCCATCCCGAGCCACCGGCGGCGGTGGTGGCGGGCAATGTGGAAACGTCCCAGGCGGTGGCCAATGCCCTGTTCGCGGCGCTGGGGGTGATGGCGGCGGCCCAGGGCACGATGAATAACCTCAGCTTCGGTAATGCCGACTGCCAGTACTACGAAACGATCTGCGGCGGCACCGGCGCCGGCCGTGGCTTCGCCGGTGCCGATGCGGTGCAGAGCCACATGACCAACTCGCGCCTCACCGATCCGGAGCTGCTGGAGGAGCGGCTGCCGGTGCGGCTGGAGCGCTTCGCGATCCGGCGCGGCAGCGGCGGCAGTGGCCGCTGGCGCGGCGGCGATGGCGTGATCCGCGAGCTGCGGGCGCTGCAGCCGCTCACCCTGTCGCTGCTGAGCGGTGCCCGCCGGGTGCCCCCCGCTGGCTTGGCGGGTGGTGGCGCCGGGGCCTGCGGCTGCAACACCCTGATCGGCCTGGATGGCCAGGAGCGCAGCCTGCCGGGCTCGATCGCCCTGGAGCTGCAGCCCGGCGAGCGGGTGCGCATCGCCACCCCGGGCGGCGGTGGCTACGGGGTGGTGCCGGCAGGAGAGGCCTGATGGAGCGGTGCTTGCAGCGGCTACTGAGGATTGGTCTCGGGGCGCTGCTGCCCCTGGCTGCGGTGCTGCCGCTGCGGGCGGTGGAACCAGCCGGCAATCTGCTGCAGGAGCGCAGCCAGCGCTTCGATCCGATTGAATCGGGCGGTGGCATGGTGGCGGCGCAGGAGCAGCGTGCCGCGGCAGTAGGGGCTGAGATCCTGCGGCTGGGCGGCAATGCGGTGGATGCGGCGGTGGCCAGTTCCTTCGCCCTGGCGGTGACGCTGCCCCAGGCGGGCAACCTCGGCGGCGGCGGCTTTCTGCTGCTGTGGCTGCCGCGGACCGGACCGATCCGCACCTGCGCGGCGGCGGCGCGGCAGCCGGCGTTAGCGCAGGCGGTGCGGATCGGCCGCGGTGAGGCGGTGGCGGTGAATTTCCGCGAAACCGCGCCGGCAGCCGCCCGCGCCGATCTGTTTCTGCGGCCTGATGGCAGTGTTGATCGCGATCGCGCCACCCGCAGCCTGCTGAGCACGGCGGTGCCGGGCACGGTTGCGGGGTTGACGCTGGTGCAACGCCGCTACGGCTGCCTGCCGCTGGCGGCGGTGCTGCAGCCGGCGATCGATCTGGCGGAGAACGGTTTTCCGGTGGGGGCGGAGCTGGCCAGGTCGCTGCAGGAGGCGGCGCCGCTGCTGGCTGCGGATCCCAGTTCACGGGGCCTGTTTCTGCGCGGTGATGACCGTGGCCTGCGCCCCTATCGCCCGGGTGAACTTCTGCGCCAGCCGCAGCTGGCATCCAGCTTGCGCTGCATCGCCCGCGAGGGGGATGCCTGCTTCTATCGCGGCCGGATCGCGCGGCAGCTCACGGCGTTGATGCGCCAGCGGGGGGGGCTGATCGCGCCGGCTGATCTGGCCGGCTACCGCGCTCAGTGGCTGCGGCCGTTGCAGGGCAACCTGCGCGGCCATGCGCTGCTCACGATGCCGCCGCCCAGCGGTGGTGGCGTCACCCTGCTGCAGCTGCTGAATGTGCTGGCGCCCTTTGATCTGGCGGCCACGGGCCTGAACAGTGCCGCCAGCCTGCAGCCGATGGTGGAGGCGATGAACCTGGCCTACCGCGACCGCAACCGGCTGCTGGGCGATCCCGATCAGATCGCGATGCCGCTGGATCAGCTGCTCAGCGCCGACTACGCGGCGGGGCAGCGGCGCCAGCTGCGGCTGGATCGGCACCGGCCGGCGGTGGAGCTGGAGGCGCAGCGCAGCGCAGCGGAGGGGGGCGGTAACACCACCCATCTGTCGGTGGTGGATCGCGATGGCGGCCTGGTGGCGACCACCACAACGCTGAACACGGCCTATGGCAATGGCATCAGCGTGCCTGGTGCTGGCTTCCTGCTCAACAACGAGATGGACGATTTCAGCGCCGCCGTTGGTGCCGCCAATGCCTATGGCCTGCGCCAGGGCCCCCAGAACGCGATCGCCCCCGGCCGCCGGCCCCTGAGTTCGATGACGCCTACCTTGGCGTTTCTGCCGGATGGGCGCCCGCTGCTGGCCACCGGCAGCCCCGGCGGCAGCCGCATCATCACCACCGTGCTGCAGGTGCTGCTGAACCGGCTGGTGCATGGCCTCAACCTGGCGTCAGCCGTGGCGGCACCGCGGGTGCACAGCCAGCTCTGGCCCGATCAGATCAGCCTGGAGGAAGGCCTGAGCGCCGACACCCTGCGCCTGCTGGCGGCGATGGGCCACACGCTGGTGCTCGTGCCGGCGATGGGCTCCGCCAATTCGGTGGAGGTGCGCTATCCGGCCGGCAGCGCTGGCGGCGCTCAACCCAGCGGCAGTCTCGGGGCTGCGGATCCACGCCGCCTGGATGCGGCTGCGGTGCCGGAGCGGCCCTGAGCGGAGGTGCAGTGCCGCCAGGGAACTCTGAGCAGCAGTCACCATGACTTACCAGGCCCGAGCCCATGCATCCGCCAGGGCTGATTCAGGGCTAGCTGTTCTGTCTCAGCAGGTTGTTCAGCTGACAAGGGGGTGTGAGGTCGCTACGGGTTGAGGTGCGACCCACCAACCCAGACCTCACGCCCCATGCATAGCCATCCCAATGCCCGTCTGACGCAGAAGGGCAGGCTCCGGCTCATCAATCAACACCTTCTCCACCGCCGCCCTCTGGCTGAACTGGCGGCAGAAGCGGGGATCTCCCTTCGCTGTGCCTACAAGTGGCTGGCTCGCTACCGCTCAGGTGGTCCAGCCTCTCTGGCGGATCGACGCAGCGTTCGCCGTACCCAGCGAAGGACGCTCGATCTGCACCACCTCCAGTGCGCTGTGGAGCTGCGCCATCAGCGGCTGCATCTCCGCCACATCGCTCGGCTGCTGCACGCTCCTTTCTCCACCGTGGCCAGAGCCCTGAACCACCTGGGATTGGGGCGGCTGCGAAACCTTGAGCCCAAGCCTCCTGTGCAGCGCTACGAGCGTCAGACGCCGGCAGACCTGATCCACATCGACGTGAAAAAGCTGGCGCGCTTCCGCCGCATTGGGCACCGCGTCACGGGTAACCGGCAGCTGGGCCGTTCCACAGGCGTCGGCTACGACCGGGTCCACGTGGCGATTGACGACGCCACACGTCTGGCGTACGTGGAGGTCCTCGCTGACGAGCAGCAGTGCACGGCCATCGGCTTCCTGAGCCGGGCTGTGGCCTGGTTCAACGGCCAGGGCGTGGAGTGCCGCCAGGTGATGAGTGACAACGGCTCGGCCGACATCTCCTAAGGAATCTCTGGGCAACAGGGGTTTGAGAGCGGCTGAGGGCCGACTTATAACGGCTTGGCCTCTTGTTCAACTCAAGAGCCTGCATCACGACCGACCACAGCTCATTGCACCCCTCTGTTGAGTGGACCTGGGGGTCACTTT
>JBEBCC010000067.1:0-3753 GCA_041158125.1 Cyanobacteriota bacterium
GCGGCCCCAGCGGGGTGAGGCGGCGGCCCAGGCGGCTGCGCCGGCGGTGGTGGGCCTGCGGTTGCGGGGTCTGACCAGCGCGGGGCAGACCCTGGAGGCCCACCCGCCCCTGCTGCAGCGGGTGGAGGGGCGCAGCCGTTGGGGCGAGCACGCCTACCGGCCGGTGATCTTCCGCCAGGGGCGCCGCACCACCCGCGAGCACCGCCTGATGCTCACCCTGTGGGGCCAGTTGTTGGCGGAGGAGCAAGGGACTGTGGTGCGAAGTGGCCTGGTGCTCTCCGGGGTGGGCCGCGCCCTGCAGCAGGAAACCCTGCCGCTCAGCGGCGGCCTGCCCCGCCAGCTGGAGGAGGCCCTGGCCCGCCTGGAGCAGGATCTGGCCTCAGCCGAGCCACCAGCGCTGGTGGCGGATCGCAAGAAATGCGTGCTCTGCGGCTGGCGCCGCGCCTGTGATCAGGTGGCCGCCGCAGAAGGCCACCTCAGCGAGGTGAGCGGCATCGGCGCCAAGCGCCGGGATCTGCTTCAGAGCCTGGGCATCGACCGCCTCGCCACCCTCGCGGCCGCCAATCCGGAGCAATTGGCCGCTGACTTGCTGGTGCATGGCGAGCAGCACGCCGACGTGGCCGAGCAGCTGGTGACCCAGGCCCGCGTGCAGCGCGATGGGGTGCCCCTGCGGCGTGACCCGGCCGCTGCCCTCCCGGAATTGGCCGCCGCCCCTGGGGTGCTGATCTACGACATCGAATCCGACCCCGACGCCCGCGACGATTTCCTGCACGGCTTCCTGCGCTTGGCGCGCGGTGCCGATGGCGCCTGGGCCGATCCAGCGGCGGCGGCTGAGGCCCCCTACCAGCCGTTGTTGGCCTTGCATGAGCATGGGGAGGAGCGGCTCTGGGGGCGGCTGCAGCGGCTGCTGGCCGCCTACCCCGATTGGCCGGTGTTGCATTACGGCGAAACCGAGCTGCTGGCGCTGGTGCGCCTTGCCCAGCGGCAGGGGGCCTCGGAACGCCAGATCGCCCAGCTTCGGGAGCGCCTGGTGGATGTGCACCAACGGGTGCGGCGCCATTGGTGGATGCCCACCAGCGGCTATGGCCTCAAGCCCGTGGCCAGTTGGTTGGGGTTTCAGTGGCGTCAGAGCGGGGTGGATGGGGCCCGGGCGCTGCTGTGGTGGCGTCGCTGGCGGCTTGGGCTCGGCGGCCCCGATGGCCCCGATGGCGCGGGCCGTGGCTCCCGCCAGAACCTGCGGCGGATCTTCCTCTACAACCACGACGATGCCCTGGCCACCTGGGCGGTGGCCCGCTGGCTGCTGGACGGGGATCAGACCGTCTGAGGACGTCCGGCGCCCACCGGCGGCGCCGTGAAGCCGGCTGGTGTGTTGATCTGCAAGCGGAGCGCAGTGCTGCTCCCATCCATCGCCGCCGCGCCACTGGGCCCCGCCCCCGCCAGCAGTTCCGGCTCCATCAGCGCGGAGCGGCGCACCAGCGCCAGCCCCTCCACGCCCTCGGCGCCCGCCAGCATCGAGGTGATCACACCGGCTCGTTCGCCCGTCGCCGTGGTGAGCCCTGCACCCGGGTGGCAGCGGTCGGCGGTGGCGCTGTCGGCACGCCAATGGCGCAGCTGCTGTTTGACACCGTCGTAGGTGGCCAGCTTGGCCAGGGTTTCCTGGCCCACGTAGCAGCCCTTGTTCAGGTTCACCCAGTCGGCCAGGCCCAGCTCGAATGGATTGGTGTCGTCGTTGAGTTCAGCCGGGGCGGCGGGGAAGCCCTGGCGCAGGCGCAGGCGTTCCACCTGCTCGTCGTTCAGCTCCGGCAGCGCCGCCAGCCAGGCGGGCAGCCTGGTTCCATCCCGCTGCAGCAGGACGGCCTGGTCGCGGCCTGCGCCGAGGTCGACACCAGGCCGCAGCAGCCTGGTGTCGTCGTCGGCCTCCGGTTGCGGATCCCCCAGCCAGCGCACCAGCGTGGCCGGCTGCGGTGTGCCCAGCCGCACGCGATCGGCGGGGAACAAGACGCGATCCAGGGCCTGATGCACTGCGGCACCGTCGCCGGCCAGCACCACCAGCTCGGCGCCCGTTGCATCCAGACACACCAGCGCCAGCGCGCGCATCCGCGCTGTGGCGCTGATCAGGCAGGTGGCCAGGCAGTCGCCCGGTTGGCCCGGTTCGATGGCCTGGCTGCTCTGGCCGTGCAGAAAGCGCCTGGTATCGGCACCGTCCAGGCGGAGCAGGCTGATGGCGGTGCTCCAGCGGGCGGGTGTGGGGGCAGACATCGCGGGTGGCAGGGGGGGTGGCAGCGCCTGGCGCTGGTCTGAGGGCTGGATGGCAGGAGAGCGCCTCAGCGGGCCGCGGTGGAGGCGGCGGCTACCTCCTCCAGCAGGAAGAGGCTGCAGAGCTCCAGGCCGGCGTCGGTCATCGCCTCCTGGCCGCCCTCCTGGCGGTCCACAATCGTCACCACCCGCTCCACCGTGTAGCCCGCCTCGCGCAGCTGCTTCACCGCCTTGAGGGAGGAGCCGCCCGTGGTGACCACGTCCTCCAGCACGGTGATGTGGCTGCCGGTCGGCGGCAGGGGCCCCTCCAGCCAGGCGCCGGTGCCGTGGCCCTTGGCCTCCTTGCGCACGATCAGGGCATCCAGCGCCCGGCCGCTCAGAGCGGCCGCCTGGGCCACACCGCTCACCAGGGGGTCGGCACCGAGGGTGAGGCCGGCCACGGCCGCGGCGTCCGGTTCCACCAGCTCCAGCATCTGCGTGGCCAGCAGCGCCAGTCCTGCGCCGCTCAGGCTCACCGGCTTGCAGTTCACGTAGTGGTTGCTGGTGCGCCCCGAGGCCAGGGTGAAGCTGCCGTGCCGGTAGGCGCGTTGCGCCAGCAGCTCCAGCAGCCGCTGGCGCCGGTCGGCGCTGGCCTCGGGCAGGTGGAGGGACTGGGTCATGCCTCTGGCGGATGCGGCGTCAGCTGTCTAGTTTGCGCGCAGCCTTGGGATGAGGGGATGAAGGGCCAGATGCTGCTGGTTGCGCTGGGTGCCCTGGGTGGGGCTCTCGCCGCTGCGGGACAGGCCAAGGCTGGACCGGTTGTGTGCAGCACCAGCATCGAGGCGCCTACGGGTAACGCACCGGTGGAGGTGACCCGCTGTGGGCCGGTGACCACGACCGCCGAACTGATGCAGCGTCGCTTTTACAGCTACACCGCGCCCTTTGCCCGCGGCATTGATGTCACCCACCAGATCACCGATCTGCTCGGCATCGCCATGGGGGGCGGTGATGGCACGCGGGTGATGGGCTTCGGTTTCCCGGACCAGACGGTCGTCTGGGATGGCGCCGCGTTGGAGAAC
The DNA here is from genome assembly GCA_041158125.1 of Cyanobacteriota bacterium. GTDB lineage: Bacteria > Cyanobacteriota > Cyanobacteriia > PCC-6307 > Cyanobiaceae > Vulcanococcus. The sequence continues at coordinate 3,315 of JBEBCC010000067.1, forward strand.
ACCTATCAAGTGCTGCTTGAGCAGCAGAGCCGGCCGATGCCCTGGCGCACCGCCGACGTGAGCAACGGCTTCTGTCAGGGGTTGCCGCCTGACGCGTGCGCCGGCTCGGCTGGTCCTGCTGAGAGCGGCGCAGCGCCGGTGCGCGGCCTGTGGTAGACAACCGCCGCGCGGGGGTGCCGCCTTCCTGCGGGGGTCTAGCAATCTGGTGAATGCAGCGGACTCATAATCCGCCTTAGGCGAGTTCGATCCTCGCGACCCCCATCCCAAAAAACCCAGTTGCCACAAGGGTTTTTGCGCAATCACCTGACCGCTGCGGCGCCCCCCGCTGAGCGGACGGACGTGACTTGGGTCACCACCTGTGCTGCAGCATTGAGGCCCCTGCTCAGCCAGGCCGACGTCACCCGGCTGTTGGCCAGGGGCCGCAGAGCCGATCGTCTAC
>JBEBCC010000068.1:0-4841 GCA_041158125.1 Cyanobacteriota bacterium
GGAGCTGACTACGCAGGTACCCAAGGCCTTCATCGCCCGTCCCACCGTGGAAATGGGGAGCTCCCACGGCCTTGGCGATCCTCCTGAGGGTGCAGCGCTGGTACCGGAGGTACACCGCAGCTTGCAGTTGCTGCGGATTGAGCGAGCCACTGGTTGGCGGTGCGCAGGTGATCCCAGCCGGACTGCTGCTCGCCCTGCAGGGCCAGACGGATCCGGATGGCGTGGATGCCACCGCCCGCAAACGGGTGGAGCTGCTGGCTGCTGGGAGGGCACCCCACTGAGCAGAGGCAGGGGAAAGAGCAGCCGGCTACGGCAGCACCACACGCGGCGGCAGGTTGAGCTGCCGGATGCGCCGGGCAAAACCACGATCGTCAAAGGAGGCGATCGTGTCGCAGTCGCGGCAACTGGCGTGATGGAGGGCATCGGCGAAATCGAGACCGGATCGCAAGCCGGACACCGCCTGCTCCAGGGCTGGGCGATCCTCCAGGTGCAGACAGGCGTAATGCAGCAACTGATCAAACACCTGCAGCACCTGGTCCACCGGGAAGCCGTAGTAACCCCGCAGCACCCACTCCAGTTCCAGAGCCACGGTCTTGGGAAGAAACAGGTCCTGGCCGGATTCCATCAACTGGCGCGCGGACTCTCGCTGGCGCTGCGTCGCGACATCGGCCTCCGCTTCCTCCACGAAGTAGCGGGCCAGCACATTGGTGTCGAGCCCGATCATGGCCGCAGCAGGCTGGCCGGGTCGAAGTCAACCGGCACGGGCGGGCGCTGGCTCTTGAGCAGGCCAAAACCGCTGGCGCTCACCGGTTGCTGGGGCTTGCAGGGCCGCACCTCGATGTGGTCACCCACCAGCTGGAAGCTGACGCGGCTGCCCCTGGCCAGACCGAGCTGCTGGCGCAGGGCCTTGGGGATGGTGACCTGCCCCTTGCTGGTCATTGAACAGGTGCTGGAGACGTCCATAGCCCGACCTGCAGTGGTATTACCAGGTAAGACTAGGCGGCATGCGCGATGGCGCGTTGTCGGCAGGAGGGTTTCCCCATGAGCCAGCCCATCCCGGAAAATGCCCACACAAAAAGCGACGGGACCCCGATACATCCCTGCTATAGCTCCTTCATTAAAAAAAGCTCGAATCTTGCGCTCACTCTCTCCAGTTGCGCACAACCACCTTGTCCTGAACTTTTTGCTGCATGGTGCATTTAAAATCGAGTGATGCATTGAAGTGTGCTGGCAGACAAAAGCGCCAGCCAGCAGGACATCAATCGCGATGAAGACTCTTATTCACGCTCGACCGATTCCCGAGGGCCACGCCCAAGCGACCCCGTCCTGCACATGATATCAAGAAGTGGGGATCTAAAATAAGCATAAAGACACTGGCATCGGCCGAGCACCAAGGGGCACAGATGTGTAATGTCCAGGAAACACTCGACTTTTCTCCGAGGGATCAGTATGTCGACAAGTCGTCGCGAGTATCTGCTCCACAATCGTTCAGCCAGTGCCTGGGCAGCGCTCGACGATGCGGCCAATGCCCAGATGCAGGTCACCCGTGAGCCCTGCATGCCAGAGCGCGACAGCCTGAATGGCAAGCATGTTGTGATCCTCGGATCAGGCGTCGGGGGATTGACAACGGCCTACGAGCTCCTGGCTCGCAACAGTGACGTGAAGGTCACGATCCTTGAAGCACGCGATCGCACCGGCGGACGGTGCCTGACCCTGCGGACCGGAGACACGCTCACGGAGGACAAGGACAGTGCTTTAAAGAGCGCCCGCGGGACAACACAGTCCGTTCGCTTCGAACACCCACTGGGCGACAGTGAGCCCTACCTCAATGCTGGCCCGGGCCGCATCCCCTCAAGCCACAAACGCCTGCTGGATTATCTCCAGCGGTTTGGTGTGGCGCTCGAGGTGTACGTGATGGGTAGCGAATCAAATCTGACCCAGATGCATGCCGGACCCAATGGCGATAAGCCTATGGTCAACCGCCAGCTGACCCACAACACCCGCGGCTGGATCGCCGAGATGGTCTATAAGAATGCCGACCTCTTGATCGACCAGTTGCTCGTTCCATCATCAGCCCAACCTACCGACCAAGGCCATGGGGATGAGGACGCTGCTGCTAGTACGACCGCCAACGCGGATGATGCCAATGCAAGAGCTCTTATGGTGAATCAGCTCCGCTCACTCATGGTGAATTTTGGCGATTTATCGCCTGATGGGGTCTACAAAGTTGGCGTTGCGAAGCCGGGCGAAGACGACACTCTGGATGTCTCGGATCGCGCCGGTTTCAAGGAACTGCCCGGTGTGCGGCCGGGGCTGATCGCTGAAGCAATCAGCCTCGATCGTTTGCTGGCTTCTGAGTACTGGGAAAAGACACGTTTTTACCAGCTGGCCGATTTTCTCTGGCAGCAAACCCTCTTCCAGCCAGTTGGGGGCATGGATCAGGTTCAGCACGCTTTTGTCAAACAGATCGCGATCCTGGGGGGTGTCGTACACCTTAATAGCCCGGTCACTAACATCCAATACGATAGAAGTAGCCAGCAGTTCGTGATCGACGCAGAGGGACACGACGAACCCTTCCGTGCCGACTATTGCTTCAGCAATATCGCCATTCCATTCCTTGAGACCATCCTCTCAGCTCAGCTCCAAGGGGACGAGGGGGGATTTTCGAACGACTTCAAAGAAGCACTCCGTGCTGTTTACAAGGCGCAGACGAGGGACGACGAAACCCAGCGGTTCCTGGCCACCACAACGAAGGTTGGCTGGCAAGCGGAGAGGAGCCTTTGGCAGGGCAAGTCGTTTGTTGACCACATGGACAACAATCACCACGTCGTGCTCACTGACGCCGACGACGAAGTGGGCACGGTGCCCATCTACGGGGGAATCTCGTGGACCGATCATTCGATTACCCAGATCTGGTACCCCTCCTACGGCTATCACGATAAGATGGGAGTGCTCACAGGTTGTTATAATTTTGGTGGCAATGCCTCCCACTGTGGCCAACTGCAGGTGGAGGAGCGGCTCGCGGAGGCCCGAGCCGGCGCGGAGCGTTTCGGCAAGGCGTTCGCCAATGGGCTCAAGCATGGCGTGGCCATCGCCTGGCAAAACATGCGCTACATCAAGGGTGGATGGGCGCAGTGGACATTTGTCGACAACAGCGTTCAGCACTACAACACCATCATCCAGGGCACCGGGGTCGACGGCGCCGACGCACCGAGCTTTTTCGTGGTGGGCGATCAGGTATCTTCGCTACCCGGCTGGCAAGAGGGAGCGATCGCTTCCGCGCTGAACGCCCTGAGCCGCCTTGCGCGCCCTGATCTCAAGCTGCCACACCTTGCCGTGTTACCCGATACCCGCCTGATGGTTGAAGGTCTGTGATTGGTGTGCTGCATGGTCGTGCTGGAATCAGATTAACGGGCCCAGCCATTGCCACAGCTGAGATCTGAGGGATGCGAGTCGTCAGCCCCGGCTCAGCCGGGGCTACTCCTCCCGCGTTACACCAACTCACTGGGACCCTGCTTGGCCTGAGGTTGACCAGACTCGCCTTAGAAACGCTCTGGATCAATCAGGCCGAATCCTGAACATCAAACCAGCCAGCAATCGCGCAGTGGTCGTGCCAGCGTTCGCTGCTCAGCCTCTACCAGGGATTGGATGCTCGCTCCATATCGGCTGGCCATCGTCCTCCAGAGCAAACTGCAGGATCCGGTAGCGCAGCCAGCGCCAGCGGCTGAGACGCTCGATGGCAGCCGTGTCGGCCACGGCTGTGGGCAGATCCATGGCCTCGAACAGGCGGGCCACGACGCCATAGGTGGGCAGGGTGTTGACGGTGATGTCGTCATTGCCGACCAGGCGCAGACCATGGCGACGGGCCTGGCGGGCGTAACGGCGGCAATCCCAGCTGCAATCCACCGGACCGTAGGTGCGATTGAACACCTGCGCTGAACGACCGGCCGCCAGCAGACGCAACAGCCAGGCCAGCGGCGGCACGGGCACGAAATCGCTCAGCACCAGGCGGCCGCCAGGGCGCAGCACGCGCCGCACCTCCGCCAGGAACCGCTCGCGCGCCGGGAAGTGAAAGATGCACTCCACCGCCAGCACCACGTCCTGACTGGCGGCGGGCAGCGGCAGGTCGCAGGCATCGGCCACAAGCCAGGCCATGCTGTTGCCCGCCCTGGCTACAACGCTGCGGCGAGCAACTGCAATCTGGCGCGGATCCAGGTTCACGCCCGTGAGCACCAGGTGCTGCCAACCGGCATTCAGGCAGGCGATCGTGCCGCCCAGGCCGCAACCCACATCCAGCACCCGTTCGCCATCGCGGATGCGGGCCTGGTGCAGCAGGCGCAGGCTGAGCGCTTCAGCGGCTTCGGCAAAACCCGCCCAGGCCTGAGCGGAATCGATGCGGGGCTGATCCCAGTAACCCCAGTGCACATGCCGGCCGAAGCGCCGACCCAGGCAGTCGTCACCGGCCTCCAACCGCTGCAGCAGTTGATCGAAATAGGGCAGTGCGCGATCCGTGGTGCCAAGGCAAGATCTCGCCACCACTCTGCGGTAGCGGCGGTGCCGCTCAGGCGGCCACGTAGGCCTCCACGCTCTCGCTCAGGCGGCGCAGGTTGGCCAGACCGTCGCGCTCCAGATTGCGGACGCGGTCGCGGCTGATGCCAAGCACGCGGCCGATGCCGGTGAGGCTCATCGGCTCATCGGGATCGGGCACGTCAGCGCAGGGGATCCCATAGCGCATCTTCAGCACACGGCCCTGCAGATCCGGCAGGCGCTCCAGCAGCGCACGCATGTCGCCACGCAGGCACTCCCCATCCACCAGCTCCTCCGGCTGGCTCCCCTCCGAC
>JBEBCC010000069.1:0-10845 GCA_041158125.1 Cyanobacteriota bacterium
AACAGCAGCGCCGCCAGGTTGCGCTGCAGCCCCTGCGCCGCCAGAGCGGAGATTCCAGTCCAATTTGCCCACCACAGCAGCAGCGCCAGCAGGACGTAACTGAAGGCCGAACGCTTGCGCAGACGCGTCACCCGGAACACGCGCTTGCCATAGAGCACAAAACCCAGGCCGAGATTGAGAAGCTGACTGCAAAGCGTGGCCAGGCCTGTGGAGACGATCAGCAGCAACCCCTGCAGCAGCAGGTTGGTCAGCAGCAGGTTGACAACGCCATAGGCCAGAAAGCGCCGCTTGCGGCCGGTGGACGCGGGCATCGCCTCAGAGCTGCGAAAGATCCTGCAACCACTCCAGCATCGCCCGGTTCACCTGATCGGGAACTTCGTCGTGGGGGCAGTGGCCAGCCTCCAGCACCACCTCGCGGGTGTTGGCGGGGGCATGACGCTGGAAAGCGCCGCGGCGGCCGGCGGCATTGATCCAGGGGTCGCGAATGCCCCAGAGCAGCAGCAGCGGTGCCTGCAGCTGGGCGAACAGACCATCCAGGGGCTCGCCGCGGGGGATATCGAACACGGTGCGAAACACCCCGAAGGCGCCGGGATCGCGGGAAGGCCGCAGGATCGACTGCACCAGCTCCTCATCGACGTTGGTCCGATCGATGTAGACCTGCCGGAGCGTGCGTCGAACGGTGGCCGGCCGGCGCAGGTTCTCGAACAACAGCCGCTGCAGCACCGGACTCTGCAGCAGGGCGCTGCCGATCGTGCGGCGGGCGATGGCACCCCAGCCCTGCGGTTCGCGCTGCTCATCGGAGAAGGGGCCCGCTGCATTCAGTAGCACCACTCCCGCCGCCTGGTCGCCCAGGGCGGCGCCAGCCGCCAGAGCGGCGTAACCGCCGAGGGAATTGCCCACCAGCACCGTGGGTCGGCCGATACGCTCGCGCACGTAGGCCACGAGCTGATCACGCCAGAGGGCACCGCCATAGCGAGGGCCGGCGGGTTTGGCGCTACGGCCGAAACCGAGCAGGTCGATGGCGTGCACCTCGTGGCTGCGGGCCAGGACCGGAATGTTGAAACGCCAGTGGTCGGTGGACGCCCCGAAGCCATGCACCAGCAGGATCGCCGGCCGCTCCCTGGTGGCGGCGACGGCCTGCTGCGGCAGGCGGCTGAGGCTGTGGATCGGCTGGCCGAGGAAGGTCCAGGGGCGATCAGCAGCGGCGATGGCCTCGGCCGGTGCGCTCGCGGGGGCAGTCGGGGCGGTCACCGGCAGCTGGCGTGTGGGTGGCCGATGCTAGGGAGATCTCAACGTCCGCAGCTACGCCGCGGCCCCCTTCGTGCCCGACTGGATCCCCGACAGCTGGACCCTGCTGCTGCCGGGCGCGGCCCTGTGGGCCCTGGCCCTCTACATCCCCCTGAGCGCACCACTGAGCCGGCTGGAGGAGGCCCTGGCAGCCATGGGTCTGACGGAAGAGAGCAGTCAGGCGCTACTGGTGACGGCCAGCCTGCTGCTGGCCCTGGCGGTGGGAGTGCTGATCAACCTGGTGCTGAGCTGGGCGCTCGGACCGGGCTGGGGCACCAGCCTGGGACTGATGGCAGCGCTGTATGGCTTGTTCTGGGGCCTGGCCGCGAGCCGCGAACGGGGCGACTGAGGCGGAGGCCCTGGGTTCAGGTGGGGATTTCTGCCAGTGGGTCGCGATCCGGGCCGCCGGTTCTGCCGGAGAGCACCAACCGCAGCAGCACCGGCGCCAGAAAGGTGGTGCCGATCACCATCAACAGAATCGCCGCCTCCAGGGCTGGGCTGAGCAGATGGGCCTGGGTGCCGAGGCCGAGGAAGATCAGGCCCACCTCACCGCGGGGCATCATGCCGAGGCCAACCACCAGGCGATCGGTGGGCTGCGCGGAGAGGAAGCTCCAGCCGGCAGCCACCTTGCCGGCGATCGCCACCAGCAGCAGGAAACCAGCCACCACCAGGCCGGGACGGTTGGCGGGCTCGAGCGGGTTGAGCACCGAGAGGTCCATGCCGGTGCCGATCAGCACGAAGAAGATCGTGGCGAACAGGGCCACGACCGGCTTCACGGCCGCCTCGATGGCATGGCTGTGGTTCGATTTGCTCAGGATCAGGCCGGCCGCGAACGCCCCCAGGGCCGCCTCCAGGCCGATGGCGGTGGCGGCGAAGCAGCAGAGGGTGAGCACCACGAAGGAAGCCACGGCCACATCACCTGGAGCCTTGAGGCGATCGATCAGCCAGTCGAAACCGGGGGCCGCCGTGCGGCTGAGGCCAATGGCCGCCAGCACGAACACCACGGCCGCCACCACCAGCTTCAGGATCGGGCCGAGCGCCAGGCTGCCGCCCCCGGCCAGGCTCACCACCACCGCCAGGATCACGATGCCGAGGATGTCGTCGAGCACAGCGGCGCCGATCACGATCTGCCCCTCGCGCGAGCGCAGCATCTTCAGCTCACCGAACACGCTGGCGGTGATACCGATGCTGGTGGCGGTCATCGAGGCACCGGCGAACACCGCCGGGATCACCTCCACGTGGAACAGGGCCATCAGGCCGGCGGTGCCAAGGGCAAAGGGCAGAGCCACGCCGGCCACGGCCACGGTGGTGGCCTGCGCCCCCACCGCCACCAGCTCATCGAGATCGCTCTCGAGGCCGGTGAGGAACAGCAGAGCGAACAGCCCCAATCCGGCCACGGCCTGCAGGCTGGGGAAGCTTTCGGCGTAGAGATGCGCCACCGCATCGGGCGGTACGTCGGCCAGGGTTGCCACCAGCTGCAGCAGCGCCTGGCTCACGGCCGCCTGGGTTTCGGGCGGCACGATCAGATGCAGGCCGGAGGCGCCGATGATCACGCCGGCCACCAGCTCACCGAGGATCGTGGGCAGCTGCAGGCGCACCAGCAGCTCCGCCAGGAGCCGCGCCGCCACGAAGATCACCAGGAAGCGCCCCACCCCGATGAGGGTTTCAGCCACCTCCAGCTGATGGGCGCCGATCTCAGGCATCACGGGGTGGGCAATTCAGCACGTGAGTCTGCCCGGGGGCGCCATCGCCTGTGACCAGGGCTACGGTCCGGCCAGACTCGACATCGGCAATCCTCAGCCATGACCTTGAGCCCGGCCATGTCCGGCAACTGCTCTGCCGCTGCGAGCCCGGACCTGAGCGATGGCGGACTGGAGCTGCTGGATGCCTGGTGGCGCGCCGCCAACTACCTGGCGGTGGGGATGATCTACCTGCGGGATAACCCCCTGCTGGCGGAGCCGCTGCGGCCGGAGCACATCAAGAACCGCCTGCTGGGGCACTGGGGGTCCAGCCCGGGACAGGCCTTCATCTGGGCCCATGCCAACCGGGTGATCCGTCGGCATGACCTCGACATGATCTATCTGTCGGGCCCGGGCCATGGGGCCCCAGGCGTATTGGGCCCCACATACCTGGATGGCTCCTACTCGGAGCTGTATCCAGACAAGTCTCAGGACACGGCCGGGCTGGGCCGCTTCTTCAAGCAGTTCTCCTTTCCTGGACACATCGGCAGCCACTGCACACCTGAGACCCCCGGCTCAATTCACGAAGGTGGTGAACTCGGCTATGTGCTGTCGCACGCCTGCGGCGCGGTGTTCGACAACCCGGAGCTGATCGCCCTGGCCTGCGTCGGCGACGGCGAAGCCGAAACAGGGCCTCTGGCCACCAGCTGGCACATCAATAAATTCCTGAACCCGGTGAGCGACGGCGCCGTGCTGCCGGTGCTGCATCTCAACGGCTACAAGATCGCCAATCCCAGCCTTCTGGCGCGGATCCCGCACCATGAGCTGGCCAGCCTGCTGCGTGGCTACGGCTGGGAACCCTTGTTCGTGGAGGGCAGCGAACCGATGGCGATGCACGCCGCCATGGCCGCCGCCATGGACAGTGCCATCGCCCGGCTCCTGGAGATTCGCGCCACGGCTCGCGCCCGCGGTGGCGCCAACACCGCCGAGCGGCCGATCTGGCCCATGCTCGTGCTGCGCTCCCCCAAGGGCTGGACGGGCCCTGCGGAGCTGAACGGCCACCGGATTGCGGGCTTCTGGCGCGCTCATCAGGTGCCCCTGCCAGACCCCAAGGGCGACCCTGCCCAGCTGGTGCAACTGGAGGCCTGGCTGCGAAGCTATCGCCCCCAGGAGCTGTTCGACGACACCGGCCGCCTGCGGCCGGAGCTGCAGGCCCTAGCGCCCAGGGGTGAGCGGCGGATGGGTTCCAACCCCCATGCCAATGGCGGTGTGCTGCGCCGCAAGCTGAGGCTGCCCCAGAGTGCCGACTACGCCGTGGCGGTGCCTGCACCCGGAGAGGTGGAGCATGAGAACACCGCACCCCTGGGCGAACTGCTCCGCGATGCCATCGCCCGCAACCCCGACAACCTGCGGGTGTTCGGTCCCGATGAAACCGCCTCGAACCGCCTGCAGGCGATCTACGAGCGCAGTAAGAAGGTGTGGATGGAGGAGCTGTTGCCGGAGGACGCCGATGGCGGCGAACTGGCCCGCTCCGGCCGGGTGGTGGAGATGCTGAGCGAACACACCCTGGTGGGAATGCTGGAGGGCTATCTGCTCACCGGCCGCTACGGGCTGTTCCATACCTATGAGGCCTTCGCCCATGTGATCGCCTCGATGTTCAACCAGCACAGCAAGTGGCTGGAGAGCTGCATCCACCACGCCCCCTGGCGAGCGCCGATCGGGCCCTGGACCTGCCTAATCTCCAGCACAGTGTGGCGCCAGGATCACAACGGGTTCACCCATCAGGATCCGGGCTTCATCGACCTGGCCGGCAACAAGAGCGGCGAGGTGGTGCGCGTCTACCTGCCGGCCGATGCCAACAGTCTGCTGGCGGTGGCAGAGCAGGCGCTGGTGGAGCCCAACGTCTGCAACATCATCGTGAGCGACAAGCAGAAGCACCTGCAGTACCTCACGCTTGAGCAAGCGCGCACCCATGTGGCGCGGGGCATCGGCCTGTGGAACTGGGCCTGCAACGACCACATCGATGAGCAGGGCGACGACCCGGATGTGGTCATGGCCTGCGCCGGCGACATCCCCACACGGGAAACGCTGGCTGCGGTTCAGATCCTGCGTCAGCGGATACCAACGCTGCGCATCCGCGTGCTGAATGTGGTGAAACTGTTCGCACTCACCCAGCCCAGCGAACATCCCCACGGCCTGAGCGATCGCGACTTCGACACCCTGTTCACCACCGACCGGCCGGTGATCTTCAACTTCCACGGCTACCCCTGGCTGATCCACCGCCTCACTTATCGACGCACCAACCATGCCAACTTCCATGTGCGTGGCTACAAAGAAATGGGCAACATCAACACACCACTGGAGCTGGCTATGAACAACCAGATTGACCGCTTCAACCTGGTGATCGATGTGATTGACCGCGTCCCGGCGCTAGGGTCACGCGCCGCCCACGTCAAGGAGCAGATGAAGCAAGCGATCCTGACGCACCGCTCCCATGCCCATGAGCACGGCATCGATGCCGCGGAGATTCGACACTGGCGTTGGGGCGTGCCGCTGACGGAGCAGACGATGCAGGAGGTCTCCCGATGAAGGAGCACAGACCCCGGCAGCTGCAGCTGCCCACCCCCGGTTGCTACGCCGACCCGGACCGCAGTGGCCTGACCGCCGACGACGTGTTCGATGGCATGGCCGAGCACCTCTTCTATACGCTCGGCAAGCTGGCTCCCACCGCCAGCCGCCACGATCTCTACCTGGCGCTCAGCCATGCGGTGCGCGACCGCCTGATGACGCGCTATCTGGCCGGCATCGAGGCGATCCGCGCCACCCCCACCCGCGTGGTGGCCTACCTCTCGGCCGAGTTTCTGATCGGCCCGCAACTGAGCAACAACCTGCTGATGCTCGGCATTCAGGAGGCTGCGGCCGAAGCCCTGCAACGTTTCGGCATCGATAGCCTTGAGGAGATCCTTGAGGTGGAGGAGGAACCGGGTCTGGGCAACGGTGGCCTCGGCCGCCTGGCGGCCTGCTTCATGGAATCACTGGCCTCTCTGGAGATCCCGGCCACCGGCTATGGCATCCGCTACGAGTTCGGCATCTTCGATCAGCTGATCCGCGATGGCTGGCAGGTGGAGATCACCGACAAGTGGCTCAAGGGGGGCTGGCCCTGGGAAATCCCTCAGCCCGATCAGGCCTGCTTCGTGGGTTTCGGCGGCCGCACCGAGAGCTACCGCGACGAACGCGGCAATTACCGGGTGCGTTGGATCCCGGCCGAACACGCGATCGGCGTTCCCCACGATGTACCGGTGCTCGGCTATCGGGTCAACACCTGCGACCGGCTACGGCTCTGGCGGGCCGATGCCAGCGAGAGTTTCGACTTCTACGCCTTCAACATCGGCGATTATTACGGCGCTGTGGAGGAGAAGGTGGGGTCGGAGACCCTCTCCAAGGTGCTGTACCCCAACGACGGCACCGATGAAGGACGCCGGCTGCGCCTGAAACAACAGCACTTCTTCGTGAGCTGTTCGCTGCAGGACATGCTGCGCAGCCTGGATCAGCGCGGCATCCCGGTGCAGGAGTTCCCCGACCACTGGGCTGTTCAGCTCAACGACACGCACCCCTCGATCGCCGTGGCTGAGCTGATGCGGCTGCTGATCGACGACAAGCACCTGACCTGGGATGAGGCCTGGGATATCACCTGCCGCTCACTGGCCTACACCAATCACACCCTGCTGCCGGAAGCATTGGAGAAGTGGGGCCTGCAGCTGTTCGGCTCACTGCTGCCGCGCCACCTCGAGCTGATCTACGAGATCAACCGCCGCTTCCTGCAAACGGTGCGGATCAGATATCCAGGCAATGAAGCGCTGCTGCGCAAGCTCTCGATCATCGACGAGGAAGGCAGCAAGGCCGTGCGCATGGCCAATCTGGCCACCGTGGCCTGCCACCATGTCAACGGCGTGGCAGCCCTGCACAGCGAACTGGTGCGCACCAAGCTGATGCCGGAGTTTGCCGCACTCTGGCCCGAGAAATTCACCAATGTCACCAACGGTGTCACACCACGGCGCTGGGTGGCGCTGGCCAATCCTGCCCTGCGCGCCCTGCTGGCGGAGACGATCGGCGAAGGCTGGGTGGCAGATCTCGATCAGCTGCGCCAGCTGGAGCACCATGCCAACGACGGAGCCTTCCTGGAGCGGTGGCAACAGACCAAGCTGGCCGCCAAGCGCCAACTGGCCAATTACATCCACCGCCAGAGTGGCCTGCTGGTGGATCCTGCCTCGATGTTTGATGTGCAGGTGAAGCGCATCCATGAATACAAACGCCAGCATCTCAATGCCCTGCAGGTGATCGCTCAATACCTGCGCATCAAGAACGGCATGGCCGATGGTCTGGCCCCTCGCACGGTGATCTTTGGCGGCAAGGCGGCACCGGGCTACTACATGGCCAAGCTGATCATCCGCTTCATCAATGGCATTGCCGAAACGGTCAATGCCGACCCAGACATGGATGGTCGCCTACGGGTGGTATTTCTGCCTGATTACAATGTGAAGCTCGGTGAGCGAGTGTATCCCGCCTCGGACCTCTCTGAGCAGATTTCCACCGCCGGCCTGGAGGCTTCCGGCACCGGCAACATGAAATTTGCGATGAATGGCGCGCTCACGATTGGCACCCTCGATGGAGCCAATGTGGAAATCCGCGAGCAGGTGGGTGCCGACAACTTCTTCCTGTTTGGCATGACCGAAACCGAAGTTGCAGCACTGCATGAGCAGGGCTACCGCCCCTGGGAGCTGATCGCCGCGCAACCGGAGCTGGGCGAGGTACTGAAGCTGGTGGAGCAAGGGCATTTCAGCAATGGCGATGGTGATCTGTTCCGGCCGTTGCTGGAGAATCTCACCGGCCGCGACCCCTTCTGCGTCCTGGCCGACTTCGCCGATTACCTCCGTGTGCAGGAGCAGGTCAGCCATGTCTGGGCCGACCGGAGCAGCTGGAATCGCCTTTCACTGTTGAACACAGCCCGCACCGGCTTCTTCTCCTCGGATCGCTCGATCCGCGAGTACGCCGACCGGATCTGGAAGGCTGAGTCGTTCCCGGTGACGATCACCTGCAACCTGGACGACTGAACACGGGGCCACGGCCATGGCTGAGGCCCTCACACTGGTGCTGAATGTGGGCAGCTCCAGCCTGAAGGCCGCGGTGTTCGCCACCAGCGGCCTTCAGCTTTGGCATGGGCAGATGCGGCGCAACGAGCAGGGGCCGGAACCACTGGAGCGTGCGCTGACGCAATGGCTGGCGCCGGCGCTGACGCCCTGGTGGTCGCAGATCCAACGGGTGGGGCACCGGCTGGTGCATGGCGGTGAGCGCTTCACCGCGCCGACCCGCATCGGGGCAGCCGTGCTGGAAGAGCTGAAGGCGCTCAATCCGCTGGCCCCCCTGCACAACCCACCGGCCCTGGCAGCGATCCAGTGGCTGCAGCAGCAGCGGCCGGCTCTGGAGCAGTGGGCATGCTTTGACACGGCCTTCCATGCCACGCTGAGGCCGGCGGCCTACAGCTATGCCCTGCCGGCAGCCTGGCGACAGGGGGGCTGCCGCCGCTATGGCTTCCATGGCCTGAGCCACCAACACCTGGCGGAGGCGGCGGCGCGGCACTGGCAGGCGCTGGGGCACAGCGGCCAGCCGCGGCTGATCAGCTGCCACCTGGGGGCTGGCTGCTCACTGGCTGCGATCGCAACCGGCTGCAGTGTGGACACCAGCATGGGCTTCACGCCGCTGGAAGGTCTGGTGATGGCCAGCCGGAGCGGCTCGGTGGATCCGGGGCTGCTGCTGCACCTGCAGCGGCGCGGCCTCAGTCTGGACGCCCTGGAACAAGGGCTCAACCACAACAGTGGTCTGCTGGGCCTGTCCGGCCTGAGCGGCGACTGGCTGGAGCTCAGAACCGCGGCTGAACAAGGCCACGGCGGGGCACAGCTGGCCCTGGATGTGTTCCGGCATCGGCTGCTGGCGGGGATCGGCGCCATGGCCGCCAGCCTGGGGGGCGTCGAAATGATTGGGCTCACGGGCGGGATCGGCGCCGCCGACGGCACCCTGCTGGCGGACCTGCAGCAAGCACTGAGCTGGCTGGGTCCGGTGCTCTGGCTGCAGATCGCGACCGAAGAAGAGCGGATGATCGCCCGACTGCTGGCCAGGGTGGCTGGCGATCAGCGAGCGCAACAGTTCAGCGATCCGGCAGGTCGGGGGTCTGGTGCAGCAGGCGATTCAGCCGCAGACGATCGGCGTTGAGGGGATCCGGGGCCAGCTCGCCGGCCAGCTCGCGGAACTTCTGCTCCACCTCATCGGGCACGCGCACATCGAAGACGCGCTCCATCAGCGCCTCGATCGAAAACAGATGCGCATTGATGTTTTCCAGGTCACCGATGGCCTGCTGCATGGCGTCCTGATCGGCAGCATCGCCGGGGCCAGCAGCAGCGGCAGGTGCAGCGGCGGCAGGCGCAGCCGAGGGGGGCTCGGCATCGCCATGGATTTTCTGAAGCTCCTCAAGCACCCGACCCGCGAGTGTGCGGAACGACTGCAGCGCAGCCCAACTGAGCTCCTGCTGCTGACGCAGGGTGGGGTTCTCGCGGATCAGACGGTCGTGTTCCCGGTAGAACCGCTGGCAATCAGGGCATTGGCAGGGCTCTTCCGGCACCGGCAGTCCCTTCACGTCTCAACGCCCATCATGGCACCAGACCTGAAGAGGATTGATCTGATCCTTCAAGCGGCGCGAAAATCGTCGCGACCGGTCTCGTCGTCATGCTCCTGTGGGCCGCTGTCGAAGCCGGGGCCACCACCACGGTCGGCATCGGCCTCGGGCTCCTCGCTGGCACCAGGGATCGGGATCTCGATCGAACTGACCACCTGGATCACATCGCGCAGCCGCATCGAATCGGCGAACCAGACCATCGCCTGATCCACATCACCGTCGGCGACGGCATCGTTGGCACTGTCCTCATGGGCCTCAGCCAGCAATGCCAGCCAGCAGAGGCAACGGGCCTGGATCACCGAGAGGTCGAGGCCCTCAGGGAGGCTGTCGATGATGCGTTCGCTCTCCTGTTGCACCAGCAGCCTCAGCCGGAGATCGTGCAGCTGTGCCATGGCCCTGCGGCAACTGGGTTCACGCTAGCGGCAGTGTCAGAAAGCAGCATGGCGCCAGCGGTAGCGCCTACTACCGAACCAGAAGGAGGCCGCAGCGCAGGCGGCTCCACGAGCTGAAACGGGGCTGGCGGGACTCGAACCCACGACCTACGGTTTAGGAAACCGAGCCAGAGCAAGACCCTGACGGCATTCTCACCCAGGCTTGCCTAGCGGTTTGCCTAACGCTGGCCGGAAAGGGCTGATCCCCATAGGCTCAGCTGGACACAGAACGACCAGCCGTGGCGGCTGATGACCCCCTGACACCGGCTGAGAGGCTCTTCGCAGAAGCCGGCTACAGCAGGCTCCAGTACATGGCCTGGCGCGTGGGGTCGCTGCCCATGCTGGAGATCCAGGCCGCGATGAGCGCTCTTGGCAGCGGCTGGCCTTCAGAAGTGCTGGCTGAGCAGAGCAGCGAAGCCGCCCTGGCTCGGCGGTGGATCGAGCAGCAGCAGAAACGGGAACGCAACGAACCCTCCGAACCGGAAACAGCCCAGAGCTATGGCCCCTCCATGCCATCCCGGGAGGCCCTGGAGATCCTGGAGAGAGAGGCGCAGGATCTCGGCAAGCACCACAGCCTCAAGGCGTTCGAGAAAGCGTTGAATCGTGCGGCCGGGCGCGCCCGTAAGAACCCTGACCTGCTGCCGGTTCCGTTGGGCGGGCAACACAACGACTGGCAGCTCGTCTCAATCGGCGCTGGAGGGCATCACGGGGGGCACATGGT
>JBEBCC010000070.1:0-48008 GCA_041158125.1 Cyanobacteriota bacterium
CTGAGCATGCGGCGCAGCTGGAGAATCTCGCGGCGCTGGGCGACGATGATCTGCCGGGCCAGGCGCTGAATGGTGGGGTTGCTGCTCTTGTTGAGCGCATCGTGGGCCATCACCAGCGCGCCGCCGTGGTGGGCGATCATCCCTTCCAGAAACCAGGTGACGCGGTTGTCCTTGGTTGGCGTGGAGCCCGTCATCTGCATCGCCTGAATCTGGGCAGCACCCATGCGCTCCAGGCTTCCCATGCTGTTGGGATCCTCACCGGCCTTGAGGGCCACGGGATAGACGGGCGCCTCGGGGTACCAGGCCTTGCGCCATTGCCCCATCGCCTTGATCTCCTGGGCCTGATCCCGCCAGATGTCCTTCCCCAGCGAGCCCACACCGGGCACGCCGATGTCAAACACAAACTCTGTCATGCGTAGGGCGCCGGTGTGGTGCTGCACCATCGCGTCGAGCCAGCGCAGGTCGTAGGTGGCGCCGGCCGGACCCAGCGCGTGGCTGTGGCTGTCATGGCCGCCCTGCCGGTCACGGCCCTGACCAGCGGCCGGGGTCAGGGGGATGGCGTTGTGGTGCTGGTGATGCTGGTGGGTATCGCCCTCGGCCAGAACCGGAATCGCCCAGCACCCCGCCAGCAGAAGGGAAACGACCAGTGAACGCATGCGCTCTGCTCTGAGCAGCCGACATCCCTACGATGCCCTGTCCGGCCCGTGGAGTGTCGAGACGTGGCGACGGCGCCGCTGAACATCAGCGCGGTGGCCCGCACGCCCGCCTCTCCGTGAAGACGATCCGCTCAGCCGGGGGCGTCGCCGGCGCCAAGGGTAAGCAAGCAGTTCTCCACAACAGCCTCTGGATTCAGGCGCTGGATTCAGTTTTTGCCCCTTCACGCTTCACTGAGGGCGCGCGTGCCAGCGCAGCAACACACAAGCCCGATGCACGCCAACTCGCGTGCGCGTGAAGGTTGGCGGTAGGCGGTACCCTTGCCCTGGTTCGATCAAGACAGAATCGCGGCCACTCCAGCCCAACCGGCGCCAATCAACGCTGCCGCACCGATCACCTGCAACACGCTCCAGCCCAGACGCAGCTGGGTGAACAACGCCGCCGCCACCACCAGCAGACCCCAGGGATTGAACGCACCCGCTGGCCAGAGCACCGGGCCAGCGAAGAACACCGCAAGACTGGCGATCAGGCCCACCACCACCGCCGTGATGGCACGCAGCGGTGCCTCGAAGCGCAGGTCGCCGCGGCTGGCCTCCACCAACGGGGCACCGGCCAGGATGAAGCCAAAGGACGGCAGAAACGTGAACCAGACCGTCACCAAGGCGGCGGCGAGTGCCAGCGGCCAGTTGCCGGACCCAGCCGAGAGCCCTTGGTTCCAGCCGCCCATGAACCCCACAAAGGCCACCACCATGATCAAGGGGCCCGGGGTGGTTTCACCCAGGGCCAGGCCATCAACCATCTGGCCGGCAGAAAGCCAACCGAACTGCTCCACCGCCCCCTGGGCCACATAGGGCAACACCGCATAGGCACCACCGAAGCTGAGCAGCGCCACCCGCGTGAAGAAGCGGGCCATCAACGCCAGGATGCCGTTCCAGCCACCAACGTGCACCAGCACCGCCAGGGGCAGGAACGTGGCCAGGGCCCAGGCCAACAACGTCGCCGCCAGCCGCCGTTTGGAGACGCGCGCGTGATGGGGGGTCGCGGAGTGATCGTCGTGAAGGGCGCCAGCCTGATCCTGGGCAGCGTTGCTGGCTCCAGCTGCATCGGGCTTGCTGGCCACCAGCAGCGAAGGTCGCCACCGGGATGTCAACAGCCCGATCCAAGCGGCGCTGATCAGCACCAGCGGATAGGGCAGCTTGAGCAGGGTGAGGGCCAGGAATCCGGCAATCGCCAGAGCCACCAGCAACGGCGTACGCAGGGTGCGGCTGGCAATCCGCCAGGCCGCCATCACCACAATCGCCAGCACCGCAGGCTTGAGCACGGCAAACACCGCAACCAGCAGCGGCAGCTGGCCCCAGATCGCGTAGACGCTGGAGAGCGTGAGCAGCACCAGAACCGAAGGGGCCAGAAACAGGCCGCCGGCAATCAGGCCCCCCGGCACGCCGTGCATCAGCCAGCCCAGGTAGGTGGCCAGCTGGGTGGCCTCCGGACCCGGCAGCAGCATGCAGTAGTTGAGGGCATGCAGATAGCGACGCTCCGAGATCCAACGGCGCCGCTCCACCAACTCACGCTGCAGCAGCGCAATCTGACCAGCTGGCCCCCCGAAGCTCACCAGCCCCAGCCGCAACCAGAAGCGGGATGCCTCAGCAAGGCTGACGGAGCTGGTCGTCATGGAAGCCATTGGGGCGGGAAGCAGATGTTCAGCTCCGGCACTACAGAGGGATCGTGGAGATCGCCGGTTGGAGGGACGAGGATGGCGGTGATCCATGGGCTGCAGGTGCGAGACCGCCACTGGAAGCCCAATCCAGCCAGGGTGTACGAGCACAGATGACGGCTGAACGCTGCTGCACTCCCCTTCAGCTGGCCTGCCGCGCCCTTTCCCTGCCCCTCTGATTGTTCTGATCGCTGGCTTCTCGATGGGCGTGATCATCCTGGTGCTGGCCCTGGAGGTGGTGGCGGGAGCCTTCGCCAAGGGGCTGACGCCTTTGCTCGAGGACTGAGGGGTTCAAGCCACGCAGCCAGGCAGCCGGCCGGGGGACAGAAACCGCACGAACTGCTCTCGCTGCCGAGATCTGAACGCGCATGGTTTCGTGGCGAGAGCCTGGCAGCAGCGGTTGAGCGAACGCCGCAACTCCGTGATTCTCAGGGAACCGTGCGGGGCCCATGGAGAGCGGCATTCAAGCAGGGCCACAGCTGGATTCTGCGGCCCCAGAGTGTGAAGCGATGCTGATCAGTTCTGCCCGGCTCAGAAACTGAACGACGTCTTAACCAAGCCGCCCAGTTGGCGGAAGCTCTCGCCACCAGGCGTATCTCCACCCAACGGTCTGCTGAGATAGAACAATGCCGGCGTGACCGCAATGTAGTCTGTCAGCTGGATCTTATACCACCATTCCCATACGAAATTGCCGTCATTCGGCGTAGAACCGCCCTCGAGGCTGGTCGCGAACGTGGGCTGCCCCACCGCCATGCCGAGCGCATTGCCCTTGGCAAAAGCATCCAGCCATTGCAGGCCGACACTCCACGACTGGCTGATGGAAACCAGCCCAGTCTGATCAACGTCGCCGCTGTAGCTGCTGCGGTTGAGGCCCCAGCCGGCACTGATCGAGGGAATCCAGCTGGACTGAGACGGTTGCCAGAAACCACTGAGGCCCCAGGCGTTGGTGGTACCAGGGTTGCTGAAACTGTCGAGTGCAAAGTTAGTGCCATAGACGATCAGTCCATTGGCGTTCTGAACCGAGGAATAGATGGCTGCAAGGCCCCAGTTGTCGTTGCTGTAGCCCAGTTGCACGGTGCCGGTGCCACCGGCTCCAGCTGTGGCGATGCCCCCTACCGTCGGGCTTGCCACATCTGCATTGGCGGCCACGTAGTTGGCGCTCACAGCAAAACCATTCTGCTGCCACCACACACCAGCTCCGGCACCGAGGTTCTTGTTGTAGGCCGCGGGCGCACCACCGAGGGTGAGCACGTCGAGCACCGTGTCGGCGGGATAGACACTCGGCCAGATCGCCAGCATGTCGTCCTGACCGATGCGGCCGCCCACACTGAAGGTGAAGTTACCAAAGGGGAACTGATAAAAGAGGCGATCAATAGCCACCACATCGCCACAATCAATGCCTGTGCCGCAGTCCTCCTGGAAAGCCACCTCCAGCTGAGACAAGCTGCTGGGGCCCGCCCCACCAAAGCTGCTATCAGCGAAGTTGCCACCGCGCAGGTTGGTACGCAGCAGATCCTTTCCCGTGAAACTGGTATCGAACGTCAGCTGCACATCGTAATTGAACGTGGTGGCGCCATAGTCCGCACGACTGCTGTTCACCAGATCGCCAGCGCTGCCGCTGAAGCCGTTGGCGCCGATCACGAACGTGGCCTGTCCGGACAGTTTCGTGGTGGTGGAGAACTGCGTAGCCTCCAGCTCACCGACTTTGGCCTCGAGACCATCGACGCGACCGCGCAGCACGGCGAGCTCCTTCTCAAACTCAGCCATCAGCCTCTTGAGCTCATCGGTCACCTCGCTGATGCGATCGAGGCAGGCATTGAGCAGAGCGGCCGCTTCATAGCGTGTCATCGCCTGGCCACCCTTGAAGGTGGCGTTGGGATAACCGGCTACGCAGCCGTAGCGCTCGATCAGGCCCGTGAGCGCCTGGTAGGCCCAGTCAGTGGGGCGGACGTCGGAGAACTGGCTGATGCTGGTGACCTGCTCGCTCCGCAGCGCACGGCCATAGCGGTTCACGTCCGTCAGATTCAGTTCCATGGCACCGGCCGGGGCGATCGCCCCGATCGCCAGGGGCGCGGCCAGCACTCCAGGCCAACCGCGCTGCGGGCGTCGACGGCCAGATCGATCCGACCGTGCGCGAAAACGGGATGCCTCAGTGTTGACCAGCATGGGGGCGTGTGGATGGCGTCGGCAGTGGCAGGAAGGCAGCCTGTGGGGCCGCTGATGCTGGCGGATCGGCTGTGTTGTGGACAGCGCTTGGGCTGAAGGCAGTGCCGCCAAAGACAGTGCCGCCAAAGACAGTGCCGCCAAAGGCAGTGCCGCTGAAAGCAGTTGAGTCAGAGGATGATCGTCTGTCTGCAGCCTGGTGGTGGCCGTCCTGCCGCAAGGATTTCATCACAGTTGCTCATGATTGGCCAGAGTCTGAGGGGGGATGCAGACCATTCCCGGCGGAAGCTCTGGCTGCACATGCGGCGATTGTGCGTGAGCTTCAGCCTTGCGGCTGGCTCCGGGGAGCTCTTGCCGTCCAGGCTGTGCAGCTCTGCGTCAGCGAAAGAATGGGCAGGCTCAGCAGCGCCATCTGGCTTCAGCAGCGCCGCCACCGGCGCTGCCCGCCGGCACAACGTTCGGCACTCCAGAGGAGCCGAACACCGCTCGGCATATCAAAACATGAAGCACCAGAGCGCAAAATCTGCTGGGTTGCCACTCTTCCAAAAGCATTGTCTCCAGCAGCATTCGTGCAGAGAGTGTCCATGAAGTCCCAGCCCGTTCGTCGTCGTGTTCCCCGCACCCCGCTGCGGGCGCTGCTCGGCTCCGCTCTGATCCTGCTCGCCGGCACCGGCTCCAGCACTGCCGCCCCAGGGCCAGGTGCGCTCGATGCCTCCTTCGGCGCCAAGGGTGTGGTGCTGCAGTCGCTCGGCAACGGCAGCGACACGACGGCAGCCGTGGCCAGCCAGGCCGATGGCAAGCTCCTGGTGGTGGGCACCAGCACCTCGACCGTCTCCGGCACGACCTCGAAGAACATCGTGGTCGAACGGTTCACCGCCGCCGGCAAGCTCGACGGCAGCTTCGGCGCCGGGACCAATGACGGCAGTCCCGACGGGGTCGCCAGCCTCAGCCTGGGCGACGGTGAGGAGCAGGGCGCCGACATCGCGGTGCAGGCCGACGGCAAAATCCTCGTGCTCGGCACCACCACCAGCGTGAACGGATCCGCCAACGTGGTGGTCGCCCGCCTGAATGCCGACGGCTCCCTGGACAAAGGGTTCGGCAAGAGTGCCGATGGCACACCTGATGGCGTGGTCAACCTCGACCTCGGCAACGGCAATGACGCCGCCGGCGGCCTGGCCGTCCTGGCGAACGGCAAGATCGCCGTCAGCGCCACATCATCATCCTCCAGCGGCAGCAACGTGGAGGTGGTGCGCCTCAATGCCGACGGCAGCCTCGACAAGAGCTTCGGGGCTGACAGCGCCGATGGATCGCCCGCCGGCTTCGTCAGCCTGTCGCTCGGCAAGGGCGACGACACGGCTGCCGATCTGGCCGTGCAGGCCGACGGCAAGCTGGTGGTGGCCGCCAACTCCACCAGCACTGACGCGGCAGGATCAAGCAACATCGTGCTGGCACGCCTCACCTCCTCCGGAGCGCTGGATGGCAGCTTCGGCACAGCCAAGGACGGCACCGTCGATGGCCTGGTGAACCTGTCGCTCAGCGATGGCAACGACACGGCGGATGCGCTGGCCCTGCAGGCCGATGGCAAGATCCTGGTGGTGGGAACCACGCATTCCTCCACTGGCAGGAATGCCGCCGTTGCCCGCTTCAACACCAACGGCGAGCTCGACAGCTCCTTCGGCCGCAGCCGTGACGACGGGACGCCGGAGGGCGTGGTGGGCATCAGCCTCGGCAGCGGCGACGACGACGGCGCGGCGGTTGCGCTGCAGGCTGACGGCAGGATCCTGATCGCCGGCACCACCACGAGCCTCGGCGGCAGTACCAACGTGTTCGTTGCCCGCCTGGCCCCCAACGGTGCACCCGATGCCAGCTTCGGCGTCACCGCCGATGGAACGCCCGACGGCTTCGTCAACGTGTCGTTCTCCAATGGCAACGACTCGGCGGCAGGTCTGCTGATCCAACCGGACGGAAAGATCGTCGTGGCCGGCGATTCGGTCACCGCCACTGGTCACGACATCGCCCTGGCCCGGCTGCTGGCACGCTGATCCTGTAGCCGGCCCGACGTGCGCTCAGCGGGCTGCAACCAGGGAGTGGCTTGCTGACGCTGAGCAGCATCCGCCGCGACGGCAGCTGTTCAGGCGGGGGGCCGCCGCCTTGGTGACGGCCAGCAGACTCCACTGGGCGTTTGCCCGCTTCTGGGGGGTGCCAGGCGACTCTCCCGGCACGGCCGCAGGCTCCTCCCGTGGATCTGGCCGGGCAGCAGTCGCCCACGCTATGGCCGCTGACACCGCTCAGGCCAGTCTCCCGTCTCTATGCCTGCCTGAGCAGAGCCAACCAGCAACCAATAAAAACCCTAAAACATTATAAGCGTCCTCCACCCCCGCAAACCATCGCTAGCTTGAAGAAATCAGACATGAAACCTGAGTGCAATCTCAGCAGAAGCGATGACCAGCCGTCAATGCGTCGAGCCGTTCCAGTTGAGCATCAACGGCGGAACGGCTTACTGGATGGCCCGCTGCGCCAAGACTGTCTCTCAGCGGAAGCAGGACGGCTCACCGGATGCCAACGCCATGCTGGCTGATCTGCAACGCGAGGATCCAGGCTTTGTTGGTGTCGTGCCATTTCACAACGACAATTCCTCTGCTGTGCTGGTGGAGCATGCCGATTATTTCACGCTGGCCTTCCGGGGCACCGATGAACTACGTGACTGGCTGGACAACGCCAATTTATTAGCAACGACCACAGACTATGGCGAGTTCCACCGCGGCTTTCATGGTGCAACCGAACGCATCTGGCCTCAGATCTATACCTACTACCAGCAACGACGCAGCCAGGTTCGCAAGGATGATCACAAACCCAAGGGCCTGTTCCTAACCGGCCACAGCCTGGGCGGTGCCATGGCAATCGTGGCAGCGGCGCAATTGGTTCACCATGACGTTGGCTTCACCGGTGTCTACACATTTGGGCAACCACGCGCCGTCAGGCCCAGAACCGCTGATCTCCTCACCCTGAGAGCCCACAACCGCATCCATCGCTTCCAAAACAATAATGACGTGGTGCCGAGAGTGCCTGCACGCATGATGGGATACAGCCATTGCGGCAACTACATGCACATCATGCAGAATAAAACGATCGTGCACGACCCAGGCCTATGGCTACGTTTTCTCGATGCCAAAGATGGAATTCTCGATGACATCACCGATCGCGATTTAGCCACCTTCGAAGACCACATGATGGAAGACTACCTCCTGGCAATCGAGCAGTGGCGGATCAGCACCAGCTGATCCGCCGATCACGCGGTCTCCTGGCCGGATTCCAGCGAATTGGCACGCGTGAAGACGCACCGCGTACAGCGCTTACGCCAAAACGGAGACATCAGGGATCACAGGGAAGGCAGTGACATCAAGACCAACAACTCGCTGCTGCAGTCGCGATGCATCAAGAGATGAGAGGCTGCCATTGCCGCTGACATCCCCCACCAGGTTCGGTGCATACTGATCATACGGGTCAAAACCGGAATCCAAACCAACAACCACACGCTGAAGCCGTGAAGCATCGAGACTGCTCAGACTCTTGTTCCCTGTAACATCACCCGGATAGGCAATCAGAATGAGAGAAGGTTCAGATTCGAAGACCAGACTTGGATGATTGACTGCCGTTGCTGTTGCCTGCACCAGTGTGGACGAGCCATAGCTTGCTGCTTTGGCAACCACCGCATCCAGACGGAACAATTCACGGTTTGCACCAGTGATGGCCGTGGGCCCTGATGCGGTATAAGTCAACACGCCAGCTGAGGACTGCTGAACATCCAGGCTCCACTCTGCGGGCAGATCTCGACCTTTACGCACAGTTGGATTGAGCAGCATTGCAGGATCAAAGCGAATTGTGCCCTGCAGCTGAGTGAGTGATTCGGTAGTGGATACCAGCAGCGGCAAGCCTTGGAGACCGCTGCTGAGAGTTGTGCCATTGAGACTGAGGGATTGACCGGGTCCACGGGCGGTGTCGGCAATGGCGATGAGATGAGCCGGAGCGGCCTGGGAAAAGGCGTAGGAGAAGGAATCACCGGTGATGCCGTCTCGGTTACCATCGATGAGCTCAGCTTTGGCTGCTGAAATCAAGCCATCAGATCGTGAGTCGATTGCGAGGCTGTAATCCCCCACAGGCAACAGATCACTCTTGAAGGGCGCTGTTGCCAGGCCAGTCAAGGAATCAGTGCGGATTACATGGAGCTCACCAGCATCTTGCTGCCAATGCAGAGAAAGATTTTGAACGATCGTTCCATCACTGCGCGTGAGACGCAAATCGGCTTGATCAGCAGAGAGATCCTGACCGTCATACAGATTGAGTCGATCCAGATCTGGCGCTTCTGATAGTTGCAGCGCCAATCCACTGGCCGTATGCCGGACACCCAGCACCTGGAATGTTGGTGGCAGCAACTCCAAGCTGCCATCGACCAAATCAGTCGAGAGCGCGCCCTCATTGAAGGATGCACTGACCAGATCAAGATCCGTTGTACCAATGCTGACGCCGGCTTTGACCTTGAGGTTCAGAGCAAGAAGCCCAGCCGAGCCACCACTCAACGGCGTTGTACCAAATCCGGAAATCCGGATTTGGCCAGGTGTAGTGGTATTCGCCACAAAAGACCAACCTGTGGTAGCCAATCCAACATCGATCAACTCACCGCTGGCTGGCAATGCAATCAGGCCAGAATCGTAGGCGAAAACAAGATCGAGAGACTGGATTCCTGTTGCATCATCAATGCCAATCGGAACTTTTATGGAGCCACCCAAAGGCGCACGCAGCTTCGCACCAACGGACAGCTTCGGTGCGGTGATTTTTAATAGACCATCACGGCAATCAACGGCAATTTCATTTTCATTGAGGGATGCACTCAGCAAATCAAGGCTTGATGATCCACGGGGAGCATCACCCTTGACCTGCAGAGACAAAATAGCGAGATCACCCTGGCCAAGCCCGAGAGGAGACACCCCGAAACCTGAAATTTGAAGCATATTGCTTGACGCGATCACATTGGCAACAAAAGTCCAATCAGACGTGAGAGAGCCCGCCCGAACAAGTCCGGTCGATGCAGGAATAGCGAAGCGTTTTGGATCAAATGCAAAGGCAAGGTCTAGCGATTGCAGATCTTTCGCTTGATCAATTCTAATGGGAATCTCAATGATCTGCCCAACCTTGGCCGCGAGGTCCATTGGCAAGGAAACCAACCGTGCTACGGGTGGCAACGCCTCAACAATCACAGCAGCTGTACCAACAAACTCATGGGTACCAGCAGCATCCAGATAACTCACAACCCCGCGAATCTGCCGGCCAGCCTCTGCAGAAGTGAGCGCATAGAGGCTATTATTGTCGACGGCATCTGCGGAAGTCAGCTTGCTCCAAGTGACGCCATTATCACTAGAGACCTCGAATGAATAATGATAGTCAGGCATGTATCCGATGAAATTATCGGCATCCTGAATGGGGCGTTTATCGATGCTGATGGTTTGACCCACCTTAAAAATCCCTGAGAGCACTGGGGCTGCCGTTGGCTTGCTATTGGGAGCAAGCTTTATTTCCGCAATGCCATTGAATGCCCATCCGTAATTTTCATACCAATAGGAAGAGTTTCCCAACACTCCTCGAGCCCTCAAATCGACTGGATTCTGGTTTGATCCGCCGATCCACTTTGTATAACCCAGCGTGTCTCCATCTGCCCAGCTCCAGTCTGCACCATTCCACTTGAGGCCAATCCAATTGTGCGTGTTCAAGAATGAGCTGGCTAGCCAATCATTCTCCTCCGCATCATTAATCGTCACCAAGTGGCCGCCGAGTTGCACAGCATTTGCCTCAGCTTCTTCCCATGTGGGACCTTGAACGATCACATAGGCAGAATCACCACGGCGAATGAAGGGGATTTCGGCGAGTCCCCTCCTTCCCGTGTGAGGGTATCCCGCAAGCTCTTGTGTATCCCATGTTCCATTTTGCCCCCAATACAGAACCCAGTCTTGCCCATCTTCAGCTCGAACATCGACATAGTTAATCGGATCAATATTATTATAGGTAAAAGCTTCTCCGCTGCTCCACTTGTAAGCACCTTCTTGATCGCTATCAGAAAGACCGATCCAAAGATGATCGTCATAGTTAGACGGAGGCGCGGCTTGTCTGATGAACTTATTGAACACGAAGTCATCTTCGGCTTTATTAGATAGTGCAGCTAAGTGTCCACCCAACTTCACCGCATTGGCCTCTGCCTGTGTCCACAACGGACCATCAACGATGGTGTAGAGGGAGCCGCCTCGAACGACAGGTTTCTTGTACTCAGCTTCAATCTTCACAGAAGCATCAGAGGTCACAACCTCTTTAGTTCCGTACCCATCCACATATGTCACAACTCCACGAATAAGTTTCCCTGTGAGATCTTCTGTGATTTCTAGGGTCTCATTGCCGTCGGTGGCATCAGCAGTTGTCAGTGCCTCCCAGACGGGCATCACTTGGAGCATTCCAGGATCGTTTGCAATCTCCCAGGAATATTGATAGGCAGGAGTCCAGTATGCATGATTATCAGCGTCGTGAATACTGGAGAGATCAAGCGTGACGGTTGAACCTGCCTTCAGGGTTCCTGTGATCGTTGGGATTCCTGTGGGAATGCTGTTTGGGGCGAGTTTAATTTCAGCGATGCCTGCCAGCCCGCTTCCAGCCCATGAGTTCCAAAATCCGACAGCATCAGTATATTCAGATTCATTATGCAGTGTATAGATCTTGCCCTTATCTCCATTTGCTCCAACGCGATACCAATTCAGGTAGTCACTGCTTTCGCCAGAAGACCAAGACCATTGGCCATTCTTCTGTGAAATTCCAATCCATGCCCCATTCCAGTTGGCAGACTCTTTCCCAGAATTTAACTCCCCTGATAAGGCATCTATCAACCACTCATTCTCGGCCTCATCATTGATCGTCACCAAGTGGCCACCGAGTTTACGAGCATTGGCCTCAGCTTCATCCCATGTGGGACCTTGAACGATGACATAAGCAGAATCACCACGCCGGACAAAGGGGATTTCGGCAATGCCATTGATCTCAGGAACTGATCCACCGTGGAGCATGTGTGCACGATGGTAAGCACTATTCCAGTAGACCCCAAAATCTTCATTGAAGCCACCAGGTGCAGGCACAATAATATGCGCAAAGTCTTCTGTTCTATCCGATAATTCATAGGGAACGTCGACTGGAACTGAATATCCAGAAGATGGCTCACCTGGCCCCCATCCAGTAAACGTGGCAGTCTGACCAGAGGACCACTTCCAGGTTCCCTCAGTCACCGCATCGGAAAAGCCAATCCAGGCATTGAGCAGCCATTTCTCGGAACCATCAAACTGCTGTTCAAATGCAGCATAATTGTGTGCAATCCAGGAATTCTCAGAACCATCATTAATGGTCACCAGATGACCACCCAGCTCAACCGCAGTCGCCTCTGCCTGCCCCCAAGCAGGTCCATCAACAACAACATAGATGGAATTGCCACGAACAAGCGGCGAAGGCTGATATTTGCTGGCAACAACACTCCAGTTGCTTACATCAGTATCCAATGTGCCAGTGCCGCTAGCAGCGGTAAAGCCTAGGTAGGCACGACCTCCAGCAACCGCCTGCAGATCTACATCTTGCTTGAAAGTTTTATCGCCAATGGAAAGCGACAAACTCTTTAGCGCCGCGGAATAACTTATCTTTGCGCTATAAGCATTATTGGCAAGCGGCACAGGCGATTGTGCGCTGCCCTGTGGGATGACATCAACACTACTGCCTGCAAAACCGATTAAACTGGCAGAGTGTGTCGTCCACATGTCGAAGATCACGGCATATGAGCGCCCGATCCCTACTTTTGAGTCATAGCCAAAGAAGCCTAGATTTTGCCCTCCGTCCCCGAGTGCATTGAGACCACTTGGATCGCCATTGATAACGAATGCGAATCCATCAGATGTACCACTGCCATTGAATGCGGTTATGTCAAATGACGACACCCAGTCCTTGGTCAGGTCAACCGATTGACTCCACCATGCCGAACCCGACGCGTGTTTAACCGCGGTCAGTTGAATCCTGTTGGTTGGATGGTCGTCTTCGCACAGCGCAGCGCCGTTTACTTTGATCTCATCTTTGTTGATCAGACCGGCAAAGATTGCTGTGGTTTCCAAAAGACCCTCCAGTCTTCCATAGGGATCCAAGGCATCAGGACGGGTGCGGGTCCTTACAGCCGATAGAGGCCTACTCTAGCCAATCCCCATCATTTCTTCCGAATCCCCCTACCCTCCTTGCCGCCACGGCCTGGACATCGCGTTGCAAGCGCTACAGAATTAGCCGGATCCTGGGTTGCCGGGATGGTCGTGGCGGCCCCGCGCCATCGCCATCAGCGCAGCGATTCGCAGGCCTCGCCATCGCCGTCGCCATCGAGGTAGCTGTGGCCCTGCCGCAGCAGCAGCTGAGCCTGGCGGTAGGAGCCGAGCTCACGGCAGCGCCAGCGGCGGCCATCGCTGGTGGTGCCATCCGGGATCACGGCCGTGCTGCGCCCCCGGCGGAAGTCCCACGGTCGGGTGATGCCACCCTGCATCTGCCACACGCCGCGGCCGCGGCGGCTGGCGGCGGCTTCCGCCTCCAGATACGCCCTGGCATCACAACCGCTGAGGTACTGGCGGTAAGCGAAGGCCTGACCCGCCTGCACCATCGCCAGGTTGATGCTGCCGCCGCTGATCACCTCCGCCACGCTGCGGCCGTAGCGATCTGTTGTTTGAACATCCAGCATCACCGGCCGGCCAGGCTGCAACCGCTGCTGCAGAAACTGGCGGGCCTGCTGGCCATAGGGGCTCTGCCGCAGCTCCGGTGCATCGATGCAGGCCAATCGCACCGTGATGACCCGGGCGCCCTGACGCACGCGAATGGTATCGCCATCACCGATCGAGAGCACCACCGCCCGCAATGACTGGGCCAAGGCCTCGCCGGAGATCGCCGGCAGCAGCAACCCCAGCCCCAGTTGCAGTACAGCGCACCATCGCATCACCCCACTCTGGCGGGTCGTCGGCGGCAGCTCGCCGCAGCGGCGGGGGCAGGTGTCCGCTGGTGCGGTTCCCCGTATCCCACCGCACCGGCACGATCACGCCACCAGACCAAAGATGAAGGCGGAGCGAACGAGATACCCCCATGCGCGAGATCGTGTTCCACGTGCTGGCCGAACGGCCCGGCCAGCTGGAGGCCCAGGCCGATACCCTGCCGATCCGCATCGGCGCCGCCAGCCTGGAGGAACTGCAGCACGAAGCCCGTGAAGCGCTGATCGCACATCTGGGCCCGGCCCACAGCGCCGTGCGCGTGCGCGTCCGCCGGCAGCGCCGCGAGCATCAGGACTGACAGCGCCGCCGCAGCGATCACCTCCAGCACACTGCGACACAGCCGCAGCTGCTGGCCGGGGTGAAGGGCTGCACTGCCGTGCACGCAACAACGACCTGCGTGCTGATCCATCCGTGCTGCCGGAGCGGCGGCACCTTGAACGTCACAGCAACACCTGCGCTGCCGGCCCCTAGCGAACAGCCCGCCGCAGCCCACGCTGCAGCTGGCCCAACCAGTGCCGAGGCCGATCATTGGCCTGCACCCGCAGCTGAACCATCGAGCCCGCCAAAGCCTGCCCGCCCCGACGCAGCACTGCGGCGACATGCCAGAGCACCGCAACACTCAGCAGCAACCAGGCTGTGAGGTGCAGGTTGTACACGACGTGATGCAGCTGGCCGGCGCGCAACCAGTGCTCCTGCATCAGCTTGCCGCTGACCACCGCCAACGCCAGAGCCAGCAGCGCAACGGCATTGCTTGCCTGGCGCAGCCGGGCCCGCCCGGCGCTGATGGCATAAACGCCGAACAGCAGCGCCATCGGCCACAGCAGCACACCCACCGTGCCGTGGATATCGATCCATGGGCCGTCAGGGACCAGATGCAGTCGCCCGAAGCGGCCATCGTGACGTGCATACACCACCAGCCCCGTCAGCCAGGCCGGCAGCACCAGCAGGGCGGTGGCGCCATGCAGCAGGCGCAGCAGCGACGGTTGATACGGGAGGGGCATGGCGGGTGCAGGATCAACCGAGGGCCTGTTGCAGCGAGAACAGCCCAAACACCAGGAACAGGCCGCCGCTGAGGCGATACAGCAGTTTCTCACTGATGCGGCCACCGATCCACTTGCCAGCACCCACCGCCAGCCAGGTGACCAGGGCATGGCCCAGCAGGGTGCCCGCCAGCAACCCCAGGAACGTGAACGCCGGAGCCGTGGCCAGAAAGATGGTGGTGAACTGGGTGCGATCGCCCAGCTCGGCGATGAACACCAGCACGAACGCCTCCCAGATCACCGCCCAGCTGCTGCTGAACCGCCGGCGGCTTTCAGCCTCGTTGACCACCTGCTGCGCCTCCTGTTCCTCCTCCTCGGCCTCATGGGCCCCCATCCGCTGCGCATCGAGCAACAGCTTGAGGCCAAAGGCCAGGAACAGCGCGGCCGCCAGCCAGGGCACCACCGTGGCGGGCAGCAGCTCGCGCAAGCCGTAACCCAATCCCAGCGAGATCAGGGTGACGGCGGTGAGGGCGGTGAAAGCGCCGATGAACACATCCCTGGCGCGATGACGCGCCGCCAGGATCAGCGCCATGAAAAAGGTCTTGTCACCCAGCTCGGCAAGGGTGATGGCGGTGAGGCTGGCCCCGAAGGCCGCCACGCCAGGATCGGAAGGGAGAGGAGCGCTCATGCCCTCACCATGCAGCAGAACCCATGAAGAAATCATGAGGTTGCGGCGCCATCATCGCCCGGTAGCTCCACCACCAGTTCGCAGCGGCCCGGCCGACTGATGCCAAGGCGCAGGTCGCCGCCATGGCGGCGGGCGATGGCCCGACCGATTGCCAGACCCAGACCGCTGTGGCCACCGCGATCGGCGCCGCTCCAGAACCGTTCAAACACCTGCTCTCGGGCCTCGCCGGGAATCCCTGGCCCCTGATCAGCCACCACCACCCGGATCCAGCGCCCGCTGCGGCCCACCGCAACCGCAACCGTGCCCCCCTCGGGGCTGTGACGGATGGCATTGAGCAGCAGGTTGGTGAACAGGCGCAGCAGCTGCTCGCTCTGGCCCCGCACCAAGACGTTGTGGCGGCTGGGGTCCGGGCGCAGGCAAAGCCTGATGGCACGCGCCAGAGCCTGGGGTTCGTAGCAGCGGATCAGATCCTCCAGCAGCTCCAGCAGATCAAACCGCTGCAGCTCCCCCGGGGCCAGCGCCACCGCCTGTCCAACCTGCTCCTGACGGGCGAGCAGCAGCAGATCCTCCAGCAGTTCCCCCAGCCGCCCGCTGAGGTGATCCAGCTCGCGCCAGGCCAGCGCCGGCTGCCGCCGCAGCTCCGGCGGGACAGCCGCCAGGAGGGCCCGCAGCGCCGTCAACGGGTGGCGCAGCTCATGGGATGCATCAGCGGTGAAACGCTGCAGGGCACTCACCTGGCGCTGCAGGGGCAGAAAGGCGGCCCGCAACATGCGGCGACCCGCCAGCAGAGCCGCCAGAGCCGTGACGATCCCGCCCAGCAGCAGCCCCCGCTGCAGACGCTCCAGATCGGCCCGCGCCGCCTGATCCGACAACGCCACTCGCACATAGCCGAACCGCCGGGCCGCAGCCCTGGCATGGAGCCTGGTCTGGCTCTCAACCGGTTGCCAGAGGCTGACGCCACCATCCCAGCGCTGCCAGATCAGGCCGTTGCGGCCAGCCGCGGGCTGCGGCGGCAGGGGAGGGATCGGCAGACGGCCCTGCTCGCTGAGCAGCAGAGCGTCGGCGTCAAACCACTGCAGCCGCTGCTGCGCCAGGGCCGGCGCCGCGATGCCACCGGGATCAGCGCGAAATTTGGCACGACCTTCCGCTTCGCGGATCTCATGGGCGATCAGCGGCAGCTGGGCCGCCGCGCTGGCCGCCAGCTGCCGCAGCTCCATGCGTTGATCCTCCAGCCGCTGGGCGGCGATGCCCCAATAGAGCGTTCCGGAGAAGGCGGTGAGCAGCAGCAGGGCAAAACCGCTCCCCTGCAGCGCCAGCCGGCGCCGCAGCTGCAGTGGATCAGGCGGAAGCGGCAGGAGCGAGGCGGTATCCAACGCCATACACCGTTTCGATCAGATTGGGATCACAGCCAGCCGCCATCAGCTTCTGACGCAAGTTGCGCATGTGGGCCCGCAGCGCATCTTCCCCCACCGCACGGCGACCATCGCCGATGCCATGCAGCAGGGCAGCCTTGCTGAGGCTGTCGCCCCCGGCCCGCAGCAGCTGCTCCAGCAGCAGCGCCTCCTTGCGGGTCAGCTCATGCGGCCGGCCCCGCACCAGCACGGTGGTCTGACCGGCGACCAGCTGCAGCGGCCCAAAGCACAGCTGGCTCTGCAGGGGCCGGTGGGCACGGCGCAGCAACGCCTGCAGGCGTGCGCGCAGCAGCTCGGGATCAAACGGCTTCACCACATAGTCGTCCGCCCCGGCATCCAAGCCGCGCACCTTGTCGTTGCGGTCGTCGCGGGCGGTGAGCATCAGCACCAGCGGCTGATGGCCGGAACGCCGCCGCAACTGACGGCAGAGGCTGATGCCATCGCGATCGGGGAGGCCGAGATCGAGCAGCACCAGATCGAACAGATCCCGCTCCAACCAACCGAGCGCCTCCGCCGCCGTGGCCGCCAGCTCGGTGGCGTACCCCCACTGGGCCAGCAACCGCAGCAGGGCCGCCTGCAGCGGCGCGTCATCGTCGACCACCAGAAGCTTCATGGCGCCCCAGGCTCGGCTCGGATCAGCCCCGAGCATCCTGCACCGGCCCAGCCAGCGGCTGCAGAGGCCGCAGGGATCTCAGCGCCCCGCCAGGGCCTGCACCGCCTGGCAACGCTTGGAGAGCTGGTGCTGACGCACCGCCCATTGGTTCCCCCGCACCACCAGGCCGCAGTGTTCACACACGGTGGTGGGCACCGCACGACTCCAGCCGAGCGGCCGCTCCCCCACCAGCTCGCGCCGGGAGGGATCAATGCCGCGGCCCTGCTGGTAGCGGGTCAGCGCCGGCGCCGTGGTGACGAAGCCGGTTTCGAGGCAGCGGAACAGCAACGCCTGGCCCCTGAGGTTCTGCACGTTGAAGGTGGTTGCGGCTGGCACCGGCCACTCCAGGAACACACCACCCATAGTGCCTGGGATCGGGGCGTAACACCACGGCTACGGCTCAGCTGTGAAACAGCAGCACCAGCCCCTTGCTGATCTGATGAAATTCGCGCTCCTCCCGGCTGAGATCCAGCCCCACCTCCAGCCCCTCCCGCAGGGCGCTCTCGTAGGGCGGCGGCGTCGGCGGGGTGCCACCGGTCCAGAGGGCCGCGATGCCCACAGGCGTGGCGTGCCAGCTGAAACAGGCGGTCTGCCCGATCAGCGGCTCTTCCAGGGCGTCTTCCAGCAGCTCGCGAATCGGCATGGCGGGCAGGAACTCGCCACAGCCTCGGGAGGGTGTCCGGGAATCGCAATCAGCTGACAGCTTTTGTGATCTCGCGAGCAATCAATCTTCAACAGCCCAGGTCTACGCTGAATCGATGCTCTCTTCGCCAGCGTCAATCGGCCTCGTGCACGAGTGGTTCACGCCCCGCTCAGTGGGGGGGGCAGAGCTGGTGGCACGGGAACTCGATGCCATGCTGGAGCAGCCGCAGCTCTACGCCCTGGTTGATGGCGAAAGCCGACGCCCGGGCAGCTGGCTGCATCAGCGCAGCATCACCACATCCTTCATTCAATCGCTGCCTTTCGGGATCAGCCATGTGCAGCAGTATCTGCCGTTGCTACCCATGGCCATCGAACAACTCGATCTGGCCGCCCATCCGCTGGTGATCAGCAGCAGTCATCTGGTGGCCAAAGGTGTTCTCACCAACCCTGATCAATGCCACCTCAGCTATGTGCACACCCCCGTGCGCTATGCCTGGGATCAGATGCACGCCTACCTGCGCCAGTCGACCCTGGCCCGCCGCGGCCTGGGCCCGCTGATCCGCTGGCAGCTGCATCGCCTGCGCCAGTGGGATCTGCTCAGCGGCCAGCGCCCGGATCAGCTGGTGGCCAATTCGCGCTTCACCGCCGCCCGCATCCGCCGCACCTGGGGGCGCTCCGCCGCCGTGGTGCATCCGCCGGTGGCGGTGGAACGGTTCCGCTGGGATCAACCGCGCGACGACGTCTACCTCTGCCTCTGCCGCCTGGTGCCCTACAAGCGGGTGGATCTGGTGATTGAAGCCTTCAACCGCACCCGCCTGCCGCTGGTGGTGATCGGCGACGGCCCAGAACGGCAGCGGCTGCAGGCCCTGGCCGGCCCAACGGTGCAACTGCTGGGGCGACTGCCGGAGCCGCAGGTGAACCGCTGGCTGGAGCGCTGCCGCGCCTATGTCTATGCAGGACTGGAGGATTTCGGGATCGCACCGGTGGAGGCCATGGCCGCCGGTGCGCCGGTGATCGGCCTCGGCCAGGGCGGCCTGCTGGACACAGTGCGCTGCCTCGCCAGCGGCTGTGATCACCCCACGGGCCTGCTCTTCCCCGAGCAGAGCGTCGCCAGCCTGGCGGCAGCGCTCGACCATTTCGACCAGGGGCGGCTCTGGAACCAGCTGCCGGCCGAGCGGCAGCGCCGCTGGGCCGAACAGTTCAGCCCGCAGCGTTTCCGGCAACGGCTGACCCGCCAGATCGAGCAGGCCTGGCAGGCCCACCAGCGGCGGCTGCACCGCCGCAGCCGCAGCCTGTCTGTGCCTCTGGGGTGAGTGACCGCTGCAGCACTGGCCGCCGGCCGCCTCAGCTTTTTAATAAGAGCCCACGGAACTGCAGTCATCACGAGGGTGTCCGTCGCCGCCGTCATTCCGGCCGAAGCCACTGCCAGCACCCTGCTGGCAGCGCAGTCGAAGCGAGGGCGCCTGCTCAAACGCGGCGGCGACATCGTGTTCGCACTGCTGGTGCTCAGCCTGGGCTCACCGCTGTTTCTGCTGCTGGCGGTGTTGGTCAAGCTCAGCTCCAAGGGTTCGGTGCTCTACTGCCAGCGACGCATCGGCCGTGGGTACAAGGGCTTCGGCTGCCTCAAGTTCCGCACGATGCACCGCGATGCCGATCGACTGCTGGCCTCGCTGCTGGCGAATGATCCCGAGCTGCGCGCTGAGTTTGAACGCGACCACAAACTCAAGAACGATCCACGGATCACCGGCATCGGCAAATTTCTGCGGCGCTCCAGCCTCGATGAACTGCCGCAGTTCATCAATGTGCTGCGTGGCGAAATGAGCGTCGTCGGCCCGCGGCCGATCGTCTGGGATGAACTGCAGCGCTACGGCCGCGACATGGATGCCGTGCTCTCGGTGCGCCCAGGCCTGACGGGCCTTTGGCAGGTGTCCGGCCGCAACAACCTCACCTACGCCACCCGCGTGCGCATGGACCTCGACTACGTGGAGCGGCGCACGTTCTGGCTTGACCTGCACATCATCCTGCTCACCATCGGCGTGGTGCTGCTGCCGATGGACCGCGGCGCCTACTGAGCCAGCAACCGCGCCCACAGCAGCGGGCCCAGGTTCACCGCCGCCATCGCCGGCAGCAGCCAGCACAGCTCAAGGCGATGGCTGAGCTTCAGCATCCGCTCCACAGCGGCAGCATCGGGGGCCGGGCAGCCGGCGGCCAACAGGGGCTTGGCCCTGAACACCGGCCCGTAACGGTTCACTCCCCCCAGCTGCACCCCCACCACCCAGGCGTAACTGGCCTGGGAGACACCGGCGTTGGGGGAGGGATCGGGCCGCCCATCGCGGCGGGCCCGCTGGAACAGGCGCCAGCAGGCGGGCAGAGCACATCCGGCCGCCAGCGGCAGGGTCAACGCCACGAGCCGGCAGGGCAACCACACCAGCAGATCATCGAGCCGGGCGCCGGCTGTGCCAAGCCAGCGCAGCGAACCACGCCGGTAGCCCAGCATCGAATCGAGTGTGCTGGCAGCCTTGAACGCCCAGCCCAGGGCCAGCGGGCCGGGGGCAGCAGTGCCGCAGCTCAGCCACAGGATCGCCCCCACCAGCATCCAGAACAACGGCGCGAAGACACCGTCAACGGCGTTCTCACTGGCCGTTTCGGCAGCGGCCCGCAGGATCTCGGCCTGCTCCAGATCTGCGGTGTCACGGCCCACGATCCAGCTCAGACGCTGGCGGGCCAGGGTCAGATCACCCACCGCAAGCGCCTGCAACACGGCGCGCACCGCCTGATCCAGGCTGCGGCCGGCCACGGCGCTGGCCAGGGCGATCAGCAACACCAGCAGCGCCAGCAGCCCCGGCAGGGGCGGCCAGGCTGGCGCGAGCACCAGCCGCTCCAGCAGCCAGCCGGCCAGGCCGCTGCCGCCCACCAGCAGCAACGTGATCAGGCCACCGACCAGCCGCAGACATCGCGGCCGTCGCCCCGCCCAGCGCTCCGCCACAGCGCGCAGCCGGGTGATCCACCAGCCCATCACCACCACCGGATGCGGGCACCAGCGCGGATCACCGACGAGGCGATCGAGGCGGCAGGCGAGGGCCACCAGCAGAACGGGGTGGGCCCCCGCCAGGGAACCCACCCCGAACGCCATCGTCATCGATGTCGGCAGCTGCGGCTCAGGCGGCCTTCAGCCAGCTGAACATCGAACGCAGACCCTTGCCCACATGCTCGATCGGGTGCTGGCTGTCGCGGTCGCGGATCTTCTGCATCTCCGGCTTGCCGGCTTCGCATTCGGCCACGAAGTTACGGGCGAAGGTGCCGTCCTGGATATCGGCCAGGATGCGCTTCATCTCAGCCTTGGTATCGGCGGTGATCAGACGCGGGCCGCTCACATAATCGCCGTACTCGGCGGTGTTGGAGATCGAATCGCGCATGGCGGTGAGGCCGCCCTTCACCATCAGATCAACGATCAGCTTCACCTCGTGCAGGCACTCGAAGTAGGCCAGCTCGGGCTGATAACCGGCTTCCACCAGGGTCTCAAAACCGGCCTTCACCAGCTCCGAGAGACCGCCGCAGAGCACCGCCTGTTCGCCGAACAGGTCGGTCTCGGTTTCCTCGCGGAAGTTGGTCTCGAGGATGCCGGCGCGGGTGCCACCGATGCCCTTGGCATAGGCCATGGCCAGGGCGCGGGCGTTACCGGTGGCGTCCTGATGGATGGCGAACAGGGCAGGCACGCCCATGCCGTTCTGGTATTCCCAGCGCACGGTGTGGCCGGGGCCCTTCGGGGCGATCATCACCACATCCACATCCGCGGGCGGCTGGATCAGCTCGAAGCGGATGTTGAAGCCGTGCGCAAAGCTCAGCACCTTGCCGGCACTGAGGTGAGGAGCAATTTCCTTGTCGTAGACGGCCTTCTGGAACTCATCGGGCAGCAGCACCATGATCCAGTCGGCCTTGGCGGCGGCCTCGGCCACGCTCAGCACCTCCAGGCCATCAGCCTTGGCCTTCTCGGCCGAGCGGCTGCCCTCGTAGAGGCCCACCACCACGTTCACACCGCTGTCCTTGAGGTTCAGGGCATGGGCATGGCCCTGGGATCCGTAGCCGATGATGGCCACCGTCTTGCCGTTCAGCAGGCTGAGGTCGGCGTCGGTGTCGTAGTAGAGCTTGGCCATCGAGGCGTCGGTGTCTGGGCTGGGCAAGGATCGAGCTTACGCAAGCGCCTGCCCGCCCCCGTCAAGCCCAGGCGGGGGCAGCTGCTGCAGCCCCCGCGCCTGGGATCAGGCCTCAGTGGGATGGGCGATCACGCGGTCGATCAGGCCGTACTCCACCGCCTCGGCGGCGCTCATGAAGTAATCGCGGTCGGTGTCCTTCTCGATCTTGGCCAGCTCCTGGCCGGTCATGTCCGCCATGCTCTGGTTGAGCATGTCCTTGATGCGCAGGATCTCGCGCGCTTCGATCTCGATGTCACTGGCCTGGCGCTGGCTGGTGCCACCCAGGGGCTGGTGGATCATGATCCGACTGTGGGGCAGGGCCAGCCGCTTGCCCTTGGTGCCGGCCCCCAGCAGGAAGGCGCCCATGGAGGCGGCCAGGCCCACGCAGATGGTCACCACGTCACTTTTGACGTACTGGATCGTGTCGTAGATCGCCAGGCCCGCAGTCACCGAGCCGCCGGGTGAATTGATGTAGAGGTAGATCGGCTTGGAGTTGTCCTCGGAATCGAGATACAACATCTGCGCCACCAGGCTGTTGGCGATGGCGTCGTTCACCTCAGAGCCCAGGAACAGGATCCGCTCCACGCCCAGGCGCGTGTAGATATCGACCCAGCGCTCGTACTGGCTGCCGGGCAGGCGGTAGGGAACGCTGGGAGTGCCGATGGGCATGACGAGGGGGCGGTGGCGGGGCGGTGGGTCCGGCGAAAACCGGAGGGAACGGCAGAGCGCCGGCTGCTGCCTGGGTGTCACGGAGACGGGCGCGGCCTGGCCTCAGCCAGTGGAACGGAACGGCTGAACCGCGTCGGTATCAGCTGATGCCGGGATTGCCGGGGCTGATACCGGCGGCGGCAGCCGTGAGCGGACCGGGCAGCTGCTTCTGGCTGGTGAGCACGCGATCGATCAGGCCATACTCCACAGCCTCCTGAGCGGTGAGATAGGTCATCCGGTCGGAATCCTTGGCCAGCTGCTCCATGCTTCTGCCGGTGTTGGCGGAGAGCATCTCCAGCATGGTCTGCTTGTTATGCAGCACCTCCTTGGCCCGGATCTGGATGTCGCTGGCCTGGCCGCGGGCGCCGCTGCGGGGCTGATGCAGCACGATCGAGGCATGGGGCAGCGCAGCGCGGTGGCCCTTGGTGCCGGCGCTGAGGATCATCGCGGCTGTGCCCATCGCCTGGCCGATGCAGATCGTGTGCACCGGCGGTTTCACGTAGCGGATCGTATCGGCGATGGCGAAGGCTTCGGTCTCGAAGCCGATCGCATCCCCGGAATACCAACTGGTGCCCGTGGAGTTGATGTAGAAGAAGATCGGCTTCTCCGGGTTGTCAAACTCCAGATACAGCAGCTGGGCGATGATCAGCTCGGTCACATCGATGCCCATCTGCCGCTTGGCGTCATCGTCGCTGAACAGCGGCAGCCCCAGGTAAACGATCCGCTCCTTCAGCAGCAGTGAGGGCAGATCCGGGGGAGGGGTGCGCATCACGGCGGAATCGCCGTAGTAAGGGGCTGACACCGACATCCGCAACAGCACTCCAGGCCTCAAGCCGGAGCCTAGCGGGGGCTGGAGGGATCCTGATCGCCGCGGCCGCTCCGTTTCGGGGCGGATTTCCCCTTGCCGCCGCGGTTGGTGCTGGGCGGCACCGGCCGCACGGGTGGCGCCGCCGCTGGGGCTGCGCCACCCGCAGCCGGCTCATGGCCATCGAGGCGGGCAAACACCATCCGGCCGGTGGGCGTCTGCAGAGCACCGGTGACCACCACCGGCAGGCGCTCGCCGCTGCGCCCGTGGGCACCATCCACCACCACCATCGTGCCGTCCTCAAGGTAGCCCACGCCCTGGTGCGACTCCTTGCCGTCGCGCACGATCTTGAGCTGCAGCTCATCGCCCGGCTGCACCTCCGGCCGCAGGGCGATCACCAGCTCGCTGAGGTTCATCACCTTCAGCTCCTGAACCTCGGCCACCTTGGCCAGGTTGTAGTCGGCCGTGAGCAGGGTGCCGCCGGTGTCAGCCGACAGCTTGAGCAGCTTGTCGTCAACACCGTTCCCCTCGTAGCGGGTCGTGTTCACCACCAGGCGCCGGCCATACCGCTCCCGCAGGGCGCTGAGCAGCTTCAGGCCGCGGCGGCCCTTGCCGCGCTTCTCCGCGTTGCTGGAATCAGCCAGGGTCTGCAATTCCTCGATCACGGCCTGGGCCACGATCACCTGACCCTCCAACAGGCCGGAATCGAGCAGGCCGCGGATGCGACCATCGATGATCACGCTCGTGTCGAGAATCTTGGCGCTGGCTGGCATCAGCACACCGTCGGCCACCAGCAGCGCCTCGGTGCTGGTGGGGTTGAACAGTCGCAGCAGCGTGCGGCCGTGCACCTCGGCGAGGTTGTAGCCCGACACCCCGAAGAACACGTTGGCGATGATCGCCGCCATCGGCTTCACCAGCACCAGCTCCCAGGGCAGGGAGAGGAACAGGATCGGCGAAATCAGCAGGTTGGCCACCAGCAGGCCCAGGATCAGGCCCACGGCACGGCTCACCAGCAGGTCGGTGGGCATGGTGCGCACCTGCTCCATCAGCCGCCGCCGCAGCCGCTGGAACATCACCCCTGCCAGCAGGCCCGCCAGGGCGCCGCCGCCGCCG
Source organism: Cyanobacteriota bacterium (assembly GCA_041158125.1). GTDB lineage: Bacteria > Cyanobacteriota > Cyanobacteriia > PCC-6307 > Cyanobiaceae > Vulcanococcus. Next base: position 24,814 of record JBEBCC010000070.1, read on the forward strand.
AGGATCCAGCTGAGCTTCTCCAGGTTCTGGATGTGGATCAGCTGCTGCTCCGGCAGCAGATCCACCCCCAGCCACCCGGCAGCCGCCCCTGAGACGACGAACAGCACCAGGATGAGGGTATCCACCATGGCCGGTGCTGTGCCTGCCGAGCGCTCTGAAGAGGCAGCATGCCCCATCCCCGGTGCTTTGGCCTGGGGCGGTAACCGGCCTTCAGACGAAGGAGCCGCCGAAGCCATGGCAGCAAACCAGGCCCAGGCCTGGCCGCCGCGCAGCGCCTACCTGCACATTCCCTTCTGCCACCGGCGCTGCTACTACTGCGATTTCCCGGTGGTGCCGCTCGGGGACCGGGCCAGCGGCGCAGCCGGTGATCCAGGCAGCCGCTCGATCGCGGCCTACCTGGAACTGCTGCATCAGGAGATTGCCCAGGCCCCACCAGGCCCGCCCCTGAGCACCGTGTACGTGGGCGGCGGCACCCCCTCGATGCTGACGGCGGAGCAGCTCGACGCGCTGCTGGCGGCACTGCAGCGACACCACGGGCTGGCTCCCGGGGCCGAGATCAGCCTGGAGCTGGATCCAGCCAGCTTCGATCAAGGCCGCCTGGCGGGCTATCTGCAGGCCGGGGTGACGCGCGTGAGCCTGGGAGGGCAGAGCTTCGATGACGCCGTGCTGGCGCAGCTGGGCCGCCGCCACCGCCACCGCGACCTGCAGGAGGCGGCCGGCTGGCTGGCGGCCGCCCAGCGCCAGGGCGATCTGGCCAGTTGGAGCCTCGATCTGATCCAGGGGCTACCGGGAATGACCCTGGCGCGCTGGCGCCACCAGCTGCAGCAGGCGATCGCCCTGGCGCCGCCCCATCTCTCGGTCTACGACCTGATCATCGAGCCCGGCACGGTGTTTGAGCGGCTGGAGGCCCGCGGCCAGCTGGCACTGCCGGAGGATGAGCTGGCAGCTGATCTGATGGAGCTCACGGCAACCTGCCTGGCCGCCGCCGGCTACGGCCACTACGAGATCTCCAATTACGCCTGGCCGGGCCACGCCTCCCGCCACAACCGCGTGTATTGGAGCGGCGCCGGCTGGTGGGGCTTCGGCCTGGGGGCCACCAGCGCCCCCTGGGGGGAACGGCTGGCGCGACCGCGCACCCGCGAGGGCTACGCCGCCTGGCTGGGCACACAGCCGCACACTGCAGCGGAAGAAGGCGGGATGCCCTTCGATGAGCGGGTGCTGGTGGGCTTGCGGCGGCGCGAGGGCGTGCGGCTGGAGCGCCTGGCCCGCAGCGCCGGGATCAGCACTGCGGCACTGGCGGCCCTGCAGCAGCGCTGGCAGCCGTTTCAAGAGCGGGGGCTATTGATCCGCGACGGTGGCCGCTGGCGCCTCAGTGACCCGCAGGGGCTGGCCCTCAGCAATGCGGTGCTGCGGGAGCTGCTGGAGTGGTGGGAGCAGCATGGGGCAGCGCTGCCACCCAGCCGCTGAGCGCCTCAACGCAGAGCTGACGACCGGGCAGCAGCGGCGGACAGAAGGGCGGCTGCCGCTCCGTGAGACCGAGCAGATCAGCGGTGACGCGCACCTGGCCATCACAGCCGTCGCCGGCGCCGATGCCGATCACCGGGATGGCCAGCTCGGCGCTGAGGCTGGCAGCCAGCTCCGCCGGCACGTGCTCCAGCACCAGCGCGAAGCTGCCGGCCGCCTGCAGATCCAGGGCAGCGCAGCGCAGACGCTGCTGGCTGATCGGATCGTTGGCCTGACGGCGATAGCCAAGGCGATGCACCGACTGGGGAGTGAGCCCCAGATGGGCCATCACCGGGATGCCGCAGCGCACCAGGCGATCCACCACGGCGATGGTTTCCGGTTCACCACCCTCCAGTTTGACGGCAGCAGCCGGGCTGTCCTTGAGCACACGGCCGGCAGCGGCCACGGCATCATCAATGCCGCACTGGTAGCTGAGAAACGGCAGATCGGTCACGATCAGCGGCTGCTGACCAGGGGGGCGCCGCAGGCCGCGGCCGACGGCGCGCGTGTGCAGGATCATCTCCTCCAGTGTCACCGGCAGGGTGGTGGCATGGCCGAGCACCACCATCGCCAGGGAATCGCCCACCAGGATCACATCGGCGCCGGCCTGCTCCACCAGAGCCGCCGAGAGGGCATCCCAGGCGGTGAGCACGGCGATCGGCCGGCCCTCCTGCTTGTGGCTGAGCAGATCCGCTGGTCGCAAGGGCTGATCACCACGAAGGGGTGGGCCCATTGCTAGCATCCAAGCGACTCGGACCCATGCGGCCCGGACGCCTAAATCTGGTCAGGACCGGAAGGGAGCAGCCACACGGGATGCTCCAGGCAGGCGTGGACTCCGGGTCACCCCCTTGAAGTTGAAGATCTGAAGCCTGGCAAAGGTTCCAAGCCTGGCGTCTGGACCTTCGTCAGGCCTGACCACCGGCCCTCCGGCTTCGCCCCCAGAACACGGCTTCCGCACCTGTTTCAGCGGCAGCACGGCATGGAGGTCAGCGATCTGCCATCGGTCTGAACAGGGCGCAAACGGTCTGAGCAGTGCGCAAACGGTCGCCTGCCAACGCCGCGGCCCAATCGGTGCGGTCTGCAGGCAGAAATCGCCTGCGCGAAGCAGCAAAAGCAGCAGCCCCCGCTTCTGTGGCATCAAGGAACCACCGCCAGCGGGGAACCGGCTGACCTGCAGAGCAGGCCGACTGCAGGACAGGCAGGCTCCTTGACTGAGGCCCTCAGGAGGGGCGATTCAGCAGGAACGACGGGATCGCCGCTCCAGATGAATCCTGGGCTGCGGCGGTATTGAGCCCGCTGGCGAAGCCACTGAGCGAGCGCTCAGGCCGGTAGGTGCCGCCGCCTTCAAAACCGGTGGCGATCACGGTGACGTGGATCTCGCCCTCCAGGCGCTCGTCGACGACGGCGCCGACAATGATGTTTGCTTCGGGATCAACCACGTCGTAGATCACCTCCGAGGCCGTGGTCATGTCTTCCAGCGTCATGTCCTTGCCGCCGCTGATGTTGATCACGCAGCCCTTGGCGCCATCAATGCGCGCGGCCTCCAGCAGGGGGCTGTTGATGGCGGCCTGGGCGGCCTCGGTAGCGCGGGAGCGGCCAGAGCCGATGCCCAGGCCCAGCAGAGCTGTGCCGGCCTCGGTCATCACGGAGCGCACATCGGCAAAGTCCACGTTGACCAGCCCGGGCTTGGTGATGATGTCACTGATGCCCTTGACGCCCATGCGCAACACATCATCGGCGGCGCGGAAGGCATCCTGCAGGGGAGCACCGGCGATCGCCTCGCGCAGGCGGTCGTTTGGAATCACGATCAACGTGTCCACATGCTCGGACAGACGGGCGATGCCCTCCTCGGCCTGACGCATGCGGCGGCGCCCCTCGAATGAGAAGGGCTTGGTGACAATGCCGACCGTGAGCGCACCGCACTCGCGGGCCACTTCAGCCACCACCGGCGCCGCACCGGTACCGGTGCCGCCACCCATACCGGCGGCAATGAACACCAGATCCGTACCCTGCAGGCTCTGAGCCAGATCGGCGCGAGACTCCTCAGCGGCTTTCTGACCGATGGCCGGGTTGCCGCCGGCACCGAGGCCGCGGGTGAGCTTCTGGCCGAGCTGCACCCGTTGCTTAGCTGCGGACTGGAGCAACGCCTGCGCATCTGTGTTGAGCACGCGATAGCCAACACCCTGGAGATCGGAGGCGATCATCCGGTTGACGGCATTGCTGCCACCGCCACCGACACCGATGACCTCAATCCGGGCCGACTGGCTCGGAACGATGCCGCTGGAACCGTTGCCGGTGGCTGGAGCGAGGCCTTCGGGTGCGATCTCCATGGAGGCGTCGATGCCGGTCTTGCTGTGCAGCATTATGTCGTCGATCCGGCCGATCAGAATCAAGATTGCGGGCAGGCTTGCCGAGTCTTGTCACTAACGCAAGCACCTGTCACCATTTCGGCGCAGACAGCGACCAGACCATCGCACCGGCGACGGACTGCTGATAATAGAATGAGCGCAGGGTGACCTCAGCGCAATCCCGCCCACCGCGAAATCCCGGGTCAGTCCCGCATGGATGCAGGCCGGGTTGGGGCACTGGCACCGCGGCGGGGCGCCGGCAGTCCAAGCTCGGGGCGATTGGGATCGCTCAGGTCGATCGACTGCACCGAAAGACCGCGGGTCTGTCGCGGCAGCTGCCCTGAGAGGTGCTGCAACACCTCCAACCGGCGCGGCAGCCGCGCATCCGGCGGGCCGAGATGCACCCGGCCCAGGGCGACGGTATGCAGCCAGACGCTGCCGTTGGGTTCAAAGCGCACCTGGGTGAGCGGACTGCCCAGCTGCTGGCTGCGTGCCAGGATCATCGCCAGAGCGGGCCGCAGCCGCTCCTGCCAACCCACCACGGTCACGGCGGGGATCTTGCCGCTATCCCGCTGCTGACGGTTGGTCATCCAGTTGCCGAGACGATCGACAAAGCCCTGCTCCAGTCGGGAGCCGATCCGCCGCTCGGCCCGTGCCACCGGCTGGCGATCGGCGAGCTGGATCCGCAACCGGGGCGGCAACATCAGCCGGCTCACCAGCACATCCTCCACCGGCAGGCCAGCCGAAAGCCGCTGCGCCAGCTGCTGCGGGCGCAGATACAACAGCGGCTGGGGGAACAGGAGCTGCGCTTCCCGAATCACCTGTTCACGGCTCACCTGGCGACTGCCGACGAGTTCGATCTGGGCGGGGCTGCGCAGCACCCAGCCCTCGCGCAGCAACAGCCAACCGAGGCCGGTGGCGGCACCGGAGAGCACCAGGATCCGCCAGAGATTGCGCAGCCGATCGCGACGCCGCTCCAACCGGAGCTCCCGGCGCCGTTCAGCGCCAACGGTGGAACGGTCGTCAGGCCGGCGGCGGACCGTGGGGCTCCTGGTCACGATTTCAGAGCTCACAGCGGGACCGGGCCATCAATTCCGTCATCCAACGGCGGGCCCGATCCGCATCGGCAAAGGGGAGATCCTTCTGCTCCCCAGCTCCCACCAGCCGCAGGCGGCAGGCCCCCTGGGCCTCGGCGGTGAGCGGCGCCTCGCCAGACCCCAGGGCCAGCAGTTCCACCAGCTCAAGGTTCTTGACCACGAAGCTGCCCTGGTTGATCAGCTTGCCGGATTCAAACGTGCTCCAGCTCACCACGCCATCCAGCAGGCGCGCACCGCCACAGTCGTCGAGCTTGGCCAGCTCGGCACCGGCTGCCCAATCACGGAACAAACGCTGGCGCCGCCGCTCCAGCCAGCCGAGGGCTGTGATCAGCGGGAACACCACCAGCAGGGGCAGCCAGATCAGGCCGTGACTCATGCAGCTTCAGCGCTCAGGGCATCAGGTTGGCGCGATTCTTGCGCCAGTTGCACGAGCCTGTGCACCAACTCCTCCAGGGGCACACCGCTGGCCTCCCAGAGCATCGGGTACATGCTCTGGCTGGTGAAGCCCGGCAAGGTGTTGATCTCATTGAGCCAGAGCTCACCACTCTCACGGCCGTAGAAGAAGTCGACCCGCGCCAGCCCCTCCGCCGCCACGGCCCGGCAGGCGGCAATCGCCATCTCCCTGGCGCGAGCACTGATCACCGCCGGCACCTCGGCCGGGATCACGGTGTGGCTCAGACCCTCGCTGTACTTGGTCTCGTAGTCGTACCAGTCGGCGTCAAAGCAGATCTCCCCCAGCACCGAAGCGGCCATCGAGCGACGCCCCAACACGGCGCACTCCAGCTCGCGGGCGTTGACCCCCTGCTCCACCACCAGCCGCGGGTCGTGGCGCACGGCCTCACGCAGACCAGCCAGCAGTTCCGGGCGGTTGGTGGCCTTGCTGATGCCCACCGAGGAGCCCAGGTTTGCGGGCTTGATGAAGCAGGGATACCCCAGCTGCCGCTCCAGACGGTTCAGCAGGGCATCCTGCCCCTCCTCCAGCTCAGCGGCCTCCACACAGGCATAGGGCACCTGCGGCAGGCCGGCGGCGGCGAAGGCGGCCTTCATCGCCTGCTTGTCCATCCCCACGGCCGAACCGAGCACACCGGAGCCCACAAAGGGCACCTGCATCAGGCTGAACAGGCCCTGGATCGTGCCGTCTTCCCCATTGGGACCATGCAGCACCGGCAGCCATACCTCGACGTCAAGAGCTCCCTCCGGGAAACCGCGGAACCCCGGCCGCAGCGGCGCCGCCGGCAGATCTTGGCGACGGGCCGGCAAACCACGCTCCAGCACGGCATCGGCCACGGCCGGCGGCCACCAGTGCCCCCAGGGATCGATGTAGAAGCAGCTCAGCCGGTAGCGGCTGGCATTGGCACCGCGACCCAGGGCCGCCACGATCGTGTTGGCCGAGCGGATCGACACCGCATGTTCACCGGAAACACCGCCGAACACCAGACCGAGATGGGTGGGGGCTGCGGTCATGGTGAGAGGTGAAGGGAATGGAGGGCCGATGCCGCTCTGAGAGGCCAAACGTATCAGCGACAACGTGCCGATGACATCAGCTCAGCGATCCACAGCCTGGCCGCTGAGGGAGAAGGCGCGCACCTCCTCGATACGCACATCCACCAGATCACCCGGCTGCCAGCGGCCGGCCTCGGGCCGGGCCAGGTTGCAGGCGGCGGGAAAGAAAGTGAGCCGGTTGGTGCGGGTGCGGCCCATCACCTGGGCGGGATCCTTGGGATTGATGCCCTCCACCAGCACCTGCTCGATCCGGCCGGCATACCGGGCGCTGCGCTGTCTCGCCTTGCGCTCCACCAGGGCGTTGAGCTCGCGCAGGCGCTCCACCTTCACCGCCTCGCTGAGCTGGTTGGGCCAATCGGCAGCTGGTGTATTAGGACGAGGCGAATAAGCAGCAGTGTTCACCTGATCGAAGCCGATCTCCTCAATCAGATCAAGAGTGCGGCGGTATTGGGCATCGGTTTCACCCGGGAAAGCCACGATCACATCGGCGCTGATCGAAGCATCGGGCATGCGCTCGCGGATGCGCTCGATGATGCGGCGGTAGCGATCCACCGTGTAGCCGCGCGCCATCGCCTTGAGCACGGCGTCGTCGCCGCTCTGGAAAGGAACGTGGAAGTGCTCGCACACCTTGGCCAGATCGGCGCAGGCATCGATCAGCCGCTCGGTGAAGTAGCGCGGATGGCTGGTGGCGAAGCGGATCCGCTCGATTCCCTCCACGTCGTGCACGAACTGGAGCAGATCGGTGAGGGTGTGCTGGCGACGCCCCTCGGGAGTGATACCGGGCAGATCGCGGCCATAGGCATCGATGTTCTGGCCCAGCAGGGTGATCTCCTTGAAGCCCTGGGCGGCCAGCCCTTCCATCTCCAGCTTGATGGCCTCGGGCAAGCGCGATTGCTCCTTGCCGCGCACCGAGGGCACCACGCAGTAGGTGCAGCGCTCGTTGCAGCCATAGATCACGTTGACCCAGCCGCACACCTGGCTATCGCGGCGGGCGGTGGTGATGTCTTCAAGGATGTGATGCTCTTCGGTGGCCACCACCTGTTGCCCCTGCTCCACCTGGGCCAGCAACACATCGAGGCGGTTGGCATGTTGGGGCCCCATCACCAGATCCAGCTCGGGCACGCGCCGCAGCAGTGATTCGCCCTCCTGCTGGGCCACGCAGCCGGCCACCACCAGGGTGAGATTGGGGTTGGCCCGCTTGCGCTGGGCCTGGCGGCCCAGGTAGCTGTAAACCTTCTGCTCGGCGTTGTCGCGGATCGTGCAGGTGTTGTAGAGCACCAGATCGGCCTCCAGCTCGGCGGTGGCCTCGCGGTAGCCCATCGCTTCCAGGATGCCGGCCATGCGCTCGGAATCCGCCTTGTTCATCTGGCACCCGAAGGTGGTGATCCAGTAGCTGCCGCGCCCGGGGTTCTGCCCCGGAGCCTGGTCAGCGCCCTGAACAAGCGGTCTGTCGGGGGCTGCATCAGCCGGCGCGATCGCGGCGGCCGGAGCTTGAAACTGTGTTGCCGTCATGGTCTCAGTCTCGGCCATGGCGGGTGCAGCGGCTGCGGATCCATGCCAGCGTGAACGCTGAGCGCTTCTGGCCCCTGGCCCTCTCATGCGCCTCCGCCTGCGCCGCTTTCCGCTCACCAAGGCCATACCGCTGGCCATCAGCCGCGGCAGCACCAGCGGCGTGGAACACCTGCTGCTGGAGCTGGAGCACGACGGCATCACCGGGCGCGGCGAGACCGGCGGCTTCGACACCGGCCATCGCCACTACGACACCGGTGCCATCGCCGCCGAACTGGAGACGCTGCGCCCCCGGCTTGAACGGCTCAAGCCGCAGCCCCTGCAGACCCTTGAGCCTCTGCTGGCCGCCCTGAGCCCACCGGCGCGCTGCGGCCTCGATCTGGCGCTGCACGACTGGTGGGGGCAGCGCCTGGGGCAACCGCTGCACCGGCTCTGGGGCCTGGATCCAGACGTCTGTGTCGCCACCAGCGTGACCCTCGGGCTGGGGGAGCCAGCGGCTGTGCTGGCGCGGCTCGAACGCTGGCGGCGCCAGCTGCCGGCCAGCCGCATCAAGCTCAAACTGGGCAGCCCGGCCGGGGTGGAGCACGACCGCGCCCTGGTGCTGGCGGTGCGGGCCGCCCTGCGCCCGGGCGATGAGCTGCAAGTGGATGCCAACGGCGGCTGGGATCTGGCCAGCGCTGGAGCGATGATTCCCTGGCTGGCCCAGCAGGGGGTGGTGCTGGTGGAGCAGCCCCTGGCGCCACAGCTGGAGGCCGCAGCTGACACGGCCGGCTTCGCGGCCCTGAAGGCTCTGGCGCCGATCCCCCTGATCGCCGATGAAAGCTGCTGGGATCTGGCCGATCTGCTGCGGCTGGCCCCGCATGTGGACGGCATCAACATCAAGCTGGTGAAATGCGGCGGCCTCAGCGAGGGGCTGCTGATGGCGCGCACCGCCCGGCGGCTTGGCCTTGGCGTGATGCTCGGCTGTTACTCCGACGGCGGACTGCTGAACGGCGCCGCCGCCCAGCTGCTGCCGCTGGTGCAGTGGCCCGATCTCGACAGCCACCTCAACCTGATCGACGACCCCTTCGACGGCCCGCCGCGCCAGGGCGACCTGCTGCGGCCCAGCCATCGGGCCGGCCTTGGCGTCACCGCGATCGGGCCGCTCGATCCACCCGCAGCACCGCCGCCCTCAGCCCCGGAGATGCCCTGATGCTCAGCCCCGATGCCCCGCTGGTACTGCTGATGCACGGCGGCCTCGACAACCTCTCCGGCAAGACCGGCCTGGCGATGCTGCGCTACCGGCACGGGCCGATCGTGGCGGTGATCGATCCGGCCCATGCTGGTGCCGAGCTGGCGACGCTCACCGGCATTCCCAGGCCGGTGCCGGTGGTCGCCGACATCAACGCAGCTCTGCAGCACGGACCAGCGGTGGCCGTGGTGGGCCTGGCACCCTCGGGAGGCCTGCTGCCGGCGCAGATGCGCGCCGATGTGGAGGCGGCCCTGCGGGCAGGCCTGAGCCTGGCCAGCGGCCTGCATGCCCGCCTGGCGGACGACCCCGCCTGGGCGGATCTACCGCTGCAGCCTGACCAGTGGATCTGGGATCTGCGCCGCGAACCGCCACAGCTGGATGTGGCCACCGCCCGCGCCGCCGCCCTGCCCTGCCGGCGGGTGCTGGCGGTGGGCTCCGACATGGCCGTGGGCAAGATGAGCGCCTGCCTGGAGCTTCAGGCGGCCGCCAGACACCACGGCCTCGATGCCCGCTTTGTCGGCACCGGGCAGGCGGGAATCCTGATCAGCGGCCACGGGGTTGCGCTTGATGCCGTACGCGTCGACTACGCCGCTGGCGCGGTGGAAGCAGCGGTGCTGCAGGCGGCGGCAGGCGCCACAGCGGAGACGCTGCTGCTGGTGGAGGGGCAGGGCTCGCTCGCCCATCCCGGCTCCACCGCCACCCTGCCGCTCATGCGCGGCAGCCAACCCACGGATCTGCTGCTGGTGCATCGCGCCTGCCAACGCCATGTGCGCACCAGGCCCGGGGCCGCCGCCGTGGCGATCCCGCCCCTGCCCGAGCTGATCGCCGCCAACGAAGCCCTGGCCGCCCTCGGCCGCCCCGACGGCCTGCGGCCGCGGGTGCGGGCGATTGCCCTGAACACGGCTCTGCTGGAGCCGGAGCTGGCCAGAAGGGAGACCGAGCGGCTGGAGGCCCTCACCGGGCTGCCCTGCGCCGATCCCGTGCGCGCTGGGGCGGACCAGCTGCTGGCCGCACTGCTGGCCTGACCAGCCGGCGCGGTGAAGCAGTTGCTGTGAAGCGCTGGCTGTGAAGCGGTGGGCGTGAAGCCGTAGCGGATACGCGGCTGTTCGGCAGCGGCCCGTGCTCCTCCAGCCGATAAAAAACCCCTGCCGATCAAGGAACGGCAGGGGCTGAGAAAGGGGCGAGCGAGGGGACTTGAACCCCCGAATGGCGGAACCACAATCCGCTGCCTTAACCACTTGGCTACGCCCGCCAGGGCTGCGCCATCCTATCAAGGCAACCTGCAGCGCCGACTGTGACTGCCGGATCCGCTCCACATCGCCTGGCCTGGCTCCTGCCCGCTGCTGCCGCGCTGGGGGGAGCCTGTGCCCTGGCCTGGAGCAATCCAGACCCCGCCGAGTTCGAAGCCTTCGCCGCTGAACAGCTGGTGGATCGGATCACCACAGAGCTCTGCCAGGGCGCGCAGGTACCGCTGGTGCTGCATCTGCTGGTGCGCGACTGCCCAGGACTGGTGCACAGCCAGCGAATCTGGCTGGGGCGATTGGCCGCTCAACACACACACCGCTACAACGCCGGCCTGTTCAGCCTCTACGTGACCACGCTGGGGGGCCAGGCGCTGCTGGACCAGCTCACCATCCCCCGCTACCGCGCCTTCACCCTGGCGGGCGCCGGCCAGCTGGTGGTGTTGTACGCGACCGCGACAACCACACCCCACGAACCCTGATGGCCGCTGCAGCACCGCGGACCCTGCGGGTGCGGATACCCCGGGCCCTGCTGGCCCCCGGGCCCGGTGGCCCCGCGGCACAACTGCCCTGTGGCGACAGCGAAGGGCTGCTGGCGGTGGAGCTGACGCTGGATTCCACCGGGCGCTCAATCGCGGTCATCCAGCCGCTGCCGGAGTGGGCAGACGCCCTGCCCCTGGCCCTGCCACCCCTGGTGGAACCCCACGCCCACCTCGACAAGGCCTTCAGCTGGCGGGCCTTCGCCAATCCAGGCGGCGTGATGGAGGCAGCGCTGGCCGCCAACGGTCGCGAAGCCGCCGAGCGCACGGCAGCGGTGGTGCTGACGCGGGGCGAACGAGCCTTGGAACAGGCCTGGCGCTACGGCCTGCGGGCGATCCGCAGCCATGTGGACAGCGGTGGGCCCCAGGAGCAGCCGAGCTGGGAGGCGCTGCAGGAGCTGCAGCGGCGCTGGCACGGTCGGCTGGAGCTGCAGCTGTGCGCCCTGGTGCCACTGGCGCACTGGAGCACGCCAGCGGGCGCAACACTGGCCCAGCGGCTGGCGAACAAGGGCGGCCTGCTGGGCTGCGTGCTCGGTCCGCCCTTCCGCGAGGGCTATCGCCACCGTGATCAGCTGCGACGGCTGCTGGATCTGGCCGAACACCACGGCCTCGCCATCGATCTGCACATCGATGAATCGGATGACCAGCCCGGACGCGGCATGGCGCTGCTGCTGCGGGAGCTGCGGCGCACCCCCGTGTCGGTGCCGATCACCTGCAGCCACAGCAGCAGCCTCAGCCTGCTGCCGGTGGCCAGCCAGCGACGGCTGGCCGCTGGCCTCGCGAGCCATGGCATCAGCGTGGTGGCGATGCCCACCACCAACCTCTGGTTGCTGGGGCGCGGGCGCAAGGCCTCAGCCGCCGTGCGACCGCTGGCGCCGGTGCGCCTGCTGCAGCAGGAAGGCGTGGCGGTGGCGATCGGCGGCGACAACGTGCAGGATCCCTGGTATCCCGGCGGTGACTTCGACCCGATCGAACTGCTGCGGCTGGCCCTGCCGACCCTGCAGCTGGCCCCCTGGCAGCGACAGGGGCTGATGCCCTTCAGCACGACACCGGCGCGGCTGCTGAATCTGGCCTGGGACGGCGTGCTCCGCCCCGGCGCTCCGGCCGATCTGATCGTGCTGGGAGCCGATGGTTGGAGCGAGCTGCTGGCCCGGCCGCCGCAGCGGCGCGTGCTGCGGGCCGGCCGCTGGCTGCCGCCACCGCCGACGCAGCAGCCTGATCCTCGTCTTGCCAGCCTGGAGCCGATGCCCCTGCCACCCCGCTGAGCCGATGGCCACTCCCCTGCCGCAACCGGGCGCAACCTTCGCCACAGCGCTGCCCAAACCCCTGCCGCCCCCGGCCAGCACCAGCCAGCTTGAGGGGCTGGCCGCCGACCTGCGAGCCGCCGGGCTGGTGCCCCTGCGCAGTGCCGGCGAGCTGGAGGGTCTCTCGGCTGATGCCTTTGTGTATTCGCCGGTGCTGCAACCGCTGCTGCAGGGGTTACGGGCCCAGATCGGTGTGCGCCCCGAGCGACGCGATCACGTAGCAGCGATCGCGGCGGCCTGCGCCCGCCATGGCGTCAGCCTGACCCTGCGCGGCGCCGGCACCGGCAACTACGGCCAATGCGTCCCGCTGGCCGGCGGTCTGGTGCTGGATCTGAGCGGGCTGAATCAACTGCTGGCACTGGATCCGACCAGCGGCGTGTTCACGGCGGAGCCGGGCATCCTGCTGGGGGATCTGGAACAGCGGCTGCGGAGCAGCGGCCGGGAGCTGCGTCTGCTGCCGAGCACCGTGCGCAGCGCCAGCCTGGGCGGTTTCGTGGCCGGCGGCTCGGGCGGCATCGGCTCGCTGCGCTGGGGCTTCCTGCGCGATCCAGGCCATCTCCTCGGCCTGGAGGTGGTGACACTGGAGGTCCAACCGCGGCTGCTGCAGCTCGACGCCGCCGATGCCCGGCCGCTCAACCACGCCTACGGCTGCAACGGCATCATCACCAGCCTCACCATGGCCAGCGCCGCAGCGGTGCCCTGGCTGCAGCTGGTGCTGGACTTCAGATGCTGGGAGGCAGCGCTGACGGCCGCGCAGCAGCTGCCCGCCTCGGCACTGCTGCTCAACGCCCTCTGCCTGCTGGAGGCGCCGGTGGCGGCCCAGCTGCCCTGGCCCCACGGCTGCCCCGCAGCCGATGGCCAAGGCCACCGGCTGCTGCTGCTGGCGGCGGCCGATGCGCTGCCGGCGCTGATGGGCTGGATCGGGGAACTGGGCGGCCAGCTGCTCTGGCAGGCGCTCCAGGGGCAGAGCCGCGGCATCCCCCTGCGGGAGCTGTGCTGGAACCACACCACCCTGCACGTGCGCGGCCGCGACCCCGGTTTCACCTATCTGCAACTGATGCTGCCCCAGCCGGAGGGGCCCGCGCTGTCGGCGCTGCGGCAGCGCTGGGGTGACGACCTGCTCTGGCACCTGGAGGCGGTGCGCAGCCAGGGGGCGCAGCGGCTGGCTTGCCTGCCGCTGGTGCGCTGGCGCGGCCCCGAGGCGCTGGAACAGCTGATCAGCCACTGCCGCGAGCTGGGCTGCGTCCTGTTCAATCCACACGTGCTGAGCGTGGAGGATGGGGGATTGGGGGTTGTGGATGCCGATCAGGTGGCGGCCAAGGCCGCCTACGACCCCGCCGGGCTGCTCAACCCAGGCAAGCTGCGCGGCTGGCTGGAGCGGGGCGACCGGAGCCAGGCTTAAACAAGCGAACCGAGGCAGAACCAGAACAGCGCTCAGCAGCCGAGGCTGCTGCGGGTGTCGACGCCGGTGGTCGGATTGGTGCCACGAGCCGTGGCACACAGCAGGCGCTGGTCGACACGATCCAGCAGCGCATCACTGAAATCGGCATCGGTGACATCGGCACCACTGAAGTTGCCGCCCGAAGCGATCACCCCCACCAGCACCGCACCACGCAGGCTGGTGTGGCTCATGTCAGTGCGGTCCATCAGAGCATCGGAGAGATCGGCACCACTGAAATCAGCCTCCGGGAATGCCCCCTGGGTGAGGATCGCGCCATGCAGGTTGGCGCCAGCGAAGATGGCCCGCTTGCCCACGGCGCCCGCGAACGAGGTGTTGGCCAGCTGCTGGCCGGAGAAATCCTTGCCGCTCTGGTTGGTGAGTGTGTAGTCGACCGTGTCCTGAAACAGGGCGCGATCCTGGAGGCCCACGCCGGCGGCGGTGTCGAGGGCGGCGGCGGGTGCTGGCGCTGACCACAGCACAATCGCCACCAGGACAGCCGACAGCACAGCGACCGAGCGGATGACAGCCCCTCGGCCAAGCCGGGCGGACAGGCGGCGGAACATGGCGCACTGGGCGGTTGCGCTCAGTCTGTCGCCTCCGGCACAGCTTCCGACAGCGGCAGAAGCTCCGCCACCAGGTAAAGCGAGCCACAGGCCACCGGCAGAGCCGGCGAGTCCACCAGCCAGGCCAGATCAACGGCACGGTCAGCGGCGGCGGGCTCGATGGCGCAGGCCAGCCCTGGGTCGAGAGCCGCACGGAGCTCATCCGCCGACCAGGTGGTGTGGCCCGGCAGGGGGGCGACCCGCACGGCATCCTCTGGCTGCAGCAGATCACGCAGCAGCTGAGGGGCATCCTTGTGGCGCTGGATGGCGATCAACCAACGGCGCGACTGGGCAGGCTGTGAATCCAGCCGATCACGGCGCTCCAGCTCATGGCGCAGCGCCAGCGCAGCCGGTGGATTGTGGGCACCATCGAGCAGCAGCGGCCGACCAGCGAAGCGACGCGCCTCCAGGCGACCTGGCCAGCGCGCCTCCGCCAGGCCGCGCAGAATCGCGGTGGCATCAATCGGCCAGCCCCGCTCCGCGAGGGCCTCCGCTGCACCGACGGCCACGGCTGCGTTGTGACGCTGCAGGTCGCCGACCAGACCGAGCCGCGGCCCGCCCTGCGCAACGGGGGGCAACGGCTGTCGCCAGCGCAAGGCGCAACCGAGGGCCTGCGCCTGCTGCTGCAGCACCGCGGTGGCCTCCGGCGCCTGCGGCCCACTGATCGCCACCGCAGCGGCATGAAGAACCCCGGCCTTCTCCGCGGCGATGGCCGCCAGGGTGGATCCAAGATGCTCGGTGTGATCCAGACCGATGCTGGCGAAGGCCAGCACCTGGCGATCCGGGTGCACGGTGGTGGCATCGAGCCGCCCGCCGAGACCCACCTCCAGCACCGCGAGTGCGACGCCGGCCTCGGCGAAGGCCTGAAACGCGGCGGCGGTGACCAGCTCAAACGGGGTGAGGTCGTGGCGAAGAGCCAGAGGCTGCAGCGCCTGCAACAGCCGGCGCAGCTCCTGCTGCTCGATCAGCCCCTGCGGCAGGCGGATGCGCTCACACCAGCTGAGCAGATGGGGCGACGTGTAAAGGCCACAACGGATGCCAGCGGCGCTGGCGATGCGCTCGAGCATCGTGCTGATCGAGCCCTTGCCGTTGGTGCCTGCCACCTGCACGGCCGCGAATCGCCGTTCCGGGTGGCCCAACTCCGCCAGTGCCGCCTGCAACCGCTCCAGCCCCAGGTCAACGCCCCGGCGGCTGAAGGGGGCGATCAGATCGCTGAAGGGGTCGTGGACTGGCACGCCACCAAGGCTCGCTCAAGCCGCTTCACCGCCTCGCGAATGTGGCGGGGCTGAATCGTGAGCGGCGGCACGAACCGCACCACGTTGGTGCCGGCCGGCACCAGCAACAGCCCCTGCGCCATCGCCGCCTTCACCACATCGATCGCCGCCGGACCATCGGCGCGCAGCACCAGGCCCTGGAGCAGGCCCCAGCCCCGCGCTCCCTCCGCCAACGTCGGATGGCGGGCGGCCAGCTCTGCGAGCTGCCGCTGCAGCAGCTCACCCATGGCCGCCACATGGGCGGGGAGATTGCGGCGGCAGATCTCCTCGGCCACGGTGAGGCCAGCGCGGCAGGCGAAGGGGTTGCCGCCGAACGTGCTGGCGTGTTCGCCGGGCTGCAGCAGATCAGCGCCGGACTTCACCGCCAGGGCGCCGATCGGCATGCCACCACCCAGGCCCTTGGCCAGGGTGAGCGCATCGGGCTCCACACCCAGTTTCTGGTAGCCCCACAGACAACCGGTGCGGCCTACGCCCACCTGCACCTCATCGAAAATCAGCAGGATGTTGCGCTGATCGCAGAGCTCACGCACACGGCGGAAGAAGGCCGGATCACCGGGATTCACGCCACCTTCACCCTGCAGGGGCTCGAGCAGCACCGCCGCCACGCGGGGGCCATCGGCTTCGCACTGGGTCAGCAGCGCCTCAAAGGCGGCGGTGTCGTTATAGGGGAAGTAGCGGAAGCCCTGCACCATGGGCTCAAACCCCTGGTGATACTTCGGCTGACCGGTGGCGGTGACAGCCGCCAGCGTGCGGCCATGGAAGCTGGCCTGGGCGGTGAGGATCAGCGGCCCGCGGTCGGCGCTGCCATCAATGCCGCGCACCACGTGGCCGTGCTTGCGGGCCAGCTTGATCGCAGCCTCGTTGGCCTCTGCGCCGGAATTGCAGAAAAAGACCTTGTCGGTGCAACTGTTGGCGGTGATCCAAGCCGCCAACTGCTCCTGCTCGGGAATCCGATAGAGATTGGAAACGTGCTGGAGCTGGCGCAGCTGGCGCGACAGGGCCCGGCGCAGGGCCGGACTGCTGTGGCCAAGGGTGCACACCGCAATGCCGGCAACAGCATCGAGATAACGCCTGCCCTGGGCATCCCAGACCCAGACGCCCTTGCCCCGGACCAGCTCGATCGGGAAGCGCCCGTAGGTGTTCATCACCGCCGAGTGGGGCGGCGCCTGCCGCGGCGGCGGGCTGATGGGAGCGGTGGGACTCGAACCCACATGCCCGAGGGCGCTCGATTTTGAGTCGAGTCCGTCTACCAATTCCGGCACGCTCCCGCGCCTGGCAGTTTAGGGGGTCGGACCCACAGGAGCTCGACCAGGCGAGGGGGGCTCAGCGCAGCGGCTCTGGCCCCACGCGGCGGATCGAAGCGCCGACCGCATTGAGCTTGCCCTCGAAGTCGGCGTAGCCGCGATCGAGGAACTCCAGCCCCTGCACCGTGGTAACCCCATCCGCCGCCAGACCGGCCAGCACCATGGCGGCTGAAGCACGCAGGTCACTGCCCTGCACGGGTGCACCGCTGAGACGGGCCACCCCCTCCACAAAGGCCGTGTTGCCCTGCATGCGGATGGCGGCCCCCATGCGCTGCAACTCCGCCACGTGCTGCAGGCGATTCTCGAAGATGTTCTCGGTGATCACGCTGGTGCCGCTGGCCGTGGCCAGCAGACTCATGAACGGCGCCTGAAGGTCGGTGGGGAAGCCCGGGAAGGGTTGAGTGCGCAGATCGACCGACTGGATCGCCTCAGCGCTGATGGTGACGCTGGTGCCATCGATCTCCAGGCGACAGCCGACCTCCTCCAGCTTGGTGAGCACGGCGCCGAGGTGATCCGTGATCACAGGAGCCACCGTGAGCCTGGAGCGGGTGATCGCCGCCGCCAGCAGGAACGTGCCGGCTTCAATGCGGTCGGGAATCACGGCGTAGTCAGCACCATGAAGGCGCGGCACACCGACGATCGTGATCGTGGGTGTGCCGGCACCGCGCACCTTGGCGCCCATGGCCAGCAACAGCCCGGCCAGATCCACCACTTCCGGCTCGAGGGCAGCGTTCTCGATCACCGTCTCGCCATCGGCGAGCACCGCCGCCATCATCAGCGTCTCTGTGGCGCCGACGCTGGGGCAGTCGAGGTGGATGCGGCCGCCGCGGAGGCGATGACCGCTGCCAGGCACCACAGCCGAGACCACGCCGTGCTCGATGGTGACCTGAGCCCCGAGGGCCTTGAGCCCCTTGACGTGTTCCACGACCGGCCTGGTGCCGATCTGACATCCGCCGGGCAGAGGCACACGGGCGATGCCGAGCCTGGCCAGCAGGGGGCCGATACAGAAGAAGCTGGCCCGCAGGCTGTTGACCAGCTCATAGGGCGGAGCGGCGTGGCTGAGGCCGGAACCGTCCATCTCCAGGCTGTCGGCGCCGCGACGCACGGCAACCCCCAGAGAGGCCAGGATCTCGGCCATTCCCTGGATGTCGGTGAGGGGCGGCACGTTGCGCAGGCGCAGCGGCGCCGTGGTGAGCAAGCTGGCCGCCATCAGCACCAGCGCCGAGTTCTTGGCGCCGCTGACGCGCAATTCGCCGGCCAACCGACGCCCACCGGCGATCTCAAGCTGAGGATTGAGAATCTGCTGAGACGGGACAACAGTCAATGTCATGGCAACCGGCGTCCCGCCTCAGGTTCCCCATCCTGACAACCGGATCTGAGACCGTCTAGACGGCCGGCCGTCGAACTGACCTCGGCGCCGCAGTCGGAGCCCCCATCGCAACCCCACCCCCGGAGTGACCGCGATGGGGTACATTTTCGTGGTCGCCGCAAGGCGATCACCGCCGGACGCCGCAATCGGCGCCCTATCCCCTGCGGATGTGGCGGAATTGGTAGACGCGCTAGTTTCAGGTACTAGTGGCAGCAATGTCGTGGGAGTTCAAGTCTCCCCATCCGCACTGAAGAAGCCCCTCTCTGGAGGGGCTTTTTTGTTGTCGTGCTCAGTGACGGCATCCGCCAGACCCCGGCGATCAGCCACCAGCCGTCAGCGGCCTGGCTCAGCCCAGGCTGTTGTATCCAGCGGTTTTGTATCCAGCCGTTTGCGTGGGCGCCGGCCGTTGCCAGGCTGAGCGCAGCCCGGCTGCAGCGGCCAGCCGGGCATCCTGCCCCTGCCCGTCCGCTGCTGCACCGCCATGCTCATCCTCAAGATCACCAATGCCTCCGATGTGGTGGCCGCCAAGGTGGGCCGACTGTTGGAGGCGCTCACGCCCGATCTGCTCGACCAGAACACCGTGGAGGATGTGCTGATCAAGGAGCTGATCAAAAACCTGTCCGCGGAGGGGCTCAAGGGTGAGGTGGCGGCCGTGCGGGGCCTGGAGCTGCACGACCGCAAGCTGGAGATCAGCGAAGGACTGCACGTGCGTCGTCAGCAGTCCTTCTGAACCTGGCATCGCCGCATCGCCTGTCCCCATGGCTGAACGCCCGTTGGAGCTGATCACCAGCCGCCGCAATCCCCTGGTGGCCCGCCTGCGGGCATTGCACCAGCCGAAGGGACGACGTGAACAGGGGCTGCTGCTGCTGGAGGGCACGCACCTGCTGCAGGAGGTGCTGCGACTGGGGCTCCGCCCTGAGCGGATCCTGGCCACACCGCACTGGCTGGATCGTCACGGCCGACTGCTGTCCGACTGCCCGCTGGCGATCCAGCCCGTTGCCGAGGACGTGCTGGCTGCCGCCGCCAGCACCGATCACCCCGATGGGGTGGTGCTCACCCTGGCCGCCGCGGCCCTGCGCCGCGCCGGTGGTGACGGCCGCTTTGTGCTGGCCCTCGACCAACTTCAGGATCCCGGCAACCTCGGCACACTGCTGCGCACGGCCCTGGCCGCCGGCGTGGAGGAGGTGTGGCTGGGGGGCGGCGCCGACCCGCTGCAGCCGAAAGTGCTGCGGGCCTCCGCCGGTGCGGCCCTGGCGCTGCCGCTGCGGCGCGAGTCCGACCGCGACGGCCTCGTACAACTGCTGGAGCGGACCGCGGCCGCCGGCCATCAGCTGGTGGCCACTCTTGTGGAGGGCAGCAGCGTCGGCGCTGAGGCGCCGATCCCCTACTGGCACCTCGACTGGTGCCGACCGACAGTGCTGCTGCTGGGCAATGAGGGCGCCGGGCTGCATCCGGATCTGGCGGCCCTGGCCACCCATCGCGTCACCATCCCCCACAGCGCCGCAGTGGAATCCCTGAACGTGGCGGTAGCGGCGGGCCCGCTGCTGCTGGAGCGCTGGCGGCAGCAGCGGCAGCCAAGCGCTGCCCCCTGACAGGAGAGAATGCCCGCCAACTGCGGATGCAAGCGGTGAGCGAGGGCAGCTTCGATTTCGACGTGATCGTGATCGGCGCCGGTTACGGCGGTTTCGATGCGGCCAAGCATGCCGCCGAGCACGGCCTGCGCACGGCGATCATCGAAAGCCGTGACATGGGTGGCACGTGTGTGAACCGCGGCTGCGTGCCCTCCAAGGCGCTGCTGGCCGCCAGCGGTCGCGTGCGCGAACTCGCTGATGCTGAGCACCTCAAGGGCTTCGGCATCCATGCCGCACCGGTGCGGTTCGAGCGCCAGAAGATCGCCGATCACGCCAACCAACTGGTCGCCACGATCCGCGGCAACCTCACCAAGACCCTGGAGCGGGCCGGCGTCACGATCATCCGCGGCACAGGCCGCCTGGATGGTGCCCAGAACGTGGGCGTGCGCGAGATCAACGGCGTGGATCGCGTGCTCAGCGGTCGCGATGTGATCATCGCCACGGGCTCCGATCCATTCGTGCCGCCTGGCATCGAAACCGACGGCCGCACGGTGTTCACCAGCGATGAAGCGGTCAGCCTGGAGTGGCTGCCCCGCTGGCTGGCGATCGTGGGCAGCGGCTACATCGGCCTGGAATTCGCTGATGTGTACACCGCCCTGGGCTGCGAGGTCACGATGATCGAAGCCCTGGATCGCGTGATGCCCACCTTCGATCCCGACATCGCCAAGATCGCCGCCCGCCACCTGATCGACGGCCGCGACATCGACGCCCGCTCGGGCGTGCTGGCCAAATCGATCAAGCCCGGCGCCCCGGTGCAGATCGACCTGGTGGACATGCAGACGCGTGAGCCGGTGGAGACCCTCGAAGTGGACGCGGTGCTGGTGGCCACCGGCCGAGTGCCCAGCAGCAAGGGCCTGAACCTGGAGTCCTGCGGCATCGAAACCAACCGCGGCTTCATCCCCGTGGATGACGCCATGCGTGTGCTGGTGAACGGCGCACCGGTGCCCCACCTGTGGGCCGTGGGTGATGTGACCGGCAAGATGATGCTGGCCCACACCGCCGCCGCCCAGGGCACCGTGGCGATCGACAACATCCTCGGCCACGCCCGCCAGATCGATTACCGCTCGATCCCTGCCGCCACCTTCACCCACCCGGAGATCAGCTCGGTGGGCCTGAGCGAAACCGATGCCAGGGAGCTGGCCGCCAAGGAGGGCTTCGAGCTCGGCCTGGTGCGCAGCTACTTCAAGGCCAATTCCAAGGCACTGGCGGAACTGGAGAGCGACGGCCTGATGAAACTGCTGTTCAATAAGAGCAGCGGTGAAGTGCTTGGCGCTCACATCTACGGTCTGCATGCTGCCGATCTGATCCAGGAGATCGCCAACGCGGTAGCCCGCCGCCAGAGCGTCAAGCAACTGGTGAACGAAGTGCACACCCACCCCACCCTCAGCGAAGTGGTCGAGGTGGCCTACAAGCAGGCCGCCCTGGCCGTCACCGGTTGAAGACCACCCTGGCTGCACCCGGGTGACACAGCTTCCAGGCGAAGCCCGGAGCCAACCGCCCCGGCCGCCAGACCGCTGACATCTGTCCAGCAAGCCACAACCCTGGTCCGCGAGCCCACCGTCACAACCCCATGGAAATCCGTCGCCGGCCACCCAACCCGAAGGTGAAGGTGGCCCACCTGGAGTACGCCATCCCACACGAGGAGAGCGAACCACGCAACGTCCTCGAGAAGATCGTCTGGGAGAAGGACCGTGAGGTGGCCTCAGCCCGCGAGCGTCTGAGCCTGGAGCAGCTCAAGAAACAGGTGGCGGAGTTACCCGCGACCCGCGATTTCCTGGCGGCCCTGCGCGCCGCCTGCCGCAAGCCGGCGGTGATCGCCGAGGTGAAGAAAGCCAGCCCCAGCAAAGGCGTGATCCGCGAGGATTTCGATCCGGAAGCAATTGCTCGGGGCTATGCCGCCGGTGGCGCCAGCTGCCTCTCGGTGCTCACCGATAAACAGTTTTTCCAGGGCGGCTTCGAGGTACTGGTGCAGGTGCGCCAGGTCGTGGACCTGCCACTGCTCTGCAAAGACTTCATCCTGACCCCCTATCAGCTGTATCAGGCCCGCGCAGCCGGCGCCGATGCGGCGCTGCTGATCGCGGCGATCCTCACCGATCAGGACATGAACTACCTGCTGAGGGTGGCGCGCAGCCTCGGGCTGACCGCGCTGGTGGAGGTGCATGATGCGGCCGAACTGGAGCGGGTGCTGGCCCTGGATGGCGTGCAGCTGATCGGCATCAACAACCGTGATCTGGCTAGCTTCCACACTGATCTGGCCACCACCGAGGTCTTGACGGCACGCTACGGCGAGCAGATCCGCGCCAAGGGTTGCCTGCTGGTGAGTGAATCCGGCCTGTTCAGCCGTGACGATCTCGATCGGGTTCAGAGTGCCGGCGCTGACGCGGTGCTTGTGGGTGAATCGCTGATGCGGCAGACGGATGTCACCGCCGCGCTGGAGACGTTGATCGGCGGATGAGCCAGAGCTGTCTCTGCCAACGCCGGGGCCTTGCCGCAAGGGGGCGCAACAGGGCTGGGGAAGGCCTGCCCTGACGGCCCCCAGGCTTGTGCCTCCGTGGGCTCAGCCAGGCGAAGCCAGACCGGCCACCTTCAATCCCATCAGCCTTGAGCCAGCCGCGTGCCGCAAGGTCGGTGCTGGCCCATAGCCGCTCGCCACGATCTGGCGGTAGGCCGCCGGTGGCAGCTGTCAGGGTCCGGCCGGTGGCGGCAGAACCCGGCCCGGAGCCAGGCCAACCAGCAAAAAAGCCCAGCCGCAAAGGGCCGGGCTGGCTGAATGGATCGGGGTGATCGGAGCTGCCGGTGGCAGCCCACTGCTCACACCTTGCGGGAGTAGAACTCAACCACCAGCAGTTCGTTGATCTCGAGGGCGACCCACTCGCGCTCGCACTTGCCACTCACCTTGGCGGTGAGCTTGTTCTTGTCGAGCTCAAGGTGAGGGGGAATGTTGGCCAGACCGGGGAACTCCAGGTTGCCTTCGGCCAGCTTCTTGCTCTGCTTGCGCTCGCGGATGGCGATCACATCACCGGCCTTGCACTGGTAGCTGGGGATATCCACGACCCGGCCGTTCACGGTCACGTGGCCATGGTTCACCAGCTGACGGGCACCGGGAACGGTGGGGCCGAAGCCGAGGCGGAAGCACACATTGTCGAGACGGTTCTCGAGCAGCTTCAGCAGGTTGGTACCGGTGGAACCCTCCTGGGCGCGCGCTTTCTTCACGTAGCGCACGAGCTGACGCTCGGAGATGCCGTAGTTGAAGCGAAGCTTCTGCTTCTCTTCGAGGCGGATGGCGTATTCGGAGCGCT